>JBFFEL010000106.1:0-14443 GCA_041558875.1 Anaerolineales bacterium
GAGCGACCGGCGATTTCCAGAAATTTAGTCATTGATCAACGTGATGCTAAAACGCGTGAAACCGAGCTACCAATCCTCCTTGGCAATGAAATGAGATCAAACAGGAATAAATTCAAGCTCAGGTCCAGGGATTTTCCATCGTCTGGATCAAGATTGGGGTACCGATCTTGATGTTTTCCCGGCGGCTCAGCAGCCATAAGACCAGGTCGGCGATGTCTTCAGGATAGAGGCACTTGCCGTGATCAAGACCCTGTGAATTTTCAGTCATCTCAGTGATCACCATCCCAGGGCAGATTGTGTCCACCCGGATGCCGTAATCCTGGTTCTCGCGCTGGATAAACTCGCCTAAAGCGTTCAAGGCATGTTTTGAAACTCCGTAGGCACCGTTTCCCTGATAGTACTCTAAACCCGATTCGGAACTGATGTTGATGATGTGACCCCCTTTTTGTTCCCGCATCATCGGTAAGACCGCCCGGGAAGTCAGGAAAGGCCCGCGCAGGTTGATCGCCATCACCCGGTCCCAGGTATGCAGATCATGATTGTGGATGTAGCCTCCCCCACCGATGCCCGCATTGTTAATCAGGATATCGATCTGGCCGAATTCATCCAGGGAGGACTTTACCATTTTCTCGACGTCATCTTCCTGCGATACATCCGCGACCAAGGCTAGACCCCGGCCGCCCCGGGCTTGAACAACTCCCAGCACTTCCTCTAGAGGTTCTTTTCGCCTGCCGCACACCACTACATTGCAGCCTTCCTCCGAAAGTGCTAAAGCCACTCCCCGCCCAATGCCCGTTCCCCCTCCCGTGATCAGCGCTGTTTTCCCGGATAATTCTTCCACTTCACACCTCGTTTTTATTGATCACCGCCGCCGCCTTCACCTCCCCGACATCCGGCAGCAATTGTCGCCATATTAATGATTCAAGCGCCGTCACCAGCAGCTCACCGTTTGAAAGGATGGCCAGCAAATGATCGCCAAACTGGAAAAAGCGTTCCACCATGTGCCGCGGCCAGGGGACCGCTAAACCCGTGGCAGACCCCTGCCAGGTAAGCCCGCCATCGAATGTTTCCTCGATGCGGCCATTGCGATCCACCCCTTCAGCCACCCCAAGGAGCATGTGATCAGGATCGGCTACATCCCACCACATGGCCCTGCAGTAGCAATTGTCATACCGGTTCTCCCAGGTTGCACCGCCATCCTTCGACAGGAAAAATCCACCCCCTGTCGGCGCTGCCACCAGCCCGGCGGCCTCTGGATGGATAGCGATCGAGTGCACATCCGAATGCAGATTCATGCTTGCTGATCGTTCTGCCCCGCTCAGCGCCCAGGTCTCTCCACCATCGTCAGAGAGCAGCGCGCCCCCCACTTCGACGGCAGCATAGCAGCGAGTGTCCGAAAATGCGAAGCCGCGCACACAACCTGCGTTCGGTGAATACGGCAGGTACCATCTTTGAGCGTCCCTCAATCGTACAACTTCTGGACGCGATTCCCAGGATAGCCCTCCATCCCTGGAGAGGAATATTCCCGCGGGTTCACTCCCTGCGAAAACCCGTTGGGAATCGTTCGGGTGGATGCCAAGCCAGCGGATATAGCGGATCGACAACCCCTCGTTGACGGCTTTCCAGGAATCCCCGCCATCTTCTGACCTGAAGATACCATCCTGTGTGCCTGCCAGGATTAAAGATCCATGGGCAGTTATGCTGGTGACGTAAGACCCCGGCAGCTCCCGTTTCGCCAGCTGCCAGTCACCTGAAATCCGTTTGCAGACAGCGATTCCCTCCCCGGTTGCCAACAGGAGACTTTCGCTGTTACCCATTTAGAATCCTAACTCCTCTAATATTTCCGCCTCACCCCGTTTGCCGCCCGCTTTTCCCAACAATTCCTCCCAGAATTTCTTATTATAACGCCGCGAGGAAACTGGCAGGGGCATCGGCACCCCCCAACCTAACAACAGCACCTCTTCCTTGGGCTGCAGTCGGGCCAGCATGCCCCGCAAAGCTTCGCGGCCGGCTAAGCCGGAGAGTACAGCCCTGATGTCATCATCATCACCCAACCAACCGGATATGCGGGTGCCGAGCTGCGACATGACCTCATCATAGATTTGCGAAGGTCGCTGGTCGACGATCAACAGTGTGACGTAATACTTGCGCATCTCGCGAGCAATTGTGCTGAAGGTCGTCTGCGCGGCCATCTCCCGGTTGAGCAGCTTGTGAGCCTCCTCCAGGACGATCACCAGCGGGCGCGGCTCCTGCTCACCTTTCGTCCGGTATTCGTTGGTGCGCTTTTCCCAGGCCTGGCGGATGCGGCGGGTAATTAAGTTAGTAACTAGCAAATAGTCCAGGTCTTTATCGTGGTCACCAAATGAAAGGACAATATTCTGGCCGGCATCTAATGATTTAACAATTTCACTAATCGTATCGCTGGCCGGGTTTTCCACAATATAAGGCTTCCGGAATAACGGCCCCAACTTTGAATGCAATCCCTTGGCAGCCTCTGGATGGACTCCGGCCTGGTATGCCCAGGCTTCGACGCTGTCAGGTGCAGGGATTCTTTTACCCTGCTCATCTTCTATGACAGCACCGGGTTTCATCTCCATGAATTCCTTGAACCAATAATCCCTGCCAAAAGAAGCCACCAATGCATCCAACGTAGTAGGCGTTGTTTCGCGCAGGTTTAATTCTCGAGTGAGCAGCTCGATGTCTTCTGGCTGGATGTCACGCATTGCGATCTCCAGGTTGAAATCCGGCATCTGGCCGCGGATCTGCGCACCCTGCCCCAGGCCAACCACCCGCAGCCGGCTGGAGAACTTGGTTTTCAAGCCGATCACCCGCTCACCCGTGTCGGAGGCCGTGTCGTCGAAACCATATTCATTGTGCATGTCAAAGACCAGCACAGAGGCACGGTTGTAATGGATGATCCCGGCCAGGACCAGCCGGGTCAAGAAGGATTTGCCCGAGCCGGTTGCCCCGAAAACACCAGAGGAACGCTGAACGAATTTATCCAGGTTGAGACATACCGGGTGATCCCCTTCGCGGGTGTAGCCGATCACGAAATTTCCATCTGTTTCAACATCCCCGAATATCTCGGCGATATCTCCCGGACTCGCCATGCGCACCTGGGCATGGTGTGGGGGTATGGTCTTGACCGGTAGTGGCCGCGGCCGGGGGCGTGAACCCGAATCTATCTCCGCCAACCAGGCTTGGTACTCCGGACTGTCCAATTCCGGTCCTTGTTCCAGCATCAAGGCTGGCAGTACTTCCAGGTTCGTGTACAGCGTCTGCCCGTGGAGCAGGTTGGCCAGCCCTCCCGGCAGGCGTGCCTCGCTTTGTTCATCCGCGAAGCGTGGGTCGGTAGCGCCCAGGAGCAGATCGGTCACCAGGCCGTAAAACAACCAGTCTCCGCTTTCGATCACGGCAAAGGCGCCCTCTTGGACTTCCTGCGAGGGCACAGTCAGCCGCACGCTCAAGTTTTCTTTTAGGCCACCCCCAACCACGTAACCAATATATTCAGACATCAGCGTACCCCCTCCCAGGTCTCAGGTATGGCATCACCGAGAGTGCTGATCACGCTCATCAAAGTCGGGTAATCATCTCGCAGCAGCACGATCAGTTCCTGCGTAGCTTCCAGGGCCCAATCTTCATTACCGAGCCTCATCTGCACCTCCTGAACCTGGTTCAAATGAGCCGCCAGCAGATCGCCAACCGGCAGGTCGCTGGCTCGTAAAATATGGCGGAAATATCCAAACCGCCCGGCGGAGGTGAAGCTGAGAACATCTTCATCCGCGCACAAATAGATCGCATCCAGGCTCAATGGCGGCCGGGGCGGCAGCAGGTGGGAGATCCGATCCCCTTGCTGGTAGCCCACCGCCAAGACGCTCATCTCGATCGGCACATTGCGATTCACGCGGTTATCAGCGATCACGGCGTCTTCGATCCCCTCGGCTGTCACCAGCTGGCGGACAAGTCCATCATCATCGATATGGATGTCATGGATTAATCCGAAGATCTGGTAGCCAGCTTCGAGGGGCACCCGGACCAGCGCACCAAAGGAGGGCGCCTCCAGTTGGGTCACCCGGCAGCCGACTACAAAACCTGAAGTTCCTGCGCGCAGCAAGCGTCCAATTTCAATCGTCCTCATCCGTTTAACCTCGTCCTTGTTTGGCGAACTGTTTAGAAGATATCATGCCTACCTGCACTCCACGTTTTCGCAGCTCTTGTACGATCATGGCTGTTACCTGTTCCTTCTCAGGGAGTCTGACCACTGCGGTCTCATGCGCCCGGTGCAGCAGGTACGGGTATGGTCGCACTCCCATCAGCCGGCATTGGTTGACCAGGGATGCATGCAGCGTGTCCAGCATGGATTGGTCTGCAACGACCCAGGCCGGTACCTCGACCCGTGCCAGATAAGGATCTCCTTCACGACCAACATTTAGATAGAAGAAGTGCAGCGATAGTGGTCCCGGGTAACTATTCGCTGATTGGGATTGAATAGCAAAAACCGGGGATCGTTCCCCAGCTGCCAAGATCTCGCCATATAAGGTAGCATCCGTAACCCCGCGCAGGTGCCGCAGTTTCTTAATCTCTGGCAGCTCCGCCTGCGGGGTCATCAACACCTCTAACAGGCGCACAACCAGGTTTGAGCCAGGTTTATCCACGTAGCCAGCAGTGATCACCCCCTGCTCGTGAAGGCTTTCTAGCGCCTCCCGATACTGGATGAGGCTTTCCTGGAATTCCTCCCGTTCAGCATTGTCGCCACCAATTCCCTCCCATAACTCCATCGGGCCATCGGTGAACGTAACCACAAGCTGTGAAAACTCCTCAGCCAGCTCGGCCAGGATCTGACGCTCATTCAGGTCTCGCTTCAATGCCAGGCTGGCCTCGCTTCTCCTACCGGAGGGAGTATACAACTGTTCATCGAACATCAGCTGGCTTTTTGTTACCGTGCGCGGCGGGGCACCGGAATCAGAGCTCATCTGGATCGCGCCAACATTGACAACTGCATAATTGACCTCCGCGTTCCGGTCAGGATTTATTTGGGAACCATCCGCGGCGATGATGGTCAATCCAGGTGGGAGATTGGGCAGCGGGAAGGAAGCTGTCATGGCTTCTTCAACAGGCAAGGCACAGCGTAGGGAGGCATCGTAATTCCGAACAACCTCTCCTACCTTCTGGCGCAATTCCTCTAAATTGTCAGCATTCTTCTCGAGCAGCTCAATTGCCAGCTTCTTTTTCCCCTGCAGCTCACGTTCACGGAGGACGGCTGTATCCCCCAGCTGTTTGACCTGCTCACGGATCGATTGAAAGTCCAGGCTCATAGTGAATTGGACGAACCATTTTTTCTAAATTGGAAGGATTAATAACCAGAACAATTGTTTGGGTAATTGTAAAGCCTCAGGTCGTTGAGCGCAAGGGAAAACACTTAACTTACCCGCGTGATCAATAATCAAACAAGATTATACGGGTTGCCTGGCGAAGATGGGGGAAGAATCTCCAGCTAATTGATTCAAATTACCATTTCATGAGAGGATTCTTCGCTCGTGCCTCGCTAAGAATGGCGGGGTTGAGGTGGTCAGGCTCTCTAATCCAGCAGGATAGGGTAAAATGGGTAAATTGTCAATAAAATGAGTGCCATCACCAGACCTTTAGATTCCCTCCCCAGCCATCTGCGCCCCTTTGATGTGCGCAAGGACTTAAACGCGGTCGCGAACCTGGTCGAGACCTGCTTTGCAGAAACCTTGGACGAGGATGGGCGCCGGTATGTAGGTCAGATGCGCAGCGCGGCCCGCAATCCGAGCTACCTGCGCTGGGCTATGGCTGTCGCCGAAAACGCTCCCATGCCATTTAGCGGTTTCGTATGGGAAGAAAATGGCCACCTGGCAGGCAATCTCAGCCTGATCCCTTACCGGTACCAGGGCAAGCGCTGTTTCTTGATCGCCAATGTCGCCGTCGATCCCGCATACCGGCGCAAGGGCATCGCCAAAAGGTTGACTCAGACGGCCATTGAACACGCCCGCAAGCGCAACACAGATGAAATCTGGCTGCATGTTCGAGTCGAAAATGACCCTGCAATGAACCTTTACCAATCGCTGGACTTCCACGAACACGCCACGCGCACAACCTGGGAGATAAGACCCAAATCTACAAAAAGAACTACCACTCACAGAGAACTTGATTCCAGTGGGATAAAAATCACCAAACCCCTCCCCCATCATTGGGGTAGCTATCGTCACTGGCTGAGCAGCCAATATCCACCGCAATTAACCTGGCACCAACCCTTTTACCTCTCTGCGCTGCGACCGGGCTTCCTGGGTGGTGTATACCGCTTCTTCACCGGGAGCCATATCCGCCAGTGGGCAGCACGACGCCGGCAAACTCACATCGGCCTGCTTTCCTGGCAGCCGCACTCCAAGCATGCTGATCATCTATGGCTGGCCACCTCCCAAGAGGATGATGAAGCCGTTATTGGCGCAGTTTTTCCTGCAGTCCTGCGCCAGCTCGCCAACCGGCGGCGTATGCTCCTGGACTACCAAACGGGCAGGGCAAACACACCTCTGACCAATTTAGGATTTCGCATCCAGCAAACCCTGATCTGGATGCGCCTGGAGTGAATCCATCCGGGGGAGGTGATTATCTCACCTGCTAAACGATCTTCCCCACCCGGCACCAGCCAATCGCCAACAACTCATCAACTGCATAAATGGGACCTGCTGCCTGAAGAGGCCAGGCAGATCCAGGATCGATTGGCAGTGCAGATCAAGGTTCAACCACTCCAACCAGATGAAATTCACCTGGTGGCCGGGGTGGATGCCAGCTACAACCAGGGGATTTGTTCTGCTGCAGCCGTTTCATTTGAATTTCCTTCCCTGGAATGCACGGAGAAGTCCGTCGCCGAACTACCAGTGGAATTTCCATATGTTCCCGGATTATTGTCTTTTCGCGAAGCACCAGCCATCCTGGCCGCCTTGGAGCAGCTGTCCAGATCTCCCGATGTACTGATCGTCGACGGTCATGGTCTCGCCCACCCGCGGCGTTTTGGTCTGGCCTGCCACCTGGGCATCTGGCTGAACCTGACCACGATTGGCTGCGCTAAATCAATCCTGGTGGGAGAATCTGCACCGCTAGGGGATGAAGTAGGGAGTATTGCCCAGCTGACTTCGAGGGGCGAGGTGCTGGGGGTTGCCCTCAGGACTCGCAAGAATGTGAAACCTGTTTACATCTCGATTGGGCACCGCGTGGATTTGGAGTCCGCGGTGCAGATCAGCCTCGCCTGCAGCTCTGGATACCGTCTCCCAGAACCAGTTCGGCAGGCACATATCCTGGCTAATCAGGCTGCGAAACTCCGGCAAAATTGATCAATTTTGCCTGAATTCGCTTTAAGCTGTTGACTCATCACTCGACTCAGCTTATACTGGATGTATTGGAGAGATACTGCTATGGGAGTACTCGTCACAATGAAGGATTTTGCAGGCATGCAATATTGACGCGTGCCTGTTTGTTTTTTAATCTCACTTTGGAAGGAGGTAATATCAGATGGATTATGGAATGATCGGAAAGCTTGAAAAAGCAAAGCGCTATGCTGATCAGCGCGATCGAATTCATTTCGAAGCGTTCAAGGTGACTTTTGAGGGTGAGAACAACCCTCACACGGTAGTTTTTGAATTAGGTGAATGGCAATGTGATTGTGATTTCTTCCAGACCCGCGGGCGCTGCAGTCACACTATCGCCCTGGAGATGATCCTCGAGGAGATGCTTCCCCAGCTCGTATCATAAGAACAAGAAATCACACGAAAGCAGGTAAAATCAAACGAGCCCAAAATGGGCTCGTTTTTTTTATCCATCCTCCTGACACTTATAAATTGGACGCGAATGAACACTGAAAAACTTGGAATTGCTCATGGGAAATTAATTGTACTCTCCACGTTCATCAGCACTCGTTTGTGTCCAACTCATGCAAACTTACAGGTGAGCGGACTTATTTCTAATACAAAATTTTCGGTTCAGGAATCAACTTTGGGCGAGACTTTCAACTAGGGCATTTTCAATCTGCTCGTCTGAAAGGTGGACAGCATGCTGTTGGGCTATCTTCCCTGCATTGATCTCACTTTCAATGAGCTCCTTCATTGCGTCAAGACCTTTTTGAACAGTGGGTCCCACCATCCTGGGTGCCCCTAAATTTAGCAGGCCGCGCAGCAAAGATGGCCCCCCCTGAGTCTTTCCAAAATAAAGGATAGCGGTCGTGCCATCTCCATGCTGTGTAAAACAGGTTGTCTGCAAAGCGAAACCACCCCCAGGTACCGGAGATTTGATGGTGTACTGCTCGAATGGATGCCAGTCTACAATTGACTGCTGGATTTGATTCTTGCCATGGGCGCAGATGTACACACTGCCATCCGCAATCCGTCCTTCCTTCATCTCTTGAATACGCTGGTAGTCCGAACTAAAGATGATCGCTCTGTATTCCGGTTTTGTGAAATATTCCCACAGCTGTGCAGGTGGCAGTGGGAAAGTTTCTTCCAGGGAATGAACCGCTTCTTCAGGTTCAACCACTGTGTGATGACGATGTTTTCTTGTTTCCCAGATGGGATGCATATCGAGCAGATAAACCTGAACTTCACCAATGTGCTCGTAGTTTTCAACATGGGGAGTCAGTTCATCGAACAGTTCAGTTATTCCCAGATGTTCTAGTGCTGCCTGGGTGTACAGAACATAGGCATGGTAACCAAGTTCTTCAGTTACGCTGTTCTTCGTCAAGCGGTGAATGAGGTTGACGTCCGTCCCGATCAGCTCTGTGTATTGGGGTAGTGGTTCTAAAGCAAACCTTCCGTAATGCACAAAAAACTTCAAATCTAGATTGCTGATATTACGGCAGGCCAGGCAGTTGCAGGTGGTGTTGAGCACCATCAGGTCTAACGCCCGCCTGAACTCTACATATGTCCCTTCGATCAGTTCCACCAGCGTTTGCCCTTGCAGGAAGGAGCCTTCGGGCGCATAGCTGATCACCGCATCTCCTTCCAGCCTGGAGATCACCTGCGGGGGTATGGTGTGTTCGATCAGCAGGTCCAGCAAGTCCCTCAGGCTGTCTTTGGCATGATCGAGCTCAGATTCCCTGAGAAAAGCCGTATAGCCGGTGATATCTGCAATTATCAAATATCCGTCTTGCAATGGCTGCATTACTTGCTCCCATTATTTTAATAATGATGCAGGCTGCTAAAGCGACAGTAAATATTCTGGGGATACAGCCTGCGATTTCCATGAACGACTTAGTATATCACGACAAAAAAGGGGAGATTTTGAATATTTACCCCCATCTCATAATCGCCTGGGAATTTAGGTAAGATAAGCGGCAAAAGCGACGGAATTCGGTGAAAACTGTTAAAATAAAGCCCATAATAATCAAATCCCAATTATCAGGAGCAGCTCAAATGGCCCAAGAATGTTCCCCCCGACCCCATAGTCCAGTCAGTCTGGATACGCACAATCTCAGCAATCTGAAAGTTATGTATTGGAATCTGCCTACACCAGCCCTCTACGAAGAGGCTCTAAAAAGAAATGAAGGCATCATGGCCCACCTGGGACCCTTGGTAGTTCGAACCGGGCAGTTCACCGGTCGCTCTCCCAACGACAAATTCATCGTCGACGAACCCACCAGCCGCGGCTGTGTCTGGTGGGGGGAGGTTAATCGGCCGATCACTGAGGACCGCTTTAACGAGCTGCATCGCCGCATGGCTTCCTATTTGCAAGGTAAGGATGTCTTCGTACAGGATTTGTTCTGCGGGGCGGACACCGAGTACCGCCTGCCGGTGCGCATCATCACCCAATACGCCTGGCACAGCCTGTTCGCTCGCAACATGTTCATCATCCCCACGCGGGAAGAACAGGAAACCTTCGAACCCGAATTCGTGGTCATCGACTGCCCAGGTTTCCACGCCTTCCCCGAGATAGACAAGACCAATTCAGACACCTTTATCCTGGTCAATTTCGCCAAACGACTGGTACTGATCGGTGGTACCGAGTATGCAGGCGAGATAAAAAAGTCGGTATTCACCGCGATGAATTATTTCCTGCCGTTCGAAGATGTACTGCCGATGCACTGCTCAGCCAATTATGGACCAGACCAGGACGTGGCCTTATTCTTCGGCTTAAGCGGTACCGGGAAAACCACGCTTTCAGCGGATGAATCGCGCACCTTGATCGGCGATGATGAGCATGGTTGGAGCAAGAACGGTGTCTTCAACTTCGAAGGCGGCTGCTATGCCAAAGTGATCAACCTGTCACCGGTAGCCGAACCAGAGATCTACCAGACAACCCGCAGGTATGGCACGATCCTCGAAAACGTCGGCATCGATGCAGATACCCGTCGGCTCGACCTGGATGATGCCGCCCTGACCGAGAACACCAGGGCGGCCTATCCCATCTCCCATATCCCCAATGCTTCCCGCACCGGTCTGGGCGGTCATCCAAAGAATATCATCTTCCTGACGGCGGATGCGTTCGGTGTGCTCCCCCCCGTATCACGGCTGACTCCTGATCAAACCATGTATCACTTTATCTCAGGGTATACAGCGAAAGTCGCCGGCACAGAGCGCGGCATAACCGAACCGAAAGCGACTTTCAGCGCCTGCTTTGGTGCGCCTTTCATGGTTCAACACCCGAGCGTTTATGCCGACTTACTGGGAAACATGATCGACCAGCATGACGTGAAGTGCTGGTTGATTAACACCGGGTGGACTGGTGGGCCTTTTGGAGAGGGGCAGCGCATCAAAATTGCCTATACGCGCGCCATGGTTAATGCGGCTCTAAACGGCGATCTTGATCAGGTCGAATACAGCCAGGATCCGCTCTTCGGACTCCAGGTGCCAGCCAGCTGCCCTGAAGTGCCAGAAGAGGTGCTGCAACCACGCCGCACCTGGCAGGATCCGGAAGCTTACGATCGCCAGGCACGGGAATTGGCCCAGATGTTCATGGACAACTTCTCACAATTTGACGAACAAGTTTCTGAAGAGATCAGGAACGCCGGCCCAGTGATTAAATAATAGTAACAGGCTCCCTTTAGAAGATAACGGGGAGTCCAGGTGAATAATTAAGGCTCGCTTATGGTCGATGATAATCGTGGCAACATCGCCGTCGTGACCAGTGGGGGGGATGCCCCTGGTATGAATGCCGCAGTCAGGGCTGTGGTAAGAACCGCCCTGACGCGGGATGTTGAGGCCTATGCCATCATGAACGGCTACCGCGGCCTGGTGGCGGGCGGCGAAAACATCCGCAAGATGAGCTGGGAATCTGTTGGCGGTATATTGCAGCTGGGGGGCACAGCTCTCGGAACCGCCCGCAGCGATGAGTTCCGCACACGTGATGGACGCAAGACCGCCGCCAAGAACCTGGTCGAAAGTGATATAGACCGCCTGGTCGTGATCGGCGGAGATGGCAGCCTGACCGGGGCAAACATCTTTCGCCAGGAATGGCCTGATTTGTTGGCTGAACTGGTTGAACAAGGTCAGATCAGCCAGGAGCTTGCCCAGGCCCACCCATACCTGTTCCTGGTTGGGCTGGTCGGCTCGATCGATAATGATATGTTCGGCACCGACATGACCATTGGCGCCGATACCGCCCTGCACCGCATAACCGAAGCCATCGATGCCCTCTCCAGTACTGCCGCCAGTCACAACCGCACCTTCATTGTTGAAGTCATGGGCCGCCATTGTGGATATCTGGCCCTCATGGGCGGCATTGCCACCGGCGCCGACTGGGTGCTGATCCCTGAAAACCCCCCTGAAGCTGAGGATTGGGAGAGTGAAATGTGCCGGGCTCTGCAGTCCGGCCGGGAGATCGGCCGCCAGCACAGCATCGTCGTCATCGCTGAAGGCGCTCACGACCGGGATGGAAACCCCATCACCAGCGAATATACCAAGAAAGTTTTGGAAGAAAGGTTGGGCGAGGAAGTGCGCATTACCATCCTGGGACACGTCCAGCGGGGAGGCGCCCCCAGCGCATTCGATCGTTATCTCGGCACTGTTCAGGGCTATACCGCCGTCGACGAACTGCTTAATGCTGTACCCGAGGGTGAACCAAAACTGGTTGGCATCCGCCAGCACGGCGTGGTGCGGTCTTCATTGGTGGAATGCGTGGTCCAAACACAAGAGGTGGCTAACCTGATCCACGCCCAGGATTTTGAAACCGCCCTCAGTATGCGCGGAGGCAGCTTCGCCGAATCTTATCGCATCTTCCGCACCATCCTGCGCTCTCACCCAAATCCTCCCGATCCTGGTCAGCGGCAGCTGCGCCTAGCAATCCTAAACGCGGGTGGACTATCACCTGGCATGAACGCCGCCGTAAGGGCTGCCGTCCGGCTGGGCATGGACAAAGGGCACACCTTTGTGGCCGTCAGGCGTGGATTTCACGGTCTGATCGAGGGCGAAATCAGCGAACTGGATTGGATGAGCGTCAGCGGCTGGGTGTCAAGAGGCGGCGCAGGTTTGGGTACCAGCCGCCACGTCCCTGGCGGGAGAGACTTTTACGCCATCGCCAAGAATCTGGAGACCCATAAAATCGATGGTTTGTTAATCATCGGCGGCTGGTCTGGTTATGAAGCCGCATACCAGCTCTTCACCCGGCGAAATGATTTCCCCTCCTTCAATATACCCATCGTCTGTCTGCCAACCTCGATCGATAATAATTTACCGGGCACTGATCTGAGCATTGGCGCTGACACCGCGCTGAACAATATCGTCACCAATGTGGATAAGATCAAGCAGTCCGCGGTGGCTTCCCGACGCTGTTTTGTGGTCGAGGTCATGGGTCGCGACTGTGGGTATCTAGCCCTGTTCAGCGGATTAGCAACCGGTGCAGAGAAGGCGTACTTACCCGAGGAAGATATCACCCTGGCCGAACTTGAGGAGGACGTCTCCGGGCTGATCGAGGGATTCAAGAGCGGTAAGCGCCTGGGATTAATGATCCGCAACGAGAAAGCTGGTGGTTTGTATGACAGCGGCTTCATGTCAACCCTGTTTGAACAAGCAGGAGGCGATCTCTTCGATGTGCGCCAGGCGATCCTGGGTCATATCCAGCAGGGCGGCAATCCCTCCCCATTCGACCGAATACAGGCTACCCGCCTGGCCTCCGAGAGCATCGATTTCCTGCTGGGGGAAGTTGATCAGCCCACACCTGCTGCGGGGATGATTGGCTTAAAAGGTGGTGAGATCAAGTTCACCAGCATCTACGATTTCCCCCGCCTGGTTGAACCCGGATACCAGCGCCCTAAAGACCAGTGGTGGCTGCAGCTGCGTTCTATCGCCGAGACGATGGATCAGACCCCGAATTTACCAAAATAAAAATAGTTCAGAACCGGTCCATGCAGGATCAGAACTCTAATCGCGTTTTATCACTGCTTATGGAGGCCATGGGTATCAAAAGGAGATGAAAAAGTATGCTGCTAATCGTTCGTGGCATCATCTGGTATGGACTGTACCTGTTTTTAATCTTGCTGCCAATCGGCATGGCAGCAGTGGCAGCTCCCGCTCGAGCGGCTCAATCGTTCCTGGTTGAGGTAGCGGTGGGTGCAGGATTCATCGGCTTTTCCCTGATGGCCCTGGAATTTGCCCTCATCACCCGCTTCGAAGCTGCAGATGCACCATTCGGCGAAGATTCGCTGCAGCTGTTCCACAACATCATGGGCACAGTAGCCCTCGGCTTCATCCTGACCCACCCGATACTGCTGATCCTTTCTGGCTACCCGGCTGCCTGCTGGATAAATCCTTTTTCGAGCTGCGCAAATCTATCTACACAAACGGCTTTTCTGTCGGTTGTGATCCTTATATTGTTGATCGGCACTTCAATCTGGCGCAAGCAGCTGCGCATCAAGTATGAACCCTGGAGGGTATTCCACGGAATATTTGCCCTGGTGGTCATCTTCTCTGCCCTCGTGCACATGGTGATCATCGGTCGCTACACGTCCACATTTGCGATGCAGATCGTATGGTTGATTTACTCAGTGCTTGTGCTGGTTTTAATCGTCTGGTACAAAATTTGGACTCCGCTGAACAATTGGGAGAGGCCCTGGAGAGTCTTAGAAAACCGGGAGGAGCGAGGGGATGCCCACACATTGGTTCTGGAACCAGATGGTCATAAAGGTTTTTCCTTCCTGCCGGGTCAGTTTTCCTGGATTATCACCGGTAAAACTCCCTTCAGCCTTTTGCAGCACCCCATCTCTATGTCCTCAATGGCGGATATTGAACCTGGAGGTACGGTCTCATTCACGATCAAGAGTCTGGGAGATTGGTCCGGGGAGAAAATTCCTGCTCTCAAGCCCCATGATAAGCTCTGGTTGGATGGGCCGCACGGCGTCTTTTCCATGGACCGCGAACAGGCCATGGGCTACGTGTTTATCGCCGGCGGGGTCGGCATTACCCCGATGTATTCCATGCTGCAAACGATGGCAGAACGGGAA
>JBFFEL010000107.1:0-14345 GCA_041558875.1 Anaerolineales bacterium
ACGGCGGATTGGTTGGCGTGCAGGCAGCGATGATCAGGATGAGCCATGGGATGAACAGCGTATACTTTCCCATCTTCTCCCCTGATCGGTAGAGATTTGAACAGTAATTCAGTAAAGTGATTATCCTGCCATTATACTTCCGGATCGACCTTCATTAACTAAGATAGCTTGAATTTCAAGGAAGAATTTTTTTGCTTTGATCTCTGGAGAGTATTAACCGGCAAAGCAAGCTATTCTTATTTTTGAGATTACTAGAAATCATTGCTGGAAAGAACAATCGAGGGATTGTATTTGCAACATTCCAATTTTATCGATCTGGAGAATATTCACACCTCCTTCAGATAGTCTTCACAAATTCTTCACATGGGTAAGGTATTCTTTTCCCAGAAATGTGAAATATATCGCTAAAAATTCTCAAGGAGAAATAACATGAAGAAATTTATTTTAATTGCTGGTGTGATTGGATTAGCTGTTTTGACATTGGGAGGAGTTAGCCCGGTATTTGCCCAAGAAGGCACCCCTCCTCCAACCACAGGTTATGGACATGGTTATGGAATGATGGGTGGTAGAGGTGTTTATGGTGGTATGCGGGGTGCATGGCAGGGCGAGGAACATGGCCCATACCATGAATATATGCTGGAGGCTTTTTCTGAAGTGCTGGGTCTGACAGTTGACCAGATTGAATCCCGGTTAGACTCAGGCGAAACGATGTGGCAGATTGCAGCTGCTGAAGGTTTGAGCTCGGAAGAATTCGCTGGCCTGATGCTGCAGGCTCGCCAGGTAATGTTGGACCAGGCAGTTGCGGATGGCCTTCTGAGCCAAGAGCAGGCGGATTTCATGGCATCAAGATGGATATCAAGAGGCGCTGGTGCAGGTTTTGGGAACTGCTCAGGATATGGTTCTCAGAGTGGATTGTCACGGGGATCCCGCGGTAGGTGGAATACGCCGTAATTCTGGCGAGACAATAAAGCATTGTTTGGATTTGAATACAGTGGGTAGTATCCAATGCTACCCACTCGTATTGTATAATCAACCAAACTGGGAAAAGAGAAAATTCTTGAATGGGATTAAATTCCTCTGTTTGAAGAGTTCAAATGCCGAAGATATTAATTATTGAGGATGAGGTTGAGCTGGTTCGAGTTTTACGCTCCTATCTGGAAGGATCAAATTTCACGGTTTTTTCTGCGGGTAAAGGTGATCATGGTTTGGCGCTGTGGGCTCAACAGCATCCGGATCTGGTGATCCTCGATTTAAATTTACCTGGGATAGACGGATTGGATATCGCTCGGGAGATTCGCAGGAAAGATGATACTCCAATTATCATGCTCACCGCACGCGTCGAAGAGACCGACCGCTTGATAGGGTTGGAGCTGGGCGCTGATGATTACATTACGAAACCATTTTCTCCCCGTGAAGTTGTAGCCCGCGTCAAGGCAGTTCTCCGCCGGGCAGGAGCACCAGCTGCTAAAAACAGGGTGATGAGCTTCGGTTCGCTGGAAATCGACGTGGATGCCCATAAAGTAATCCGAGCTGATGAGGAGGTTGACTTAACTCCCAGCGAATTTGTTCTCCTGGAAACTCTGGCTTCACAACCAGGTCGGGTTTTCAGCCGTTTACAGCTCTTGGAAGCAATCCAGGGAGATGCCTATGAGGGTTATGAGCGGACGATTGATGCCCATATAAAAAATTTACGGGCCAAAATTGAGCCTGATACTAAAAATCTGATTTACATTGAGACAGTATTTGGCATTGGTTACCGTTTTTCGAGTAATAGTGATTTGTAAATCCTTGAAGCTAAAAAAGCTCCCCTTGTATAGATAAAATGCGCATAAGATTGTTCCTGTCATTTGCCGTGGTTGCCTTGGTTTCTATAGCCAGCCTGTTATTTGTGATTCGGCAGTCCGCGATCCAGGAAGTGCGTACTTTCATGTTTCGCGGTGGGATGGCTGGCCTGGAGGGTGTGGTTGCTGGACTCGAGAATCATTATGCGAGCAATCACTCCTGGGCAGGTGCTGACAGCGTGCTTGAATTTGCTCGTCAAAATCCCGGCGGGAGAGGTAATCGGGGAGGTCAATTCGGTTTTGGAGGTATGAAGGCTGGGATGATGAACCAGCGAATCCGTCTGGCTGATGCGGAAGGCAATTTGGTTCTGGACACTGAAAACGCTGACTCAGCGGGTTCGCTCGAGATGGTTGAGCTGCAGCAAGCAATCCCGCTTCGAGTGGGCAATGAAACCGTTGGCTACCTGCTTCCTGAAGGGGGGATGGTTTTCTCCACAGGTGATGACACTGTCCTGATCGACAGGTTGACCAGAGCTGCCTATATTGCGGCCGGAGTGGCGATCGTGTTTGCACTCGTTTTAGCGGTTTTGCTCAGTAACCGCTTATTGCGACCGATCCAAGCATTAACCCAAGCAGCATCTGACCTTGCTGGAGGGGATTTATCCAACAGGGTAACAGTTCAGGGAGATGATGAATTGGCCACATTAGGCCGGACATTCAATCAGATGGCAACTTCTTTAGAGGAGGCTGAGGAGAACCGCAGGGGGATGACGGCTGATATTGCCCACGAGCTGCGTACCCCCTTGGCTGTGCAGCGGGCTCAGCTCGAAGCACTTCAAGATGGTGTTTATCCCGCCTCTGACGAAAACATAACCTCAATCCTTGAACAAAATGTTTTGCTCACCAGGTTGGTCGAAGATCTGCGTACTTTAGCTATGGTGGATGCTGGACAGTTGCAGCTTGAGATGGCTCCAACTGATTTGAGTGCACTTGTCAAACGCATCGTCCATCGATTCAAATCTCAGGCGGATGAAAAGCGCATCGATTTGCACTATTCAGTGGTTGGAGAATGCTTTGAGATTGAGATTGATCCCGGGCGGGTGGAACAGATAGTTGGAAACCTGATATCGAACGCTCTCCGCTATACACCAGACCTGAGTTGGGTGAAAATCAAACTGGCTTGTTCTCCAGATAAACAGGTTCTCACGGTTCAGGATAATGGTCCAGGTATCCCGAGCGAATCTACAGAACTTGTTTTCAAGCGTTTTTATCGTGTTGATCAAAGCCGCAGCCGGGCTGAAGGTGGTACTGGTCTCGGATTGGCCATCGCGCGTCAACTGGCAGAAGCCCAGGGTGGGGAATTGACTGTAAATAACCACCCTGATGGGGGTGCAATTTTCCAATTAACATTTCCTTCCCGAATTGGATAAAATGCTCAAATGGTGAAGAATAACGTTACCAGGATGCTCGAGGCAAGGGGAATCCCTTTCCAAGCCTTCGATCTTCCGGCGAAAAAACTCAGCGCTCTTGAAGCTGCACAATACTTGGGAGTTGATCCAGAATTCGTTTTCAAAACTATTGTGGTCACTCGCGCTCAGAGGGGAAAACCTGTTCTGGCACTGGTCCCCGCGCCTAGAGAAGTGGATTTGAAAGACCTGGCGCGAGTTTTGGGGGAGAAGAAAGTTTATCTCGCATCTCAAAAGGATGCCGAACGGATAACTGGTTTACGAGTTGGTGGGATTTCACCGCTAGCATTATTGTCGCGCGGGTTTCAAGTAGTCATAGATTCGAGTGCACGATCGTTGGAAGAAATTTATCTCTCTGGTGGACAGCGAGGGCTCAACATCAGCCTGTCACCAAGCGAGCTGATCGAGCTGACCAATGCCAGTACTGCGGCGATCAGCAGGTGAGATTATACGGATATCTCCGGTTGAAACTTGTCTGATTTAGGTATTGGACCAATAATTTATCTTCTAGTGAGTGCTGGGAAAAGGCAATGAACGAGCAATCGGTAATTCAGAACCAATCATTCAATGCTACGATGTTCACAAGTGGTTCGGTAGTTTCGAAGCGCTGCATGGAATTTCAGTTTATGCTTAAGAGGAGGAGGTGATCGTATTTTATGGTCTCTCTGGTTCGGGAAAAACAACATTTGTCCGCACCTTGAACTGATTTGAAGTGCACCAGAGAGGTACGATCAGCGTTGATGACATCGAGCTGACGAAGGATGTACAAAATTTTGAAGCCGTGCCCATGGAAACTGGCATGGTATTTCAGCAGTTCAACCTGTTTCCCTATTAGAGGTGACCTCTTTCCACACGAAATCTGCCGCCAAAGCATGGCGGCGTTTTTATGTAATCGGATTTTGGATTGATGGATGCATTTCCCCGAATTTTCACTTGGTCGCTCAGGGTGATAAATTCCCCACGACTTCATTATTTACGCTCACTTGATAATCACCTTCGGGCAGGGGAATTACCTCTGAAAAAGGTTCCAGAACCAGAATACAGATCTCATCTGGATCTACTACTGAGTAAATCTCAACTTCAACACTTGATTGGTCTTCAGCAAATGATAGTTCGACCCTTAAGTGATTGCAGGGAGTGGGTAATGCACCTTCAATGTGTAGTGCGAATTGGGAGGCATCGCTTTCCAGTTGTATGATTTCTACATCGACCTGCTCGATCTCCACCCGCTGCATCTCCGAATCACTTGGAAGGGGATCCCAAGGTGCAGGAGTTGCACTTTCAGAAGGGGTTGTGATTCCCGCGCAGGCGGATAAAAAGGTATAGACCAATAAGATTATGGTTCCAGATTGTATTTTCATGGATTTAGTCGCTTCTTGAGCTTTTACCAGGAAGATCAACCCTTGATCACGGCCACAGGACGCAGCCGAGCTACTTTTCTGGCAATACCTGCATTTTGCACGGTCTCAACCACAGCATCAACATCTTTATAGGCCTGAGGCGCTTCTTCGGCCAATCCAGCCATCGATCCAGCGCGGATTTGGATGCCCTGTGATTGAAGTTCTTTGCGTAAATCCTCTCCCCAGATCGATTTTTTTGCCTTGCTGCGACTCATGGTGCGGCCTGCGCCGTGACATGTGGAACCAAACGAGCGCTCCATACTCCCTGCAGTACCAACAAGGACCCACGAGGCGGTGCCCATGCTCCCTGGAACCAGGACCGGCTGTCCGATCTGGCGGTACTCTTCTGGTAATTCGTGAAACCCAGGACCAAATGCCCGCGTTGCTCCTTTGCGATGCACACAGACCTCCATGTCGCGACCACCAATATCATGCGTCTCGATTTTGCCCATATTATGAGCGATATCGTAAACCTGGTGTAAATGCCAATTCCGAACTTTACCCGCCAGTGATTCTTCGAACGCTTTGCGGGCATAATACGCCAGGACCTGGCGATTTGCAAAGGCGTAATTCGCCGCGCAGCGCATCGCAGCCAGATAAGCCTGCCCTTCAGGTGAATCTAAAGGGGCGCAGACCAGCTCTCGATCCGGCAGCTTGATTGAATAACGATTCACTGCAGCCTGGAAGTCTCGTACATAATCTGTGCAGATCTGGTGCCCAAAACCACGAGAACCGCAGTGAATCATGACTACCAGATTCCCTTCAACCAGACCCATCGCCTGGGAAGCTTGTGAGTGGAAAACTTCGTCGACCACATCAACTTCTATGAAATGATTGCCGGCACCCAGAGTACCCAGCTGGGGGCGTCCACGATCTTTTGCTCGCTTGCTGACCTTGGTTGGATCCGCACCCTCCAGGCACCCTTTCTCCTCTGTCCGTCGCAAATCTGCCTCTGTGGCATATCCCTGATTTAAAGCCCAACGACTTCCCGTACGACACACTTTTTCCAATTCGGGATTTTTCAGCCGCAAATGCCCCTTTTTGCCAACACCACTGGGACAGAGGCGATTTAATGTGTCAGCCACGTTGGGCAGGTGTTTTTTCACTGCCTCAAATTCGATTTGTGAACCTAATAAACGTACTCCACAATTGATATCGTAGCCAATCGCCCCAGGAGAAATGATACCGTGAGGCAGCTGGGTCGCGGCAACACCTCCAATCGGAAAACCATAACCCTGGTGAACGTCTGGCATCACGACCACCCTATCAACCAATCCAGGCAACGTGGCGGCATTAACAGCTTGTTCAAGTGATTTGTCGCCTTTAATTTGTTCAAGGAGTTGTTTCGTAGCGAAGATCCGCACCGGTACGCGCATATCTGCGCGAAAGGATTTTGGTATCTCCCATTCATAGCGGTTGATTTGTCGTAAATCTGACAGGCTGATCATCTTACTACCTCCAGAATCAACTACACGATCTATACATCAAAAACGATGTTCGCAACCAAACCATTTTCAGATTCCAGAATCTCAAGGTTGTGGTAGGTGGCAGCTTTAATTTCCTTGGCCAGCGATTTTATTCTCGAACCGCTTAATAGCGCATGAAGCAGATTACCTTGAATACTCAAGTCGAAATCGTCAAAGGCGATTTTTTCGGATTCAGAGAAGAAGATCAGCTCGGAGAGGAAATCAATCAGCAGTGTTTCTGGTTCATTAAATCGAATTTCAAATTCGCGGGTCAGGCGAGGCTGCGGGACCAATTCAAGGTGGGTAAGGTTAAACATTCCACGAGCTGCATATTCCAATAAGGATTCCAGGTCTGGCGCCCAGACTTCCAATTCCCAATCTGCGGTGTGAGAAACTTCTCGATATCCAAATGGTGGGGTCTTAGGCATAATTCCAGTATACCATTTTGCTTTTTTCTCAAGGAATAGTCAAATGATCTGAGGTGAGAAGGATTTGATCGTCCTTGCGGGATGATCTGCTTGCTTCTATAATAAAGACTTGATCATGAGTTCATTATTCGAAAAACTGGCCCAGCTCGAATTCCACATCCAGGCTTTAGTTGAACGGGGCGCAGCATCTTCTCTGTCAAAAGCAGGAAATTTTGGGAGGAGTATGGTTGCTGCCATGGAGGGAAGTATCAAAGCAGATGATTCTGGAAGATCAACTGCCGCGGATTTGTATGTCGTTTCGGTGGATCCAAAGACAGCCCATTTGTTGCTCGAAGATCAGAGTCTGGTTGATGAATTTAGCCAGATGATATATGAAGCAGGAAAGGAATCCGGAATACAATTTTCTGTCCCACCTAGAGTTAAAATCAATTCCGATCCTTCACTGGAAGCGGGAAATTTCACCATATCAGCCCAATTCAGCCTGCAGGAAGTTGATGAGACCAGCGCGCTCACGATCGCAAGTGATTCAGACCCTGATATCCCAGAACATGCATTTTTAATCATTAAAGGAGTGCAGATATATCCCTTGGACGAATCAGTGATCAATTTAGGAAGACGTTCCGATAACCACGTAGTGATCGATGATATGAGAGTTTCCCGAGTACACGCCCAAATTCGTGCAGTCAAGGGGCATTATGTGATATTTGATCTTGATTCCTCAGGTGGGACGTACGTGAATGGCGTACATTTAACCCAGGCCACTTTATATCCTGGAGACGTGATCTCACTTGCAGGTGTGGACCTGGTCTATGGTCAGGATGCAGCATATTTATCCGGAGACAACTCAGGTTCTACGCAACCTTTGGTACCATTTCCTGGCACAGATGCATAGACGAGTACTCAAAAATATATGAGCGCCGTAATTCTTCTCTTCATCCGTCTGGCGATGGCTCTGGCCCTGTATGGATTCTTGGCTTGGGCGATCTGGACTCTCTGGCGGGACATCACACGACAGGATGAGCTGCTGGCTGCTCGTCGCATCCCAGTGTTGAAATTAACTAAGCAAGCTGAGTCTGGAGAAGTTTCTTATGAGTTTTCCACGCCGGATGTCTTGGTCGGACGAGATCAAACCTGTGATTTGGTCCTTGATGAGAAAACGGTATCAGCCGAACATGCTCGTCTCTCCTATCATCATGGAAATTGGTGGGTGGAGGATTTGCAATCCAGGAATGGGACGTTGTTAAACCTGGAGTTAGTGGTCACCCCGGTGGTTGTGGTATCTGGGGACGAAATCCAATTAGGACAGGTAATTATCCGCGTTGATGTTGGTGATGGTGGAGACCATACACTGGTTTCAGATTCTAAAAGCTGAGACAGTCAATACCCCGGAGGCGAATTTTCATTGAACGCTATACAAGTCAAAGAAGGAGAATACCCGTGTGCAAAATAGCAGTCATCGGCGGTTCAGGTCTTTATGGAATGCCTGGTCTTGAAGATGTTCAAGAAAAAGTGATAACGACTCCATTTGGCGATCCAAGCTCTCCGATTATTGTGGGCCAGTTGGGTGATCAATCGGTCGCTTTTCTTGCCCGGCATGGAATTGGACACCACTTATCACCCTCGGAAATTAACTTTCGAGCCAATATTTATGCTCTAAAGACCTTGGGAGTTGAACGGATCGTGGGGATCGGCGCCTGCGGTTCTCTCCGTGAGGATTACGCTCCTGGGGATATCGTCATTCCTGACCAGCTGTTCGATTTCACCAAAGGCAGAGTAAGCTCTTTTTTTGGCCAGGGACTGGTCGCCCACGTCAGCCTTCCTGAACCGTTCTGTCCAGACTTGTCTGAGTGGGTGTATCAGGCAGTGAAGACAACGGGCAACCATGTTCATATGGGGGGGACGTATATCACAATTGAAGGGCCGCGGTTTTCAACCCGGGCTGAATCAAATATCTATCGCTCTTGGGGTATGTCGTTGATCGGCATGACAACTTCCCCGGAAGTATTTCTGGCAAAAGAAGCAGAAATTTGCTACACATCCTTAGCCCATGTCACAGATTATGATGTCTGGCATATCAGTGAAGAACCGGTTACGGTTGAAATGGTAATCGAGATTCTTAATCGCAATACCACGATCGCCCAGCAGGCAATTAACAACCTGGTCGGTAATTTGAACCCAGAGCGATCTTGTGATTGCCCACACGCATTGGAATCTGCACTGATCACCGATCCAAAGGTGATCCCGCCCGAAACACGCCGGAATCTGGCATTGTTGGTGGATAAGTATTTGGATTGAGTCGAAAAATATAAAGCCAGCTTAGACCTGGGCTTATTTGACATTCTCTGATATCAATGACTTCGGTCACGAAATCCATTCACCTTTTGCATTCGCCCGATCTAATTCAGGGCAGATTGCTGGTATTAACAGGTATCTTCTTAGGGCTTTATGCCACAGGATTAACCCTGGCACCTGCTGCCCGGACAGGCACCTGGCAAGCTGATTATCGGTGGAATCATTGGATGGGTTACCTGGTCTGGTTGATTCTGATTGTCATCGTCAATCACCAGATCAATCGAATTCTACCCAAGCGGGATCCATTTCTGCTGCCGGTTGCCGCTTTGCTGAGCGGTTGGGGATTGATGACGATCTGGCGCCTATTCCCTGATTTTGGGCTCCGCCAGACGATCTGGTTTGCGATCTCCATGGTCCTGTTTGCTGCTGCATTGCGAATTCCGGGTGATTTGCAATTCCTGCGCAGGTATAAGTATGTATTGCTGACGGGAGGATTGGTTCTTACTGCCTTGACGATATTATTCGGCACCAATCCAGCCAGTGAATTCGGTCCAAATTTGTGGTTGGGTTGCTGTGGAGTATATTTTCAGCCATCTGAGCCACTCAAACTTCTGTTGATAATTTATCTTTCAGCATACCTGGCCGATAAGCAACCCTGGACCTGGGTTCCTTCATCCAAATCAGAAAATAATGAGCATAAAGAAGGACAAGGTCGATCCGGGTCCTTGTCATCAACCCTGCCGTTGTTGATCCCAATTTTGATCATGACCGGATTAACTCTCCTTTTGCTTTTGGTGCAGAGAGACCTGGGGACGGCAACGATCTTCCTTTTCTTGTTTGCGGTCATTGTCTATCTGGCAACAGGCCGGAGATTGGTGCTGTTTTTGAGTGCGGCGCTCCTTTTCTTGGCTGGGGTCAGCAGCTATTACTTGTTTGATGTTGTGCAGTTAAGGATAGATGCCTGGTTGAATCCTTGGTTGGATCCCAGCGGTCGCTCATATCAGATAGTCCAATCTTTGTTGGCGATTGCGCATGGGGGTGTTGGAGGCAGAGGGCCAGGGATGGGGAGTCCGACCCTGGTGCCTATCTCGCATTCAGATTTCATCTTTACCGCCATTATTGAGGAAAGTGGCTTGGTCGGTGGCATTGCTCTGATCGTTTTACTGATGCTGTTGACTGCCAGCGGATTGCGAATCGCTCAGCGGGCTCCGGATAATTTTCGCCGTTACCTCGCAGCCGGCCTGACCATTTACCTGATTGGTCAGAGTATGTTGATCATTGGCGGGAATATTCGCCTACTACCATTGACCGGCGTTACATTACCCTTTGTTTCTTATGGAGGCTCCTCTCTGCTGACTGCTTTTGCTTCATTACTGTTGTTAGCATTAATCAGCCAAAGTGCGAATACCAGTCCAGTGCCTCCCGTGAATACTTCAATTTACACCAGGTTAGGTGCCTTGCTGCTGGCAGGGCTTTCAGTTGCTGCGCTGGTCATTGGTTGGTGGACTTATGTGCGAGGTCCTGGGTTGTTGGGGCGAACAGACAACGCTCGCCGGGGGATCGCAGAGCGATACGTCAGGCGGGGTGAGATCTTCGATCGGGACAACACCGTACTTGTCTCGACGACTGGCACCACCGGTGAATTTTCGCGTCATTATAATTTCCCGAAACTCGGTTCGACTGTTGGTTATTCCCATCCAATATACGGGCAATCTGGGTTAGAAGCCAGTCTGGATCCTTTCCTTCGAGGGTTGGAAGGTAATAACGACCTGGTCGTGTGGTGGCATCATCTGCTGTACGGTCGCCCACCTCCTGGTTTGGACATCCGCCTTAGCATGGATATGGAACTGCAGCAGATCGCAGACGAGTTGTTAGCAGATCGAGCCGGTGCCCTGATCCTGTTGAATGCAGAGAATGGAGAGATTCTTTCCTTAGCTTCTCACCCGACATTTGATCCCAACCAGCTGGATGAGAATTGGCTCGATTTAGTCAACGATGACCAAACTCCTCTACTCAACCGCGCCGTCCAGGGGCAGTACCCCCCAGGGACTGCATTGGGTTCGTTTCTCTTGGCTGCCTTGACTGCAGAAGGGGGTATAGCGCAGCTCCCGGAAACTGATTTTTCCGAATATCTTGCAGCAGATGTAGATTGTGCTATTGCACCAAGTGACACGAGCTGGGTAGAAGTGATCGCAGCAGGTTGTTTAGAGCCTCAAGTCATCTTGAGCGAGGAACTCGGTGATGATGTGATCTTAAAACTATATCAAGATCTGGGGTTCTTTTCAGTACCAGGTATAGGTCAGTTTGAACAAGATATCCCGGTTTTACCTTTGATCCAGTCTCCACAGGAGATTATTAACGGTCAGTTGGAATTCCGGGTAAGCCCGCTGCAAATGGCACTTGCTGCCGCAACGATTAGCTCGGGGGGGAACAGGCCGGACCCGCTCCTAGCCTCAGCAATCAATATGCCGGAAGCTGGTTGGGAGGTATTCCCACCGTCAGGTGAACCTTACCAGGTATTTTCTAAACCCAATGCGGATGGCATCGCGGGATTGCTGATGCACAGTTCATTACCCTTCTGGCAGACAGTTGCCACCACGATGAACGAATCTGGCCGGGTTATAACCTGGTATCTGGGCGGTACCTTGCCCACCTGGACAGGTGCTCCCCTCTCGTTGGTGATCATTTTGGAAGAAGACTCTCCACAGGCGGTATTGGCGATCGGAGAAGCGATGATGGAGGCCGCTCTCCAAGTTGAGTAGTTTTGTTCTTCAAATATCTTTATCGAGGAAGTTGATTGAAGTGAACGATTATTAAATTGGGTTTTAGCAGTAATAGGAGCAAAATATTGAGAAGCACCCAGAGCTGTGTTCAATCAATGGGGCCAATCCAAAAAAGATCTGATCTACATACTCGAAAATCAGATCTTTACTATTTTCGTTGTTTTGTTACAAAAATCTAAAGTCCTTTTGGACCTCGGCTCATGCGGAGGAACATCCCTGCGACGAACCCTGCCGCGGTGATCGCAGCCATGATCACTTTCGTTCTATCTGCAACGGGCTCAACGCGCACCCCCTCGGGCGAAGCGATCACTACTGCCACTGGTCTCGAGAGTGTTCTTCCTCCTCCGCCACCACCCCCACCTGCTCCTTCTCCAGTTCCTTGACCACCATTAGGAGACTCTTCTCCCTCAAAATCGCCTCTTCCATAACCCGCGCCTGCTCCAAACCCCAGCACAACCAGGTTTTCTGAGGTGGGGATTATTTTTGTCTCGCCGACTTCGACTGGTTGTCCATAGACTTTATCAACACTCGCAGATTCAATAAAAGTTTGCACTATTGGATTGATGTCTTCGAATGTCTGGTGAAGATCAATGTCTCCAGATTCACCGGGTCCCTTGACTACCTTGTCCATTTATATTCTCCTTTAATTTCTTCTCGAATTTCGAAAAACTAACCACGTGAACAGCGATATGATGAATCCAACAGAGAGTATGCCGATTTGCAGTCGTCTGGTGTAATCACGGATGGGAATGATCTGACGACGTCCCATTGCATCCTCAACGATTACAGACCGGGGCCGATTCCAGACGATACCACCATTTCCGGATGGGAAGTCCAGTTTGTACGATCGTGCAACTGGGTAGATCTTTGCATCACCCACGATAACCGGTTCTCCGGCACTTGTCTGTTGGACGAGAATCTTTCTTGCCATCTCATTCACTCCTGGCTTCTTCATCTTCAGGTTCTCCTGCTGGTTGCGCAGGAGGGATGGCTTTTTCCAATTCCTGGTTGAGTTTGTGCAGGACAGACTGTAAATCTGAGCGGATTTTTGACTCTACTTCTCCGCTCTGCACCCGGTCGCGCAGATCCTCAGCTTCAGATTTAATGCGCTGACCGGCTTCGCTTTCTTGGATTTCATTTGCAGTTTGCTTGAGAGTATTACCCAATCCTGCTAGTCCATTCTCTATCTCTTTTTGCAGGTTCTTGCGCTGCTCGCTTTCCCAGGCGCCGATGAAGAACTTATTTAAATTGTCGCCCAGGTTTTGAAATTCCGATGCCAGATCTTCTGGCGTGGATTCTTCGTTGGGATCAGGTATATCAGACATCAGCTTGAACCTCCTGAATTAAGTTTTGGATAGGAACGTAAATCATAGTTCAAATGCCAACGGGAAAGTTGTTTTGGTTCTCGATGGGAACTATCATGGTCTAATTTTGCCTCATAATATGTATAAACGCAAGCGATCACTCGACTGACTCGGTTTGAGGATAGATTGAAGCGGTAAAATAATTTATAGAACCACTTATAGAAAGGAAGAAATTAATGACTGATAATTTGAACCCCAACGTGGAGATTTGGGCAGGGGAGGCGCCCCCAAGCGAGGCGGAAATAGATCTTTTACTTCGCGAACAGGGATTATCCGCATACCGCTGGTCAAATGGACCTGGAGATACTTATGGCCGGCACAGCCACCCATTCCATAAGGTTATATATGTCGTGCAGGGTTCGATTACTTTCATTTTGCCTGATAGGGGAGAAAAGCTAACGCTCAATGCCGGTGACCGGCTAGATCTACCAAAAGATGTAGCCCATGAAGCAGAAGTTGGACCGCAGGGAGTAATTTGTCTCGAAGCTCACCAGCGTTAGGAAGCTTATTCACGGCGTAGAAAACTTGTATTTACAATATCAACCATTTTTGCCCAATATTCGCTTGTCATCTCGTCACAAAATGATCAGTTATTTATGCAACTTCTCATCAGGATAAGCGTATATATTGGTAGAGGTAAATTGATAAGGAGGTTGTCATGAATAATATAAAAATCTTGGCCGTAATAGGGGTACTGGCATTAACGACGCTCGCTTGCACGTTTACTATCGATGACCAGATTCAAAGTGTTACTGTAGGATCGCTGGAAACTACAGAAATTGAAGTATCTGAGCCAGATTCGGATCAAATTTCCAGGGTTGTTCTTGAGTTTGGCGCTGGGAGGCTTGATCTCAGCCCAGGTGCAGAAAACGCTCTGGTTTCGGGGACAGCAATGTATAATGTTGCTGAATTCGAGCCAAGGATATCTGTTGATGAGGCGAGGGTCAGAATCTCTCAGCAAGTCGACGACGTAAATCTGATCCCGATTTTAGATGATCAATTGGAGAACAGGTGGGATTTGTCTTTTGGTACCTCACCAATGGAATTGGAAATCAATGCCGGTGGTTATCAGGGTGATTTCGAACTGGGAGGTATTCCTTTACATGAGCTGCGGATTGCCGAAGGTGCAGCTGATACGAAGCTATCATTCTCGGAATTAAATCCAGTCGAAATGGATACGTTTCGCTACGATACCGGGGCTTCCAAAGCAGTCCTCTCTGGATTGGCAAATGCTAATTTCCGTGATTTTGATTTTCGCAGCGGCGCCGGCGATTACCGGCTGAATTTTTCCGGTCAGCTGCAGCAAGATGCAGATGTGAGAATTAAGTCTGGATTGAGCAACATCGTGATCATCGTCCCTGAGGG
>JBFFEL010000108.1:0-14259 GCA_041558875.1 Anaerolineales bacterium
GAACCTCCTCGCTTCTTCGAGGCATTCCTGGAGGGCAGGTACCTCCAGGAGGTTCCGGATATAACAGCCAGGATCTGCGGTATCTGTCCTGTTGCCTACCAGATGAGCGCTGTGCGTGCCTTTGAAAATGCCTTGAAGATCGAAATGACCTCTCAGACGCAGCTACTCCGCAACCTTCTCTATTGTGGGGAATGGATTGAAAGTCATGTGCTGCACATATACATGCTCCAGGCTCCAGATTTGACCGGGCACGAGAGCGTGATCAGCATGGCCGAAATCGCTCCGGAGCGCGTGACGGCCGCCTTGCGCATGAAGAAAATTGGCAATGAATTGATCAAGGTGATCGGAGGGCGCTCAGTTCACCCGGTCAGTGCCTGTGTCGGAGGTTGGTATCAATGGCCGCAGGTTGAGGTACTGCAAGCGCTGCTCCCGGACCTCGAATGGGGTTTGGAACAGGCGCTTGAGACCGTACGTTGGGCATCCACACTGCCCTTCCCAGAATTCGATGTGGATTATGAATACGTGGCTTTGCACCACCCAGGTGAATACGCCATCCTGGAAGGGCAGATTCTCTCCTCACGAGCAGGAATCATCAGTGGGATGGATTTCGAATCCCAATATCTTGAACGACAAGTCGAGCACTCAAATGCGCTGCACAGCTACACGGATGACGGCAGCCCATATTTTGTCGGTCCGCTGGCTCGCTTCAACCTGAATTACGATCAGCTAGGTCCAACCGCCCGAAGAATTGCTGATCAACTAAGTATCAAACCTCCGTTAAACAATCCCTACAAGGGATTGCTTGCCCGCTCAATTGAAACGGTAGAAGCCTTCGATAGAGCGATCCAACTCATTCAAGACTACCTGCCTGAGGAACCAAGCAGACAGGAATTTCAGGTTCGTGTGGGAGTTGGGACAGGTGTGACTGAGGCGCCCCGGGGATTGCTGTACCACCGGTACGGCATCGATGACCGGGGCATGGTAACGGAGGCGAAGATCGTTCCCCCTACGGCTCAAAACCTTGCCCGCATGGAGGCCGACCTGTGGCACCTGGCCTCTTCGATCTATGAAGTGCCCCATGAAGAAGCAACTCTGACTTGTGAACACCTGCTGAGGGCTTACGATCCATGCATATCCTGCGCCACCCATTTCTTGAAGCTTGAAGTCGAGAAACAGTAATTGGTTGATGACCACAATCAAAGGATTTGCTTAATAATGAATTCTCCTCACGGAAATGCGCCACAAATAAGCTTCATCCTGAGAGTACAGAACTCATGAGCATCGTCGTTGTCGGAGTCGGTCAAACTCTGCGCGGGGATGACGCCGTTGGTGTGCTCGCCGTACAAGCTTGGCAGGAGTCTTTCCCAAAAACTATCAACCATCCTGAGGTACGGGCAGAAACCACAGAACTTCCCGGTTTGAGCTTATTGGAGTCACTGGCGGGAGCCGACGACGGGATCATCGTCGATGCGGTAAACAGCGGCAGACCTGCCGGTGAAATTCACATCCTGGACGAAGAGGTTTTATCGGCCTTCAAAGGCGGAGCGGGTTTCGCTCATGGCTGGGGTGTTGCCGAAACCATCCAGCTTGGGCGCAACCTGAGAAGAGAAGATTTACCCCCACGAATTTGGATCATCGGTGTTGAAGCCAATCAATTTGAGGTTGGGGAGCCCCTGAGCCCAGAGCTATCAAAAAATCTGCCCGCTGTTGCCTCAACTATCGACCAGCTGGTCAAAAAGTTATTGTCATTTACTGTTTAATCTACACCTGAATCAGATAATTTTGTCGTTCGTACCCGCCACTTGCCTTAACAATTCGGTTTGTCCGGTGTGGTAAGTGTCATGGAAGTAAAAGCCGTGTAAGCGAACGCCAAACGTTACCTGTCGCTCACCGAGTTGAATTAATTCAGAGAGCTGTTCCTCGCTCAGCTTTGAAAACCCAATATTTATCCGTTCCTGACCTTCGGCCAGTATTTCCAGCAGCCTTTCTAACTTGATAACCTCCTCCCCATCTTCCTTGATTGGATCTGATTCTGACTTGTAACGGTTAGCCTGTGCCTCGGTGAGCAAGTGCTCTTCTCCAACCAATCGCAGGACCCTATCACGACTGACAGCAATATGTCCCAGTACCCAATTCAAGCAGTTAATGTTATAAGGCATCTGAACAAGGCTCTCTGCGTGGCTTAAGCCTTCACACTGCATCTTCAACAGACGAACATTTAGGGCGAACCTATCGGCTAAGTGATCGATAGTTATCATCGCGCAGCCTCATATCGGGAAATATTTTTCCCTAAGATTGAGATTCTCCAAAAGTATTATAAACCCCAACCCAGATCAATCCCGAGCCATAAACAATCCACAAAGGGCGGCCAATACTGATGAGTCATCGGTGGAAGCTATCTAAATTACACCATTGCAAGGTATTTTCGTAACAAAAATTAGTTAGGATCGTTTATATCCTCGAACGTAAAGCGAAACGATTCAACTTAGTGGAGGCGGTGTAAATTCTTAATGATGGGGATAATGGGTGGGACGATGGAATCAACTGAATACTTTGTATGGAAGAGACCGATAATTGACGAACCATTTAGAGTAGTACGCAGAGAAGTGCATTCCCGAACCCGCAAAGGCTATCCGATTACATACGTATTAAAATCAATTCCGGTCGCCTTTGAGACCTGGGATAAGGCCCAATTGGTGGCCAACAAACTTAATTTGGAGATACTCCAAGGAAAAATGAAGGATTGGCCTGAAGAGGACATCCAGGCCATAGACTAACCAAAAAAAACCGGCGAAAGCCGGTTTTTCTTTTTCTGACTTCAGTGCAGGTGGGTATAATTGAAACCAGCAGAACACATTCATCAACCAACTTCTTTTATTAATTCTCTCATCATCAGCGCTGCAGTCGCTCCTTCTCGGACTGTAGATGACGATTGAATTTAATCCCTCTGGTGAGATATCCACCGCATGGCCTCCTTAGTTGAATTTGATGATTGAATCCTCAGCAAACAAATTGGGAACTTCGACTCCCATCTGCTGATAAAGCTCTGGTGGTACACTGATATCAGCAAGATACAGCTCCCCCACAAAATCTTCTACTTCGCGAGTAATCAACCCGGTCTTGGGCAAAGCCAGGGTAAGTGTGTCTGTGGCTTTGATGCACGGATTACCGGGAACGCCGGTGGTCGTATCCAGCCCTGATGGGGAATCCAGCGCCAGGATTGGGGTCCCGGAATCATTCGCCTTTTCGATCCAATCCGCGACGGGTTGGCGGGGATTGCCGCTCAAACCATAGCCGATTAATGCATCGATGATCAATTCCGCTTCAGCAAGATCTGGGTTCGTGTTGTTTTCTAATCCCATCTGGGTGAGAATCTTGAACTGGTGGGCGGGAATATCCTTCAAACGGGAGATTTCGAAAGCAAGCACCAGGCTGACCTCAGCTCCCCAATTGTGCAGATGTCGCGCTGCAACCAGGCCCCCACCACCATTATTACCTGCCCCACACAGGCAGGCGATCGATTTTCCAGTCACCTTCCCGCCCAATTTCCGCCTCGCTAATTCAGCGAGGTTGCGCCCGGCATTTTCCATCATTTGAATCAGTTCAATCTGGTATTCTTCAATCATCAAGCGGTCTACTTCCACCATCTGTGCGGTGGTCAAGACCGGAATTTCCCCTGGATTTTCCATGCGCTACTCCTGGCGTACCTGCACTCCATGCCAAAAAGCAATATACCCCGTGATCTTCTCTGCTCCTGGTTGGGGAACAGGGTAATACCAGGCGGCGTTATTATTCGTCTGGCCGTCGACCTGGATATTGTAATAACTGGCAACGCCCTTCCAGCTGCAAATGGTATGGCTGTCGCTTTCAACAAAGTACTCTTGGTGAATCGAATCTGGAGGAAAGTAATGATTTCCCTCGACCATGATCGTCTGGTCGCTTTCGGCTAAAACAGCTCCATTCCAAATTGCTTTTACCACAGCATTCGCTCCTCTACTATTTTTTTCGTTAAACGATAATTCGTAATCTATACCCAGATTTTGACGTGAACTAGCTAAGAAATCTTACCTGAATAATTTGATATACGGGTAAACCAAAATCAACTCGGATTAAAACATCCATAATGATCCCCACCGGGTTATAATACCCCTCATCATGGTTGACAGATCTAATGAGCAATGGCTTGCAGATCTAAAGTCCGATGGTCCCGCAAAAGAAAATGCGCTGGCAGACTTGCGGGCTACCATCTTAAAAGGTTTACCATACGCGCTCTCCAATTATTTATCTCCAGACAACCCACAATTCAATTCCTTGACCGAAGAGGTCGCCCAGGATACCTTGCTGCGGGTGATGGATCACCTGGATACATTTGAAGGTCGTAGTCGCTTCACCACCTGGGTCCAAAAAATTGCGGTTCGCATCGCATTGACCGAACTGCGCCGCCGCAGATGGCGCGACTTCTCGCTGGATTCCTTAGTAGAAGAGAATGAGGATGGTATCTCATTCCCCAGCCTGATGATCGATCCAGGGCCAGATCCAGATGCCCTTACCCAGCAAAGTGATATGCTCCAGCGTGTGACCAGGCTGATCGATGAAGAATTAACTGAGAAACAGCGCACGGCAATGGTCGCAACTGCGATCGAAGGTGTTCCCTTAGAAGAGGTCGCCCGGCGGATGAATATGAAAAGGAATGCACTTTACAAGCTGCTGCATGATGCCCGCTTGCGACTCAAGAAAAGACTGGCAAACGAGAACCTGACCACAGAAGATATCTGGGCTGTTTTTGATCGTGGGTAAGGAATGATCAAATATATGCGTCTAAAGAGAAGAAGAGGCAATTTATGAAGCTGAGAGAAGCAATTAATCGCCTTGTAGAGAGAATGCGACCGAACAAAGAAGAGAGTGATATGCAACTGCCAGCAGAGTTTCAGAAGTTAATTGGAATGATTGAGAAAACGCAAGAAATTGAATTATCTTGCGACGAAGTATACAATTTACTCGATCAATACACTGAGAACGTCGACCGGGGAGAGAATGCTCACAAACTGATGCCCCTGGTTGAGCACCATATTGATATCTGTCCCGATTGCCGGGAGGAATTCGAAGCTTTGCTGCGCATTTTACAGGCTTCGCCAGCGTAATTCAACACCTGCTGAGTAAAAATTTAAGAGAGATGGGTGAAGGCAGTCCCCATCTCTCTTTTTGAATTCTTCATCGTGTTGATAAATTTACTCAATCTTGACTAAAATCTTCAACAGATTGAAATAGGTAATATTTTATGATTGACCTGAATCTCTATCCTTCTAAACCCAATTTGGTTGAATTTAATCCCCAATCATAAGGTTTATGAAGAAAGGAAACCTCATCGCCGTGCTCTAGGAGCCAACCTTTACGTTTACCATCTGGCAGGTGTTCGACCAGGAAATCGAGCACCCCCTCCGTACCACCAAAGTCTTCCTTGAACCACTTGAAAATAGCCGAAAGACTCAGCTGTTTTCTTTCTGCGTCGAGCTGGACATCATTAGCGACGAAATTCCGAGCTGCCATATCGAGCTGCTCTTCAAGATGATCTGCAGAGTACACCTGGATTGGGGGACAGGATCGGCCGGCACAGTTTAAGGCGAAATGAATCCTGACCTCGACCGGATCGATGACCCAGGCCTGCCTAGAGTCCGTGGAGGTGAATTGTGGACCAGGCACCATGGGGTGACCGCGGTTGCCGCGCAAGATGCCATGTTCGATGTCATCACAGCTCATCCGATTTCCACCGACATTGTACGCAGTCTGGCGGAAAAAGGCTAACAGGCGTAAAGGATTTGAACCGACACTTTGGGTTACTCCTTTGGTGATTACACCATCCACTACGAGGGCGTTGTACAAATTGATCCAGAATGCCAGCCGTTCTTCAACGGTGTTAAGCATACCCGGATCGAAGGATACCAAGCGGGGCGAACACTCCTGACGGTATTCGTTATAGATTGGGCTATTATGGAGCCGTTCATAATCCACGAAGTAGCCCTGATCATCCATGGCGTCCATCCTGGCCATGTCCAGGAAACGCTTTAATTCTGCAGTCAGCTCCAATCCTTCTTGCTTAACCATGGATTCAGGAGCATTGAGTTCATTCAGGACAATCAATGAATTCGTACCCGTGATCAGATCCAGGATGGATTCACGGTAATTAATCAGGCGATCTCTTTGAGGAGATCGCCTGTTTTCCAATGACCTATCAGCAGAAGGAGAATCCTTTGCCTCAGAAGTCACCAATTGTAGATCGTTCATTGAACCTTTCCGTTGCCATTCTCGGCCGTGCTCTCGGAAACCCCATCCAAAAATGCCGCCACTCTGGATTTCAATGCAGGTGCAGGACCAGCGCCAACCTGGTGATCTTTCACCTCTCCACCTGCGATGAACAACAGGGTTGGTATTCCCTGGACGCCGAAGGTCATCGCCCACTGTGGGTTCTCATCGGTGTTCACCTTGGCGATCACGATTTTGCCTTCATTTTCATCGGCGACTTCTTCCAACACAGGCGCAATCATACGGCAGGGACCACACCATGGAGCCCAGAAATCTACTACCACCGGCAGATTGGAGTCCAACACTTTTTCCTCAAATTCTGCATCGGTTATATGAATTACGTTTTCCATTTTTGCCTCCTCATTCAGCATTCTTCATATTTATAGATGCGAATCCTCACCCAAATCTTACTGAGCAAAAAGCATTCAATTTTTAACTTTCGGGATGTGCAAGTTCAACATTTCTCCGCAGTATGTCATAATCTGTCCTGTAGAATCTACGGGAATTAGGCGAAGTATCCCTTAAACCAAAGCCTACCCAAGCTTCAGAGATTCTTCCCCACATATAGGGGACAGGTCAGTCGATACAACCCTTCAAGATACTAATGACAGTTGTTCTCACTATTTGTATAATGAACAATCAATTTGCCCGTCGGATTTACTTGTCACGAGTAAGAATTCTCACATACATATCATCTATCATTATGAAGATAGCAAGTCGAAACCAAAGGAGTTCAAAAGGATTGTTATGGCACTTTTCATTGCGATAGTCGTTGGTGTTATCGGTACGTTGATTATTGAACGGCAGTTAAACAATCCAAACCGGTTAGAAATTCGGATCCCTGTTCGCAATGAAGAGACACCATATATCCGCCGTCGCTGAAAGTAAATAACATTAGCAGTACTCCTTTGCTTACCAAACTTGAATTCACTCCCTAACTATTGGATTTGGAGTTGTGGGTGAAGTACTTAGTCCCGGAGCCTCCTCCCTCCGGGGCTATTTTTTTGAATGAACATGAAAATATTGAACTATAATCCTTTGGAATCAAAATCGGGGAATTAGGACTTTGGGAGAAAGATAAATGCCGCGCGACATACCTCTTGGCAATGGAAATTTATTGGTTGCCTTCGATCGGGACTACCAGATCCGAGATCTTTACTGGCCGCATGTAGGTCAGGAAAATCATGCACTAGGTCATATTTTCCGGTTGGGCGTATGGACCAAGGGTGAGCTCAGCTGGCTGGATGATCCCCGGTGGAATAAAAGTTTAAAATATATACCCGACTCAATGGTCTCCAATGTCATCCTAAAACATGATGGTTTTGGGCTTACGATCAAAGCCACTGATGCGGTTGATTTCCACGAAGATCTTTTAGTCAGACGTTTTGATGTGACCAACCTTGATGTCGAGAGTAAAGAGGTACGTCTCTTCTTTCACCAGGATTTCCATATTGCGGAAAGTGGATTGGGTGATACTGCCTATTACGAACCAGAGCGAAGAGCAATTATCCACTATAACGGTGCAAATTGGTTTTTAGTTAATGGAGCAGTGCTGGAAAACGAAGCCGATCTCCAACCAAATTGGACCCCAATTGAGGATGAAGCTCCAGGCTATCAAGTTGGAGTCCACGGTTGGTCCTGCGGTTTAAAGGAAGTTCATAATCTGCAAGGCACTTGGCGTGATGCAGAAGATGGGCAGCTTTCCGGGAATGCCATCGCGCATGGGCCGGTAGACTCGATGGTGTCCTTTGCCTTGAATATCCCCGCGAACCAGACTCACACCCTTTATTATTGGCTTGCCGCTGCCAGCGATTTCGATCGGCTGGCGGTTATCAACCGGCTTGTTCGCCAGCGCGGTCCGCAATCCTACCTGGACCGGGCGGCAGCTTTCTGGAAGCTGTGGTTAACCCGGCAGTTGCCGGATTTAAAAGGATTACCGGAGATTGTGGGTGACCAATACAAGACGAGCTTGATCGTCATGCGTACGCAGATCGACAATGGTGGGGCGATCCTTGCGGCCAATGATACTGACATCTCATCATATATCAATGATTCTTACAGCTACTTATGGCCCAGGGATGGCGCCCTTGTTGCTGATGCGCTGAACCAGGCTGGGTATCTAGATTTCCCGCGCGAATTTTTCAAGTTTTGTGCCGATGTGATCACCAGCGAAGGGTATCTTATGCATAAGTACAATCCTGATGGTACCCTGGCTTCCAGCTGGCACCCCTGGTACCGTGAAGGGAAGAAGGAATTACCAATACAAGAAGACGAATCGGCGCTCGTGCTGTGGGCATTATGGCGTCATTTTCACCAACATGGAGATATCTACTTCATCAAACCTTTATATCGTGAGTTGATTTGTCCCATTGCGGATTTCCTGGTGGAATACCGTGATCCCAAGAGCGGTTTGCCGCTCTCCAGCTATGGGTTATGGGAGGAACGGCGTGGTGTGCTGGCCTGGACAGCGGGTGCAGTATGGGGGGGCTTGATGGCAGGTGCCAATTTCGCGGAAAGCTTTGGGGAACAGATACGCGCCGAAAACTACCGCCAGGTGGCAGATCAGATGAAACAGGGAGTAGAAAGAGAACTTTGGCTGGCTGATCAACGTCGTTTTGCGAAAATGCTCACCGAAGACTCTGATAAATCCTGGAACGCAGACTCCACGATCGATGCCTCGATTAGCGGATTATGGCAGTTTGGCATGTTCACACCTGACCATCCAAAAATCTCCTCAACCATGGAACAAATCCGGGATCGATTATGGGTGCAAACCCCAGTAGGTGGGATTGCACGATATGAAAATGACAGCTACCACCGAGTCAGTCAAGATATTAATAAGATTCCCGGAAATCCCTGGTTTATCACGACATTATGGATGGCGGAATGGTTAGCAGAAACCGCACAGACGAAGACTGAACTAGCTGCTTCGCTCGAACTGCTCGAATGGGCTGCCCGTAGTTCACTACCCAGCGGAATTATGGCTGAACAACTCCATCCGCACACAGGTGAACCGCTATCTGTAAGCCCGCTAACCTGGAGCCATGCCGCCTATGTGACCGCTATCCAAGCTTATCTGCGGGCAATAGAGCGAATATATCGATATGAGTAAAGGAGAGTTTATCGTGCCAAAAAAGGAATACACAAAAACCGGGCGTTCGTGCCGGGTGACGTTCGAACTACCAGTCGAGGTGAATGCCGAGAGGGCATATTTGTGTGGCGACTTTAATGACTGGGATCGCTCTTCCCATCGCATGAAGCGTCGCAAGGATGGCAGCTTCCACTTGACCATCTCACTTAAACCAGGTAAGCAATATCGCTACCGTTTTTTACTGGATGACGAGCGTTGGGAGAATGATTGGGCGGCTGAAGCCTACCTAACAAATGATTATGGGGGTGAGGATTCATTGGTGACAATTGATGTCCTCTGAACCAGGCGATCCTGCTCCGGATCTGCAGCTGATCGATCTGTCAGGTGCGATTGTCTCCCTCTCCGAGGTATGGCACCGGAGCGCATATACTCTGCTGGTCTTTTTGCGTCACCTAGGTTGACTTCCTTGCCGGGAACACGTGGCGCAGTTGCGCCTATTTGCACCCGAACTTGAGGCGCGCAATGCCCAGATCACCCTGATTTCATTTGGCACCAATCAGCTGGTGCAAACCTGGATCGCAGAAACCCAGACGGATTTTTACTTTCTTCTCGATCTGGAGAGAAAAGCTTACCGGGCATACGGGCTGCAACGATCGCTGATTCGTTCCTGGAGTCCAAAAATATGGCTTGAGTACGTCAGGTTAATGAGTTTGGGCAGGAAATGGCGAGGTATTCAAGGTGACAGCGGACAAATGGGAGGTGATTTCATCGTTGATGACTCCGGGATTATCCACATGGCTTATCGCAGCCATGATCCTGCAGACCGTCCCGAGGTAAGTTATATCATCCAGAGAATGGATGAAATCAATAACGAGCGGCGGCAATAATTCCAGATTCTTATCCAGTGTGGAAAAAGAAGTTTTTCCGCTCTCGCAAAAGTCAAGCGATGATAGAATACGAAAAATCTCACAACCCGGTGGTTTGAGATTTTCACCGTTAGGGATCTTTACTATGGATGAATTATTCCTCGCAGGAGATATCGGCGGTACCAAAACCAGATTAGCTTTATTTTCGATTAAAGCAGGGGATTGCGAGCCATTTGAGATTGAATCCTTCCCCAGTCAGGAGTACGCCTCTTTGGAAGATATTGTGCTTCACTATATGGCTGGCAAACCTGCCAGATTAAGTGGAGCCAATTTTGGCATTGCCGGACCAATCTTCGGCGGCCGTGCGCAAGTTACAAACCTCAATTGGACAGTTGAAGAGAGCAGCCTCAGCGATGCACTTGGCGGGATCCCGGTAAAACTGCTCAATGATCTGTATGCCATCGCCTCGGGAATCCCCTATTTGAAGGCCAAAGACCTGGTTACGCTGATCCCTGGTGAGCCTTCCCGGCACGGAGCAAAAGGGGTCGTCGCTCCCGGGACTGGATTGGGGGAAGGATTCTTGTTATGGGATAGAGAGCGCTATCAGCCATATCCGTCCGAGGGTGGTCACACCAGCTTTGGACCTGAAACCCCTCTGCAGCTGGAACTGCTCAATTATCTTGATCCGATCTTCGGTCATGTCAGTTATGAAAGGGTTTGTTCAGGATTGGGGATTGGCAATCTGTATAAATTCCTGCGGGATGGCAAAGGCTTTGATGAACCGGCCTGGTTGGCTGAATTGTTGGCCGAGGTCGAAGATCCGACGCCAATCATCGCCCAGGCTGCCCTGGAGAATAAGGCTGAAATCTGCACACAAACGATGGATTTATTTGTCTCCATTCTGGGCAGCGAGGCCGGCAATTTGGCTTTGAAGGTGCTGGCCACCGGCGGGATTTACCTGGGCGGCGGCATCCCGCGGCGCATCTTGCCCTTGTTGAAGGGAAAAGCTTTTATCCAGGGTTTCCTGGATAAAGGTCGTTTCGCGGACATGCTCACCAAAGTCCCGGTGTACGTGATCACCCATCCAGCGGCTGGAGTGTATGGGGCAGCCTGTCACGAGCTGCGCCAATAAAAGGGTGAATTCCTGTTATTAGAAGAGACAAAAAGTCTGGCGCGCCAGGCTTTTTGATTTTTCGAAAACGATGATTATCAAGCTTTCTGACTGGGTAGATTAATTGTTGCTGGTCGACTGAATAAACCTTTGAAAAGCTTATATACCAGACCGATGGTTTCGATAGAGATCACGATTAGGGCAATCGAGAACGCCAGGCGGAATGCATGCATACCGAGGATCAAGACTGAGTCCTGGTTCGAGAGTAGATTCTCATCTATTGCATCCAGGAAGGAGAACAAACCTCCTGCACCTTGTTGAGTTAACCAGGCATGGTGTCCGGTAAACAAAACATACAGAACGTAGATGCTGAATAAATTGGTGCCGATCTTCGCTAGGCGGCTACCTGTCTCCCAACGTCCGCGCCAGAGCACGATCACGTCCACAAATAGACCCAGCATGATTGAAACAATGATCAGGGGAATATAGTTGCCGATCACCGGGTTGAGGATAATCTCAGAAAAAGGATTGAGGACCACGCCGATCTTATCCGGAAGGAACAGTAGGAAAGCAATGATCACCAGGCTGAAGGTGATTTCGGCCACCATCCCACCCCGGCTGACCGTTTCTGTTTCCTCGACCTGGGGTAGCTGGTTGGGATCCCACTCTTCATCCTCAGTATCCGGTTTGACATCGAAATATTGCAGGATGGCAAATACGATCACAATGATGCTGAAGGCGGTGAACACGCTCCCGATCAAGCCGCCGAAGATGTCCAGCACATCCAAAAAAGTTAATACCTCCTGGTTGAAAACCACTGCAATACCGAATAAAACCAATTGGACAATGACAAACACTGAGATGGCAATGCCAACTACCATGCGAAACAGGGGGAAAAGGCTGGGCCCGATTAAGTATTGGCCCTGCGGCCAGTAGGAAGCCGCGACCTGTTGCGGTGGCCCAAATTCCTTGAGCACCTGCACTACGTCTTCCTGGGTGGGTTCACCCTCAACCCGGTCTTCCAACGTGTCTGCTATCGTCGATTTCAGTTCGACCTGAATATCAGCTCGATTCTTTCGGGACAAATGACGCCCTACTTCATATACGTATCGATCAATAAGTTCCATTCTTCACTCCTTTTCTTCTAAAAGTAGATCTTTCATCACCTCGACTAATGTGAGCCAGTCATCGGTCAGCACTTGCAGCAATTCACTCCCAATGCGGCTCATTCTGTAGTACCGGCGGGGCCGTGATCCCTCGACGTTCCACTCGCTCTCCAGCAAACCCTGTTCCTCCAACCTTCTCAACAGTGGGTACAGCGTCCCCTGGTCGATATCCAGACCCCGGCGAGATAATTCCTCTATCAAAGCGTACCCATATCTGGCTTCCTTCAGTTGGCTGAGAGTAGCCAGGACGAGAACTCCCCGCCGCAGCTCTTGTGTCAGTTTTTCGTGCATGTTTGCAGTCGTATTATCTGTCATCATGTAACACATTATACTAAGTAATACACAGTATTGTCAAGTGCTTAATATTATGAAATACTGAAAATACAAGGGCTGTCACTTACCTGCTCAGATAAATAACCCAGATTAGAGGGATCGTTAGATTATTTGAACTAACACTTTATCCGTCAGGACGGCTGTTTTGATTTTCAAAGCCAACGAATGTATAATGATCAAAAAGGAGATTTTTGCTTATCAATCCATCAGGCTTCAGATAGTATCAATATGGATGACATGACAATTGCGAATAGCAACGGGCAACCATACAAACCCAGCTGGATCGATCGATTCACCAATTGGGTTGAAAAACTACCCATACGAGCGTCGGCCTTTTACGTTGGCCTCGGAATTGTTCTGATAATAATTCAGGCGGTTTTTCTCTGGTTGGAAGGCGGTTTGCATGCTGAGTTACTCCTCCCCATCATAGTATTTAACGGATTCGCTGTTCCTTTCCTTCTGATCCTGATTAATTTTCTTGATAATCAAGCCGTCACTGCCCTGGATTCTATGAAAACGGCGTTGGTTATAACCGAGTCGAACTTAAATAAGTACCGATTTCAGCTCTCGAACATGCCTTCTGGGCCAATGTTGATCAGCGGTTTGATTATGACAGTCACTGCGATCCTAATCGAAAGGTTTTCGATTACGCCGGTCAGATATGCGGCTCTTGAGCAGCTGCCTGTTTTCGCAATCGTTTATCACCTAATTGATAAGGGTCTCGCCTTCCTGTTCGGTGTATTTATCTTCCACACCATAAGGCAATTACGCCTGGTAAATACCATTAACATGAAACACATCCGCGTCAACTTATTTGATTTAGGGTCGTTAAGAGCCTTCTCGAAACTCACCTCATCAACCGCGGTTGGACTGGTGATCGGTATTTATGGATGGATGCTGATTAATCCGGATTTACTAACGAACCAGTTATTCTTTGGATTTGCTGCATTAATTACGATCTTGGCTGCTGCTGTTTTCATCTGGCCACTATTAGGCGTTCACAGGCTAATGGAGACGGAGAAGGAAAGGATGCTTCATAATATCGATCTGCGGTTCGAATCTGTCTTCTTGAAATTCGATCAACATTTCCTGGATGATAATTACTCTACAATCGAAAGGTTAAATTTGACAATTTCCAGTTTGGAGATTCAGCATAAGAGAATAAAGGCCATCCCGACCTGGCCTTGGAAACCGGAAACCGCCCGCTTGGTTCTTTCAGCGGTCGCAATCCCCCTCATTCTGACGATCCTGCGTTTCCTGGTTGAGCAAGCCTTTTTTTCATGAACAAAGCAGCAAGTGCCTGAATAAGTTTCAGTTCTTTTTTTCTTTCAACCGCAGGGATTCATTTAAATGTACCAGGTTGTGCCGGGTGGCTGGCATCAACAGCAGCCC
>JBFFEL010000109.1:0-14207 GCA_041558875.1 Anaerolineales bacterium
CGGGATAGATAACCTCATCCCCAGAATCAATCAATGCCATAGCCGGGAAAAAGAGATTGGGCTTTGCCCCGGGGCTGACCACAACCCGGACTGGATCAATCGCGATTCCCCGCCTATTGCCCGCATCTTCGGCGATGACTTCACGCAAGTCTTTGAGACCGCTGGGTGGATTGTAGCGCGTCTTGCCATCCGCGATGGCTTTCATGCCCATCATACTGATATGCGGGGCGGTCGAAAAATCAGGCTCGCCGATCTCCAAGTGGATGATATCGCGCCCGGCAGCTTCCAGCTCCTGTGCGCGTGCCAATACCTGGTAAGCCCCCTCAGCCTTTAGATGATTCACTCGACTTGCAAAAGACATGAAATTTAATCTCCCAGCTCTCTGATCAGCTCATTATATTCTTCGTCTTTAATGCCGAAGTAGTTCTCTTTTGCGGGAAACGTGCCATCGCTAACTTCATCCACATACTGCTTCAAGCCATTGAGAATCACCTCACCGGCATTGCCGAACACTTTTGCCATCTTTGGTTTGAACTTGGGGTACAGACCAAACATATCGTGATAAATCAACAATTGTCCGTGAGCATGCGGTCCGCCACCCAGGCTCATTATCAGGCAATTTTCAGAACGTTCAGTAATGATCTGGCAAACCCTGTCGGGCACAAGTTCCAGCAAGATGCAGAAAGCACCAGCTTCTTCCAGGATCTTGGCATCTTCAATGATGCGTTTGGCTGCTGCTGCACCTTTACCTTGAAGCCTGAATCCACCGAGTGCACTGACACTTTGCGGGGTCAGTCCCAGGTGACCGGAAACAGGAATTCCGGCCGCTGCAATCGCACGAATTCTGTCCGCCATCTCGCGTCCACCTTCCAGCTTGACCGCATCACAAGCAGCTTCTGCCATGAAGCGTCCTGCGTTGCGTACGGCATCTTCGTTGCTGGCCTGGTAGGACATGTAAGGCATGTCGCCAAACAGGAAGGCAGTGGGCGCACCACGGCGAACAGCTTGGGTATGGCGGATCATATCGTCCATCGTGACAGGCAGGGTACTGTCGTAACCCAGCATGGTCATACCCAGGCTATCACCAACCAGGATCATATCTACCCCAGCCTGCTCTTGAAGGTGGGCTGTGGGGTAGTCGTAACAGGTTAACCAGGTGATTGGTTCCCCTTTATCCATTTTTTTGAATAAATCAGGTAAGTTCACCTTACTTCGTTCAGTCATCATATTCTCCTGTAACAAAATTGAAATTATTCATGTATGGCAATCTTCAAAGCTAGTGCCAAGAAACCTTGACATCCAATCTAAATCATAACATTTTCTTTTTCCATGGGATAAATGCTAAACCAAACCGTCACGTGGGAGCAGACAAAATGAAATCTTTCCAACCATGCCAAAAAGATCTTGCCTGATGTGAATCGAGACAACAACTAGAAAGTTATCTCTCAACGACCAAAGTTTCTGTTCGCAGGGAGGTGATAAAATTTTTGGATATGTAAAAAGGAAACAATAATGAAATTATCCAATTTGATCATCAGACCTTACCAAGAACAAGACTGGCCATTCGTATGGGCAATTATTGAGCCGGTATTTCATGCTGGGGAAACATATGCCTTTTCCCCCAATATCACTGAAGAGGAAGCGCGCCAGGTCTGGATAAAGAAACCCGAGAAAACATTTGTAGCTTTCGGGGGTGATGAGAAGATATGGGGAACCTATTACATCAAGCCAAACCAACCCAGCCTGGGTGCCCACGTGTGCAACTGTGGATATATCGTATCCAAACAGGCTCGTGGGAAGGGTATCGCCTCTGCGATGTGTAAACATTCGCAGAAAGAAGCGGTAATCCGAGGTTATCGAGCGATGCAGTACAACCTGGTGGTCTCAACGAACGAAATTGCAGTCGAATTATGGAAGAAACTCGGATTTAAGATCATCGGAACGCTGCCGGAAGCTTTCCGGCATGCCCGACTAGGATATGTCGACGCGCATGTGATGTACAAACAGCTTGTTTAAATTTCTACGAGATAACCAACACCGACAAAGCCCGCATTTCTCCACCTTATTGCAACGATTGTTCATCTACCGGACCTGAGTGAGACATTCTCGGTTTTTTATTGATATTAAAAGAACCTAATATTGGGTTTCTTCTATTTTAACTTTCCTCTTTCTCATGCTAGAATCCCTGGCATGGTGAGAAATCATCGAAGAAGGTTTTTTCTCCTGGTCGAGGCCATTTTGCTACTTGTCTGGTTGCTGGCTCCCCCTATTTACCAGGCGAAGGATCTTGCTCAATCTGGAGAAGTATCCCGCAGCGAATTAATCCTGGCGATGAACACTCTGCGCGTCTCGCGCGGTTTACCCCGTTTAATTGAAGACCCGATCATTAACGCCGTCGCTCAGGCCACTGCAGAAACCATGGCCGCTAACAACATGTCCTGGCACATAGGCGATGTGCGCGGCCGCATCCAGGCAGCAGGTTACGGTGGGGGAGGCAAAGTTTGGGCTACAGAGAATTTTGCAGTTGGTTGGAACAGCAGCATAGATGAGATTATGCAGGCCTGGGCGGATCCCGAACACATGCGCCCTGCGGTCAATCCAGCTTACTGCCACGTGGGCGCCGGCATTGCGGAGGCTGCAGACGGCCGGGTATATTATATTTTACAGGCCGCCTATACCTCCAACAAAGCATGCGGCGAATACAAACCTGCCCCCGGGGATGATCCTGTAGGTGGTGAAATTCCAAACCCACCCGTATCGCAGATCATCATCCCGGTTAAGATCGCCACACCCGATATTGATGGCAGAATTTTTCACACCGTCCAATCAGGGCAGTCTTTCTGGTCGATTGCTATCGCATACCAGATCACCATCAACGATCTGGAGATTTGGAACAACCTTTCAAGAGAAAATGGGCTGGTTGTCGGACAGGAGCTCTTCATACCTTCCAGCAAAACTGAAGGTTATGCCACCCCGACCCCGATCGGAATGGTGGTGAAGGCTACCCCGGATGTACAGGGGAGAATCATTCACGAAGTACAACCTTACCAGGCATTGATTAAAATTGCCGATGCATACATCGTGACATTAGAAAAGATCCTCTCCTTGAATGGATTGCAAGCAGATTGGCCGCTGCAAATCGGCCAAAAATTGCTGATTGATCCTGGACACATAACCCCCAGCCCAACTCCAAGGCCACTCACACCGATCGAACAACTTACTCCGTCCAGCGATGGGAATTATTACCACATCGTCAAAAGCGGCGAGTACCTTGCCTGGATAGCGGACCTGTATGAGATAAAGATGGCAGATCTGATGAGTTGGAATAACCTCACTTCAACTTCAGTTCTCCAACCAGGTCAGGAATTGCTTCTCCGAGTCACACCTCCAGCAACAGAAACTCCAATCCCCATCTTACCAAGCAGTACCCCTGCACCCACCTCGTCTCCAATTCCACCTACATCCACCCAGAAATTGGCGACGAAACTTCCAAGCACCACCCCAACCTCAGAACCACAAACCCAACCCGGAGTATCTGGACTAGCCCCGACCCTCGGGATTGTTTTCGTGGTTGCCAGTTTATTCCTCTTGGGGTGGGTATTAAGGCGGAGATAAAATTCGCAACCCAATCTGGTTTGAACCATATCCCTTTTGACAAGCCCAAAAGTTGAACAAATCCAAATCTAGATCAGTCTGCTAAATCAAATCAATAGAAGAGGGTAAAATTGCATAGATCATTTTCCACGTGCCGAGTGAAATTATCGCGCCCTGATCAGTAATCTGTTGAGGGTGATTAGAAATAAAAACTCGCCAATCCGGAAAAGAATAAATCCGACAACACACAAGACGACGAAAGGGAAAATCCGTGGAAACTATTCTAAAAAGTGACAAAAAGGAAGTAAAAGTTAGCTTTGATGCACCGTTCATGATCATCGGGGAGAAGATCAATCCAACAGGGCGCAAAAAACTCGCAGCAGCCCTCAAGGAGGGCGATTATGACTATGTTCGTCATCTCGCTACCAAGCAGGTAGAGGCTGGGGCGGATGTACTCGATGTCAATGTCGGTGTGCCCGGGATTGATGAAGTTGCCGTGTTACCTGAAGTGGCCAAGCTTGTCTCGGAACAGGTTGATGTTCCATTATGCTTAGACTCAGCAAATCACGAAGCTATCGCTGCTGCTTTAGCCATCCTGCCGGGAAAACCCCTTGTAAACTCAGTTAATGGGGAAGAAAAATCTCTGGAAGCAGTTTTGCCGGTGGTCAAGGACTATGGTGCGGCAGTAATTGGTCTTACCATGGATGATGATGGCATTCCTAATGATTCAGAAACCAGGGTGGCCATCGCCGAAAAAATATTCGAGAGAGCAGGGAAACTAGGTATCCCAGCAGAAGATATCATTATCGATCCTCTGGTACTGACTGTCGGCGCGGATAGCAATGCAGGAGTAGTTACTCTCCAAACGATCAGAAATTTGAAAGAACAATTTAGCGTTAACATAAACCTGGGGGCCAGCAACGTGTCTTTTGGTTTACCAGATCGTCATACCATCAATCAGGCTTTCCTGTCATTAGCAATGGGACTAGGCGCGACCTGTGCAATCACAGATCCAATTAAACTGACCAGCACCATTCGCGCAACAGATTTGCTGATGGGACGCGATCAATTCGGCGCTCGTTATCTCACTTACTGGAGGGCAAACCAACCCAAGGAATCCACATAATAACCGATCTTAGAAGCTCATGATTTTTATACTTGAATCGTTGAGGATCGAAAGGGAACGGGTTCCAAGATTTGAATAATACGCAACTTGCTCATCTTGGATTGCCGCGCTGGCACCCATATTGTTGCTGGGTTGCTGGTGGTAACATATATTTTAACTGGGCTCATCTGGGAGATCGCCGCAAAATGAGTAAACCATATTGCTAAAAAGGAATCTCACATAGGTATGATCCCATCCTGAATAGCCTGATGAGCGTTTTCGGATAGCGATAACTAAAGAAATCCATGCATTCATTGGTGGTTGGGAAGGTGTCAATCACCTTTATTTATCAGCACTGTGTACTCATATCTTCATTAAACGGCAAACCATCTCTCGAAAAATCTATATTAATCTATTTTTTCTCGGTTCTCGGGTATCATACTAATAATGTCGACTAAGGTTATCCACAATGGTTGAAAAATACGTCATCGCTAAATCGCTTGCAGAAGCGCTAGAGACCCTCAGTATTGAAAACCGGTCAAAGGCTGTCATTGCTGGTGGATCTGATTTGCTCATCGATATCCGTCAAGGCAGACATCCACAACCTGATATCTTCCTGGATATCTCCGAGGTCGAGGAAATGAGGCAAATTCGTCTCGATGGTAACCAAATCTATCTCGGTGGAGCTGTAACTCACCAAGAAATTGTCCACAGTGATCTGTTGAAAAAATATGCCCTATGCGTCGTTGAAGGCTGCGGATTGATTGGTGGTCCCCAAGTCAGGAATGTTGCCACAATCGGGGGCAACGTGGCACATGCCCTTCCTGCCGGTGACGGGACCATCTCGCTCTTAGCGCTGGATGCCAAGGTGCATATCGCTCCAAGATCTGGCGATCCTCGCTGGGAACCACTAATCGATATTTTTTCCGGTCCCGGAAAAGTGACCTTTAACCGGGCAAGCGAATTGTTAGTTGGCTTCCGTTTCTCAAAGATCAATGAAGGAGAGGCGTCTGCCTTCCACCGGGTGATGCGCCCTCAGGGAGTGGCAATCGCCATCCTGAATATGGCCGCCTGGGTGAAAATAGGTTCAGGTAAGACCATCGCCGACGTACGCATCGCATGTGGTCCAGCTGGCCCCCGACCATTTCGCGCCTATCAGACTGAAGCGGTGTTAAAGGGTAAATTATTCGACAGTATCGCATTTGAGCAGGCTTGCCAGGTGTTGGCTGGCGAAGTTTCCTTGCGGACCAGCAAACATCGGGCGACCAAAGAGTACCGCGAACAGCTTCTCCCGGTATTATTGCGGGAAGTTTTAGATACTGCAGTTGGACGAGCAATTATTAGGTAAATGAGCGTGAATTATGATTGAATTGAAGTTATGGGTGAACGGGAAGGAAGAATCTGTCCAGATTAACCATGGCGAAAATCTCTCTGATGTGCTGAGGTATCGTTTAGATCTCACCGGCACAAAAGTAAGCTGTAGCGAATCCGAATGCGGAACCTGTACGGTCCTGGTTGATGGCACTCCAGTACTTTCATGTAACTACCCTGCTCAAAAAGCCTCCGGAAAACGGATTACAACCATTGAGGGGCTGTCAGGAAATGGCGATCTGCATCCATTGCAGGAGGCTTTCATTAAGCATGGTGCCGTGCAGTGCGGCTTTTGCATCCCAGGCCAGATCATGACTGCTGCAGCCCTGCTGGAAGAAAACCCGGATCCATCCATTGCGGATATTAAGTATGCACTAACCGATACGCTATGCCGCTGTGGTGCATACCCGTCCATAATCAGCGCCATCCAGGCAGCCGCGCAGAAGATAAACCACAAGATACCCATTGAATATCCATCTTTTGACTTCGAAAGTGACCTTGATGTTGTTGGGCGAGTTTTCCAGCGACCGGAGGCAAAAGCAAAAGTCACTGGTAGTGCGATTTATACAGATGATTTGAGCTTCCCGGGAATGCTTTTCGGAGCTACGCTGCGAGCAGGTATCCCCCATGGCGTCATTAAGCAGCTGGATATCGAAGAGGCAAAAGCCTTGCCAGGTGTCCATGTAGTGCTCACGGCAGCTGATGTTCCCGGGCGGCTGAATCATGGTCTAGTCATCCATGATTGGCCAGCATTGGTTGGTGTAGGGGAGAAGGTGCGCTACGTGGGGGATGCTATTGCCCTTGTCGCCGCTGAGAGCCAGGAAATTGCTCAACATGCCCTAGGTTTGATCAATGTGGAATATGAACCTTTGCCCGTAGTCACCGATCCCGTCGATGCAATGGATCCTGATTCCCCCAAGGTTCACGAAGACGGCAACCTGCTCAAGCACATCAAGGTGAACAAAGGGGACATAGAAGAAGGTTTCAACCAGGCTGAGGTGATTTACGAAGAGACATTTTACACCCCGGCAATGGAACACGCCTTCATGGAACCCGAGTGCAGCATTGCCCGCTTGACTGAAGATGACCGCATAGAGATTTTCGTTGGCTCCCAAATCCCCTATGCAGATCGGGAACAGGTTGCCGCGACATTAGATCTCCACCAATCCCAGGTGCGGGTGAGAGGCACCTTGGTCGGCGGCGGCTTTGGCGGTAAGGAAGATATTGTCGGACAGATCCATGCTGCTCTGCTGGCTCAGGATACGAAAAGACCGGTGAAAATATTATATGATCGTCACGAGAGCATACAGGTGCACCCTAAGCGCCACGCAACTCAGATCAAGGTGAAACTGGGTTTGAAACGCGATGGCACCTTGACTGCAGCTCAAACAGAATTGTATGGTGATACCGGCGCTTATGCTTCGCTTGGCACGAAGGTTATGGGACGGGCGACAACTCATTCAACTGGTCCGTATATTGTTCCCAACGTCAAGATTGACTGCTATGCTATGTACACAAATAATCCACCCTCAGGAGCATTCCGTGGTTTCGGGGCTCTGCAGGCCGCTTTCGCTATTGAGTGCATGATCGACCAGGTCGCTGAAAAAATGGGCTTCGACCCGATCGAGTTCCGCCGCATAAACGCCTTGCGAGCCGATTCGATCACCAATACTGGGCAGCACCTCAAAGACAGCGTTGGCTTAATCGAATGCATCGACAAGACCAAGGCTGAATTGACGGCGTATACCAACGGCGAGGATCCATTTCTCTCTCGCGCAGTTGATGGATCTCCAAAAAAACGGCGCTCCTGGGGTTTTGCGGTAGCATTCAAGAACACTGGTCTGGGTGAAGGGTCCCCAGACAAAGCTGTCGCTGAAGTCGAACTCTATCGAGATGGCACTGTTGAAGCACGCATCTCATCAGCAGAAATTGGTCAGGGTTTGGTTGCCGTCCTGCAGATGGTTACAGCTCAAGAATTGAGCTTGCCCATCGAACATGTGAGGGTATTGCTATCCGACACCGATCTGACACCGGATGGCGGTCCCACCACCGGTTCCAGGCAAACTTATATCTCCGGCAACGCGGTCAAACATGCTGCCGGTACCTTGCGAGAAGCGATGAAAGCCACGCTTTCTGAACGCTATGATGTCGCCCCGGAAGAGATTAAATTCATTGAAGGATTGGCTCAGGTTAATGGCAGTAAGGTGCCTTTTGGAGAAGTTGTCGATTACATGAAGGATGAGGGGCGTGAACCGAAGGTCTTATATGAATATTGGGCGCCAGAGACTTATCCCTTGGATGAACCGGGGGATAAGCACTTCGCATACTCATTCGCCGCCCAGGCCGTCGAAGTGGAAGTCGATCTGGAAACAGGAGAAGTCAAGATTCTGCGGGTGATCGCCGCCACGGATGTCGGGAAGGCGATCAATCCATTGGGTTTACAGGGCCAGATTGACGGCGGTATTATCATGGGCATCGGGCACGCCCTAACCGAAGAATTCATTGTCGAAGATGGCATCATCTTCACTGACTACCTGGCCCGTTATCGGATGCCTTCGGTCAGCCACATCCCTGAAGAGATTATGACGATCATCGTCGAGGATCCGACCAAGGATGGTCCTTACGGTGCCAAAGGTGTTGGCGAGATATCCACCATGCCCACCGCTCCTGCGATTATCAATGCTGTATATAACGCCTGTGGGGTGAGGTTGAACCGCATCCCGGTCGATCAAGATTTTCTTTCACAGCAAATTAGAGTTTTAGGTTAACTTCAGGCTTGAAAAAAATTCTCAATAACCCATCTGGCTCAATTCTTGGCAGGAAACTCACTCAAGCCCCATCCCAAGTATTTGGACCTTCAATTTGCCGATAATTCGAAAATATCGGATTGGTTATCGCCAGCGCTTGACCTGCATCTTCGATTACATCTACCCTGAACCAACTCGAGCTTGATCGCTGCCCATTATATCGGAACTCGCAGCTCTTTCCCTCTCTGCCCAACTGCTCGGAAGCAACAACCTCGCCATTTCTAACCAGCTGGACTTGGGCGTTATCTATTTGGTTCGAGAGGCTGATAGTGAACCAAATCTCCCCACTGTGTTCCCCCATATCATCACCGATAGCAAAGGTTCCACTACCTGTAGTAGCCTGGAAATCTACTTTAGGCCCGCGACTCACATAAGCCCTTCCGCGCCGTACTCCCTCCAAAATCCCAGGTGCGGACAGTTCTTCCGCATAAACATATGTCGTCGGCTGACCGAGTCTCTCGCCAAACAAGCCCAAATCCGGTTTCGGTAGATAGTGATAATCGCTACCGCCGATAGCTATCACCCAGACCCCATTGTTCAGCCAACTCGTCCACAATTCAACCATTTTAGGATTCGCTATGGTGTTATCCGGCCAATATAGATCATTCCACAGCTCCACGCAGTGAACGTAATTCAGATCGGTTTTCTTGTATAGCCACTCCCAGGGATGAAGCAATGGATGATTGATCGAATTGATATATCCCTCCTGTGAAATTACTCCCATTAGTTCGCTAACAGATTGGTACTTATCTGGCAATAGGATCGCTCTCTGGGAAATGTTGATCTCAGCCATCCAAGGACGCCATGCCCCCATCCCAAATACGTTAAAGTGACCCTTTGAAAGTGTTACCTCTATCCCGGGGATAAATGGAAAGTCTGAATTTTCTGCAATTTCAGTGAAACCATCGATGGTATTATGGTCTGTTAGGGCCAGGAAATCTAATCCCTCCTCTCGAGCGAGTTCTACCAGCTCAGTTGTTGAATTTTCACCATCGTGAGAGGCGTTCGAATGGAGATGGAAATCACCTGCATACCAGCCGGGTTGTGGGTTGAACACCTTGGAAAATGAATAACCAGTCATTTCATCTACAACCTGCTCTCTTCGAATCAAATGGAAATTAGCGAATAATTTCCAATTAATGAATTCAGATTATTTTACGCCCAAGTGGTAATTATTGTCTACTGATTGCGAATCGTATTTTTACTTTACCTGCTGGGTGAAATCCTTGGCTGTACTCACTCAGTTAACGGGCACAAGATCCTGGCTAGACTACAGTATTTATCAACATGACCAAACTGCTTCAACTTTAAGTTAATCTATTGTCCATCATGATCTTTCTAACCTCTACTGTTGAGGAAAAATGCATATAATAATACAAATCAGATGTTGGATAACTGCCGGCAGCGAATTGATCCACAGCCAAGGTACTTATGAGGCAATTATTGTTAATTGTGGAGGGACGATCATGAGCAAAGAACCAGCCATGTTGATCCTGGCTTCATTCAAAGATGAAGAAATTGCTGAAAGTGCGTTTTTTGACTTGAAAATGGATAAGAGGGGCAGGTTGATTGATTTCAAAGATGCTGCCATCGTTAACAGGGATAAGGAAGATAAACTTCATATCAAGGAAACGGCAGATTTGAGTGCAGTCAAAGGAGTAGTTTACGGCGGCATTATTGGAGCCCTGGTCGGTTTGATCGCTGGGCCAATCGGTGCCGCCATCGGAGGTACAGTGGGTGTAGCCGTGGGGGGAATCGCCGCCAAGAAATTTGATGCCGGCATCCCAGATAAGCGTTTGACCGAGATCGGAGCCACGCTTAAACCTGGCACCTCAGTCATTCTGGTTTTAATTGAGCAGAGATGGTTTGAGCCTGTGCACACGCGTCTGGAAGAAGCCGGTGGAGATGTCCTATCGGAAAAACTTAATGAAGAATTCTTTAAACAAATTAAGGCTGATCAAGAGGAAGAATAAACTTTCTTAACTCATCTTTTGAGTAGGTACTGAGTGTGCTGCCTCAACAGCCGCACGCAGGTTTTCCGGTGGGGTGGTAGCGCCCAGGTTGCACAAGTAAAGTGCAAAGCAGCCATTTACTGCACCTACCCTGACATACTCAGTCACCCGCTGGGAGACTTTGTCCGGTGTTGCATGGGCTAAAAATTCCGCTCCCACCCCGAGAATTAAAGAAACATCACGCTCTTCGGCATATTCTTTATAGAATTTAGGACTAAGCGCGTCAACGTCAGGGTCCTGTCCTTCTAAGAAATCAGGACAGACAAGAATTTTAAGCGCCAGCATTTTTCGGGGGTCTTGAAGATATCTCTCCCCTACCCAATTTGGGACATAAACTTCAGGGCCACAGATTTCACGTATTTTGAGGATATAAGGCGCTACCCATTCATCGAGCATCTTCAGGTTTACGATGGGTAACGAAGCCATCGCATCTGCCCCCGCGATACTGGTTGTGTCGGGGAACATTTTCTTCTGATAGAGAATCCAAGGTACCAGAACTTCTTCGACAACTGCATCAAAAAGACCTCTCGCAAATGGGGGATTTCTGAGCATATCCATAATTAAATTTTCGACGCCGCGCAGGTTAGCCGCGAGACTGAACGGCGCACAGAATTGCAGCGAGGGCGGTAAACCGGTTAATTTCGCATAGATGGATTGAATCTCTATCACCCCAGCAAAACGCCCAGCAGTATCAAAATCGGGCGTTTTGATTTTCACCAGGTCATCGGGTCCAGTAATCAGTGGAACGCCCCGATCGACATCCGGTACATGATTCTCAAAGTAAACCACTTTTTGACCCAGACCTTCGGCTTCAATATTGTAGACGTCGTAATCCACATAGCCGACATCGAGACCATATTGCTCAGCGACTTCAAGGGTGGCCGGGGTCAAGATATCGGGAGTGGTATAGAACGTCTTCGCAGGGATTCCAAACTCACTCATGGTGAATTCGTGTATTTGGGCATAAACTGGAATCCGGTCTGGGTTGCCAGCCAGCGCATCTTCAAGCCTCTTGGCTCCCTCTTGAAAACCGAAATAATCTTCTTTGAAGACCAGTTCAATATTTTTCTTCAAATTGCTCATCAATATTCTTTACGAGGGACAAAATACCGGTGATGAATATTTTGGGACTCCAGAGGTTGAAACTTCAATACAATACCACTTGGGAGAGGAAAATATCCACACCATACCTAAACTAATTCTATTCTAATATCACAACTTGTCTACAAACTTTAAAGGAGTTTTTCCTGTTTCGCAATTCCCGAATATCACTCAATCAGCCATGATTTTCTGCGGTCATAAAACGAAAACGGTCACCTCGATACAGATCTTTGCCGAATTCCACACAATTCGCATCTTGGTCGAAACCAAGATGCCTCTCCAACATCAACGGAGCACCCGGGATTGTTCCAAGCAATTCTGCCTCGTATTCTGTGGCAATGACCGGCTCCAGGCTCCGTTCAGCTTTGGTCATGAAAATTCCATACTCGGTTTTCATGATTTCATACACTGAGCGGTTGTCCAAATCCTGGTGATCCAACCCCGGAAAACAGCTAACAGGAACCCACAATTGTTCCAGCATCACGGGTTCTTGATTAATCATCCGCAAGCGTAACATAAAGAACACCGGTGCTAATACTTGAATCTTCAATCGTTCAGCGACTGCAGCTCCGACCGGTCGTTCCTCAATACGGATCACCTTCGCTCCTGGTGCGAGCCCTTGCTGCTGCATGCCGTGGGTGAATGAAACTAATTTCCCGGTCTGTCGTTCGATCTTGGGTTCCGCGATGAAATTCCCTCTGCCATGTTTGCGAATAATCAACCCTTGAGCTTCTAATCTGCTCAGCGCACGCCGCAGCGTCAAACGGTTGACCTCAAATAACTCGCTCAACCTGCGTTCTGATGGTAGCTGAATCCCAGGTACCAGCTCACCTGATTCGATCCGTTCAATCAGGCTGTCGGCAATTTTTATGTATTGGGGAACACTTGACTTAACGTTTTCCATCTCTATACTTATTAATGTGGATGCACCGAATTAATCTGGTTCTCGGTGTCCACAAGAAGGCACAACCCAATAACGAGACAATGATATGGTATACTGGTATATAAACCAGTATGCCACTTGCTCAAAAGGTTGTCAAGTCAGGGGGGACTAAAGCAGCTATTTAATCGATTGAAGGAGGTGGTAGTTTCAAATATTACAAATAAATCCAAAATAGAAATAAACCAAACATCCATATTCAATTACTTTAAGGAGAAGATTTGATGTCCACTAAACGATTCTGGACTTTTATCGCTTTGCTTGCTGTAAGCGTAATTGCACTTGTAGCCTGCGCGCCTAGGGAGGTAGTCGTCACAGAAGAAGTCATCGTCACGCAAGAGGTTGTCGTCACCGAAGAAGTGATCGTCACACAGGAAGTTGAAGTTGTAAAAGAGGTCGAAGTAGAACCGCCGGATGTTCCCACTGGTACCCTGGTGCGAGCGCTATCGACTTTCCCAAACTCCCTCGATCATGTTCAAGCGGCAGAACGCCAGGCCTCGACGACCGACTTCCAGCTGTACGATTCGCTGGTTTGGTTTGGAGAGGGAGGTAAAATCGAACCTCAATTGGCGGAGAGCTGGGAGGTTTCCGAAGATGGTACTGAGTATACCTTCCACCTGAGAGAGGATGTCGTCTTCCATAACGGCGAACCGTTCAATGCTGATGCCGTGGTCTTCAGTTGGGAGCGAGCCAGCACTGCGGGTTTTGAATACAGCTATCACTGGGAGACAGCCAGTAATGTGGAGGCAATTGACGAATTCACCGTCAAAGCAACCTTACCCGAGCCCAACGCGCTCTTCTTGGGTACGGTGGCCGATCAATGGGTGATGATCCCCCCTGGCTACTTTGAAGAGGTGGGTCAAGAGGGCTTTGATGCATTCCCCATGGGTACCGGTCCGTTTAAATTCGTCGAATGGGTCAAGGGTGACCACATTACCATGGAAGCGAACATGGAATACTGGCGAGGGGCGCCGAAGATCGAGACGGTGATCTTCCGGCCCATTCCCGAGTCCGCTACCCGAGTTGCTGCCATCCAGACTGGTGAAGCAGACATCGTCACCCGCTTGAGTTCAGAGGAGGCTCAGAGCCTGCTGGGCGTTGAAAATGTAAAGGTGGTCAAGTACCCAGTTGAACGTGTTTACTACATTGCATTCAATAACCTGACCTCCGGATTGGACCAACCGACGATGGATGCCAAGGTAAGGCAGGCGATGAACTATGCGGTGGATGTGGATGCGATCATAGACGCCCTGTTTGATGGTTTTGCTGAACCGGCC
>JBFFEL010000110.1:0-13804 GCA_041558875.1 Anaerolineales bacterium
AACCGGGGCGATGAGCCGCTCAACCTGGATCGGCAGCATCCCTTCCTCGGTGTGCTGGAGCATCCCCAAGGCTTCGTCTGCCGATGAGAGCGAACCGCAATCCTCGACAATCCATGGTCTAAGCATGACGAGGTTATTTTCACCATCCCAGTCAATCGTAGGCACCTGGTCCTCATTGATAAGGCCTTTACGGAGCATGCCCTCGTAAAGAGTTTTATCAAGAAAGGCCTCACATGAAACCCATTTATCCCTGAGGAAGCACTCAGGCCAGAAATGGGAAGCAGTTGGCGGCATGCGTTTATAGAGCGGATCTATAATAATTCCACATAGAACACTTGATTTCACTTTCACCCAGCGGAGCCTGGCCGGGATTCCAATCGCTCTCAACAGCGCCACATGAAGGTTGGACTTGCTGCTGCAATCTCCATGTCCTCTCTTCAAGGTCTGAGAGGCCTTCGTGCGGGAAAAGGCCAGACCAAATCTGATCTCATCCCTAACGAAATAGAATATCCTTTTAGCTTTCTCTCCAGGGATATTTTCGCTCCCACAAATTTCATCAGCTGTTCTCCACAGCTCTGGATGATCACCATCGCATAGCTGCGTGGCGACCAGGTATTTCCGTATATCTTGCGTTTGTGTGTTCACCTTATCAGTCCTTTTATTATCCAGCCTGTCCTGGCAGTAGCGTTCTTTATCTTTGACTTCAACCCAAGAATTGGTTTCGATTTTTTTAATCTTTTTGTATCCATTCCAAGATTTGTGGTAAATCAAAATTGCATCTGCCATCGTGGCGCGTGTCCTGTCGGTCATTACGGTCCACACATTATTAACACATTTTCTTATGCTGGTTGGTTCACTAGCTGTTTTTCATTTCTTATGATAATAAAAGCAGCCACCAGCCATAGACCCGCCGCGTAGACAGCATAAAAAATGGGCCATGTTTCACTGGCATTCGTCGACGGCACCAGAATGGCCAGGAAGCCTGTGGAGCTGGCATGCAACAACTGTGTTAAAAGCACGCTCCCGGTATTCTCATAAACCCAGACAATGATAATGCGCAGAGCAACGAGAAACACAAAGAAACCTGTGAAATAAGGCAGCCAATTCTGCCCAAAACTATTGTAGCTGCTCAGAAAGAAGGCTGTTGCATGCCACAATGCATGGATTAGTCCCAGATAAATGCCCGCTCGCAGGACACTGAGTCTCATGCGCATCTTGGGGTATGCGAATCCCATCCAGCCAATCTCTTCCAGAAATCCCGCCAGTAAGCCCATCAGAATACCTAGTGAAAAGAAGGTCGGTGTCAGATCTGGTGTGACCAGGAGTGAAAGGGGGATAAGCACGATCAGGATCAAAACCGGGAAGATGAGCAGTGTTGCGTACCACCGTCCAGGGACTCTCCACTTCTTCATTCGGGAAAAAAGATCCCGTAAGCCCTGTCTGCCATCACAGATGTACATCCATGCCAGGCCTCCTAAACTGGGTGCACCAAGCATAAAAACAACTATTGGAAGACCATCGTTTAGCTCTAATTCGACGCCATCCAGAAATTTCGCCCCCACTCCGAGGATGCTGCCGCCCCAGGCGATCAAAAAGACCATAAAAAAGTAGCTTGCAACCGGTCGCCGTCGGATCCAATCCATGATCTTCATTTCAGTACCTCCTTAATCAATCTACCACTTCTGATTTGTGCCATTCTTTCTACATTCAAAGATTGTTATGCTGGTTGTTCCACCAATTGATGTTCGTTCCGCAGGATAATTATGGCCGCCACCAGCCAAATAACTATGGCATAGACCGCGTAAAAAATGGGCCATGTTTCACCAGCATATCTGATCGGCACGAGTATGGCCAGGAACCCCGAAGAACTGGCGTGAAGCAGCTGAGACAAAAGTAAGCTGCCTGTATTCTCGTAAACCCAGGCGATGATGATCCGCAAGGCGACAACAAATACAAAAAATGGGGCGAAATAAAGGAACCAGTTAGACCCGAAAGAGAGGTAATTTCCCAGGAAGTCGGCCATGAAATGCCACAATGCATGGAAAAAACCCAATACAATACTCGCCTGCAGGATGCTCAGCTTCAAGCGCATCTTGGGATAAGCAAATCCCATCCAGCCGATCTCCTCAAAGAATCCAGCGACCAGGCCCATAATGATGCCGATGGCAAAAAAGTTCGGGGTCAATTTCGGAGTGATCAGTATGGATAGAGGGATCAGGACGACCAGGATCAGAATCGGGAAAATGAGCAGCGTTGCGTACCAGCGTCCTGGGATTTTCCATTTCTTCATCCGGGTAAGAAGGTCTCGCAGACCCTGTCTACCATCACAGATATAAGTCATCAGGATACCCACTAGAGTGGGAGCGCCTATCATGGCAACACCCATGGGCAGGGTATCTTTCAGCTCTATTGCCTTTCCCTGCAGCAAGTACACTCCCCCGCCAAGCAGGCTGCCCCCCCAGGAGATCAGGAACACTAGAATAAAGTAACTCGCCACCGGTCGGCGTCTGATCCATTCCATAATCTTCATCGGAACACCTCCATAGTTCCACTATTCATCTTTTTCATTTTTCAGTTCTCGATTGACCTGCTCAACTGACAGCAATTTCAAGCCCAAGTTTCGAATTTTATTCAGCACGCCGAAGAGTGCGCTTTGATCCGCCAACAAACCAGTTAATGTCGAGACTGGGTTCTCTCCGGCTGCCATCTCAAATTCGATCACCATCCCGTTGAACCACTCTGACCAGCTTTGCTTAACTTTGCCGCTCACTTTTATGCGATAGTTCGAAGGTTCATCCGGTCTATTTGAGTTCGTCATAAGTCAAAAAACTCCATTTATTTCATCTCTTCGAATCACTATTAAAAACGTTGATCGTGATTCAAATTCAATTACAGGATAAAAGAGGGATGGGTTAATTGTCACCACCCAACCTAGGTAGTTGAGGTGGGTAGTTTATAAACAAAAGCAGCCCTCGGCAGGTTTCCAAGAATTGATGATAGAAGGAGATTTTTTACGAAAGGGAGAAGGGTGATTAAGTGTTCTCGCAGGATTTGCAATCCTGCGACTTACTCAAAACGAGGATTGCAAATCCCCTTAGAGCAAAATATTTCCTGAGCTCGCCAAATGGATACACTTCGCCATCGTGTACTCCACAAAGTTTCTCCCTCAGCAAAAAGTGTAGGTAAATCTACAAAAATAGCCCTCGACAGGTATCCGAGGACTGACTGATAGAAGTTGATTTGAAGAGTTAAACCAAGCCCAAATCCCTGGCACGTTCAACAGCCGCGGCACGCTGATTCACGCCGAGCTTGCTGTAAATATTCTTAATGTGGAAGCGCACCGTGTTCGGCGAAATGTAAAGCTCCTGCGCAATTTCAGTGCTTGTGAGAGAAGTCGTCAGATATCGCAGCACCTCCAGCTCGCGATCGCTGAACGGCTCCATCTCTCCCTGTCCGGCGATCTTCCTCGCCACGGAATCGGTGGTCAGCGCCGTCAGCAGCTGATTTAGATACTCAACTGACACACCTGCCGAGTCGCTCTCCTCCCGTCTGCGAACATCCTCGAAGAGCGATGTCAGCAGTTCGCGCAACGGTTCCCCTTCATCGATAAACATACGCAAATACCCTTGCGATTCAGCGAAGCTGAGTGCACCTTCCAGCAGATCCTGCGCTTTTTCATTCTCCAACAATTTGAAGGAAGCAATGGCCTTGAGCACCAGGATCTCGATGACCCTCCCCCTCCGCTTCAAGTTTACCGCTGCCTGGTGGAGCGGCTCTAAAATATTCAACGCCTCAGCCCACCTTCCTTGGGCAAGGCGCAATCTGGCGAATGTGATGCCCTCAATTTCGAGTAGGTGATGGTGGTATTTGGGGTTGTATCCTTGCTCTTCAAGGTAGGTTGTGAACGGTTGGTATTCCTTTTCCCATTTTTCCACTTCAGCCAACTGGCCGAGCTGCAGCCAGAGCCGGGCCTGGAAAAGATTTACGATCACGGGAGCAATACGGCTGGCTTCGTTTCGTGCAGAGATTTGTCTCGCCGTATTGATCGCTGCTTGAGCCTGCTCCGCGTCTCCCATTGAGCGCTTAATACGAGCCAGATACAAATAAATTTCGACCGCCGCCAGCTCCGACCAACTCAGGATCAGTTCTATCCCTTTCCGAATCAGCTCAAGCGCCTCGGGAAGCTGGTTCCATTCACGCATGATATCGCCCTGGACTGCCAGCAAGACGCCAGCTACCGGAAGCGGCTTTCCACTTGGATAGACGGCGATAGCCAGTCCTCTCTTGCAGATGTCCCAGGCCCGGTGAAGCTCCCCGCTGATCAATGCCATTTCCGCCAACCGGCGGAGTGCCATAACAGCTGTCATGTGATTCCCGGCCTTTTCCGCCGATTTAGCGACCTTGGAAAACAACTCTGCCGCGCTCACGATATCACCGGTTGAGATATAAGCCAGGCTCAAATTACCGATCACCAGACTCCGCAAAAAGATATTTCCTTCAGGCAAATCTGCCACCGCATTCTGAGAGCGCTCAATACTTTCCTCAATATCTCCCTTCAGGGTGGCAATAATGGCACGAATAGCTGATATTTCTCCCACATAATCGTTGCCTTCGTCAGCCTCAACGGCATCATCCAGCATAGCTGACACAGTCTCTGGTTCCCCTTCACTGAATAATGATGCAGTGGCACCAAAGATCAGCAAGCGCGGCCTGGTGCGTGTCATCTTGGCTGGAATTGCGTGCAGCCAGTTCAAGAATATCGTAAATTCAGAGCGACCCATCGTGTCCTCAGCGGTTTGTTCGATGATCGAAAGCGCGCCTTCATAATCTTCAGCTTGTAAGGCATGGTAAATCGCTCGCTCGAGGTCCTCGTTCTGAACGAACCAATTGCTTGCCCTTTGGTGGAGAAATGGAATCTCGTCCGCCTGTTCCTCTAATAAACGCTTCTGAAGCAGATCGGCGAATAGTGAATGGTACCGGAACCAGTGCCGTTCGTTGTCCAGGGGCATGAGAAAGAGATGGTTTTCTCGCAATTCCTCCAGGCACCTTGCTCCGTTTTGTAATCCGGTTACCTGGTCGCATAACTCTGCCGAAAACTCCTTCAGTATGGAGGTCTGCAATAGAAATTCTTTTAGCTCCGCGGGAGTCTTATCCAGGACCTCATCCGTCAGATAGTCCACGATGAATTCATGGCTTCCAGAAAATTCAGTGATAAAAGCAGACCTGTCGACACTATTCTTGATCGAGATCGCGGCCAGCTGGAGTCCAGCTATCCACCCCTCCGTGAGGGAGGTGAGAGCGTCCATGTCCACTTCCTCGAGTTTGATGTTCATCGTCTGCGAAAAGAACTCGGTGGCTTCATGGGCCGTGAACCGCAGGTCGGCTTCACGCAATTCTGTGAGTTGTCCCCGGCCTCGCATTCGAGCTAGGGGGAGGGATGGATCAATACGCGAGCTGATCACCACATGCATTTGAGGGGGTGTGTGCTCCACGAGGAAACTCACCGCGTCCTGGATGAGTTGAAATTCGATCACCTGGTAGTCATCTAGAATAAGCACAAAGGGATCAGAAACCAGGTCGATCTCATTGATCAGTTGAGAAATGATCGATTTTAGATCGGGTGTTGGAGAAGAACGGAGGCCTTCAAGAGCAATTGAACCAATGCCTTCATGAATTGTCTGCAGCGCAGCTGTGATATAGGCTATGAAGCGGTTTAGATCGTTATCTCCTTCATCCAGGGTCAGCCATGCAGCTGGCAAATTATTCTGGTAGGTCCACTCACTCAATAGAGTAGATTTCCCGTAGCCAGCCGGTGCAGTTACAAGGATCAATTTGCTCCGCAAACCTTCATTGAGGACTTTGATCAACCTTTGTCGCGATACAAAATCCCGCCAAATAATCGGGGCATTAAGTTTCGTCCGCAGGATGACATCTGTCATTGGTTTCTCCATCCTGTTTTCTTAGGCTGCCTGATTGATTAATATTATAGGCTAATTGAACTCTGGAAAAAATGAGTTATGAAAAAGACAAGCTGCTCGTTGTTTTAGCCTGGTAGTTCAACAGCTCTAGGAAGGTTCTTGCCGCAGAATTTCTCCTGACGGATCAGGAGACTCGATCATTGATATGATTCGGCCAAAATCTAATTGAGCGAATATCTATATTCAATTCTGCGCCGGCATCCATTATTGCCTACGGGTGCCGGCGCTGCCTATAAATTGGTTATCTAGGACGTTCCCAACTGAATCAATCGGTTTTGAAATACCACTCCTTGGGTGAATTCTGTTTCAAACACATCATTCACTTTCGAACTTCACAGTATCTAGTTTACTCCAAGTCATTGCGATCAGATGAGAGCCCAGATAATTATTCCAGCCAGGGATGCTGCACATATCCAGGCAAACAGGTCGCCAATGCGTGCATAGAGCGTGCGGGCACCATGTGTGGGAAGATGAGCAACCATCACCTGCTGCGGTGTGACCAGGTCGTCCATGATCGCCAGCGATCTGCCCAGGGGATCAACCGCCGATGAGGTCCCCCAGCGAGTGGCCCGCAGCATAGAGGTTCCGTTTTCAACCGCTCTGAACACAGCCATAACGTTATGAAGCCGCTTAATAGCCGCCCAATCACTGGCAGGAACCAGCAATACGTCTGCCTCGGCCCTCCCGACCTGCCGAATGAAGGAAGGAAAATCCATATCAAAGCAGATGGGGGAAGCCAGGCGTCCATATTCCGAATCAAAGGTGGGGATTTTGCCATCTCCACGCTCCTGGTACATGGCTTCTGGACCCGGTACGGGCCGGCTCTTCAGGTAGCTGAAAGCCATCTCCCCACGGGGATCTATCAGAATTGATTTGTTCACCAGCGGCTTGGGTTCACCAGGGCGGAGAACACCCATGCCCATCAAAATGTAGAGGCTCATTTCCTGTGCCAATTGTTTAGCCTGATCCAAGAAGGCAGATTCATCTTCCCGAAGAATTATCAGGTTGATCTCCGGCCAAACGACGATTTTCGCTCCAGCGCGCGCCTCGCGCTGGGTCGCATCGAGAAAGTAATGCTGCAGCCGGTGGATCTTCGCGCGCTGCTCATCGTTGACCTGACCTGCGACCAGAGTGGATGAAAAAAGCGCCATCATCTGGTCCATGTTCATGATTGTTTCCGGCCAGCCAATTGCAGCACTGCGCACAGTCTTGGAATACCTTGTGAACGCCAGTCGTGCACCACCATAAAGCATAATAAGACTCCACACCAGCCCGTAAATCAGCAAACCACCGCGGATGACGGTCCAATCAAAGCCCTGGCCCCAAGCCCAGCTGATCGTCGAGCCAAACCAGGTGACGAGGAATGTGATCCCGGCGATGCCGGTGATCGAAGCCAGCTGCATCACGGGCTGGTTTCCGTATTGGGTATAAGCGACCGAACCCCAGGAGCCATATGGGTGAAAGCGAGCCGAGAGCAAGTCCACCACCACCCAGGTCAACGGGAATACCAACGTAGAAGCAAAACCAGGTATGTGGGGGTACAGCAACCGGTCTGCGAGAAACGGCAGCGTCCAGATAATTGCAAATGTTGCTACGATAACTGGGTATAGGAACCCGGGAATCGGGATCACGCCTCGATATGCAACGAGTGCCGCCAGGAAGATCACAATCCAAACCGCGAGGATTGCGATGACCGGATTATTTAGCCGTGAAAAGTACAGCAGGAATACCGGCGCCAACCAGGCAGCTAGGGGAATGGTCCGTCTGCCAAAATCGAACAGGCGCAACCCGCCACCAGCCAGTAGAAAAGGAAGAGAAAGTAAAGATACCATTGTTTATTCACCTCTAGAAATAAATTGTTTGATAATTGAACCTAATTCGTAATCCAGCAATGCCTTGCACTGGGCGCTGCTTAAATTGCCTGAGAGTTCGAGCGACACCAGGCCGTGCACACGGCTCCAGATCAGCACCGCGATAGTCAGGGTTTCGGGTCCGGCGGGAATGCCCAACGCGTTCAAAGCGGCAATATATTCTTTGGTGGCCTGGTCGGGTGCGGGAATTCCATCCTCCTGGAGCTTCCCCTCTCTCCGGATTGCTTCCACAGTACCGATCAGAACTCCCATAGAACGAGTACTGGTCGGCAGTATTTCGTCAAGCGGGATCCTGTAGCCTGGCAGGGCTGGTCCAAAGAGCAGCTGGTATCGCTGGGGGTAGTCAACCGCCCATTGGTAATAAGCAACGCCGATGGCCTTGATCCGACCCTCAAGATCCTCCTCGGGGTGCGATTCGTGACCGGCGAGCAATGCCTCAGCGAAGGAGGCGTACGCATCGATCACCAGACTGGTGACCAGATCGTCCCGGGAAGGGTAGTAATTGTAGATTGCTGGAGCGGTGATCTCCAGCTGGCGCGCGATCGCCCGCAGGGACAATCCCGGCGCGCCGTCTTCTGCGATTTGCGTCCAGGCTGCCTCTTTAATGGCACCAGCCATATCGGGAACTTGCTGGTCTCTTTTAGGTCTGGGCAAGGTATCCTCCTTGAAATATTATACAGTGTATATTTACACTATAAATATACACTGTATATTTAATTTTGTCAAGGGTGAATTTTATTTATTTTGCTTGGATTGAAGCGGTATCAGTTTGCGAGCAGTTGCTGCAGTCCAAAGACACTCGACTTGTTCTAGTATAAAAAGTACCTTCTTTACGATTTTATAATCTGAGAACGTTTTTTTAGCATGAAGATTGTTAGCGCAGGAAGAATACCCTCAGTGATCAAATGTGCGGGTAATTGTTACTTCTCCCCAAGATTGTTGAGGTTTCCGGAACCACTGACACTGGCCTTCACCTCGCTAATTGCCAGGTCGCGGATAGATTCTTCAACTTTACCTTCCAGGTTGTGGATTAAGTTTCGCAAACAGGCGGTCATATTTGTCAGGCTTTCAATCGCCAGTCTTCAAATATCCACTTAAATACTAGCGGTATGCAATCTGTTATATGAACTTTATGGATCTCCAGTGTGTATTAAATATTAGATAGATTTCTTTCACCTGTCGGATGGCTATCCATTTTTTCAAACTTCAAATACCGTTAATTTAAACCATGAATGAGGGTTACGATGAAGACACTGTTTATTCCTCTGATAATTCTTCTATTGATTGGTGCCTGCTCACCAGGGGCATCCTCCTCGGATGTTATCGATAATCAAAGTCAAGTTGCAAGGCTAACGGCTCAAAAAACTACCATGCAAACACCTCAACCGGTTCCAACAGCGGTGAATTCGCCTGTGGAACAATCATTCAAAACACCTACCATATCAAATCCGACAACAACACCAACTACTATTTTCGAACAAGAAGAAAACGATAATCTACTTGGAACAGTCTTATTGATGTTTGGGAATCGATACGATTACCGCCAGTATGAGGGTGTACTCCACTACCTGGAAAAAGCCAATTACCGTATTGTAATTGCTTCAAATACTCTTGAACCTATTGAAGCGACTTATGTTACTCATGGATTTGAATCTGGGAATTCTGGTTCACGCACCTTGCCTAGAATAACGGCTAACCTGTTATTCGATCAAGTACAGATTAGTGATTACAATGCTTATATCTTGATCAGTGATGAAGATTTAGTATTCAAAGGTAGCACAGATGTCAAACACATCGTTCGCGAGGCTATTACGCAAGGAAAGGTCGTGGCAGCAAACGATATGGCGGTTTTGATATTAGGCAATGCTGGCATTCTGGAGGGTGTTGAAATAACTTCTAATCCGCTCATCTGCATGCAGTTGGCAGAAGAGAACAATGCGATTTGCAGGCAGAAAACTGTTCACCGGGATGGTCAAATCATCACTGCTGGCCCGGATCACAATACCTCCAAATTTGTGAAAGAAATTATCGCAGCTATCCAAGACAACTCCTAACAACAAGTACCAATTTGTCCGTTGTCTAATACATTAAGCATTATTGAGAAAATTCCCGTATAGCCGATTGATGCTTCTGTATTGTCCTTCATTGTCTACTTCAAGGAGTCCTATCTAGACCATGCTGCACGCCTTTCACAATCGTCTTTTTCAAGTTCCTTTCTCATTGCGCCAACGTTTATCCCTCGGTGGACAGGTTGCACGCTGGTGGATTCACAGCTGAAGTGAACGCAACTAAAACATATTTGATAATTTCAAAGACAGTCTGTCACCTGTCTCTCTTAAGCCAAATACCTGTCCGATTAGACAGGTATTTGTTTACAGACTAAAGCCTGAGCAGATTTGCCAGGAAAGTTATTCTCGCAGGAATAAAGTTTTCACCAGGACAATAACCCCAATGCCTATTAAAACCAGAGGTCCAACCAATGTCCAGGGAATCTCGGTCTCCTGGATGATCCAGATCCCGATTGGAATGGCACAGAAGAAGGCCAGCGTGCCAATACCTCTAAGGGTTTGACCTCGGAAAACCAGCTCCGCGCCGGCGGAAAGCCCGACGGCGAACATGATCCCCGGCCACCACCAACCAGTATACAGCAGCACGCCCAGGCTGATCAGGAATATGCCTCCGGAGATGCCGCTGGCCATGCGCTTTCTCCCTTTGTCTACCTCTTTCGATTGCATTTCAGTTGTCATTTATGTTCTCTCCTTTTGGACACGAAAACCCTCTTCACTCAAAGTTGCCGGACAGCAGTCTCCCTACTCACCCAGGCTGTTGAGATTTCCGGAACCGCTGCCTGAAGAGCTGACCGACGGCCGACCGAAGTAACCCACAGAACCGCTGCCGCTGATGTCTGCATCCAGGGTTTCAGTGGCGCAGACAGTCGCCTTACCTGACCCGCTGATACTCACCGTGACCGAGGCACTGCACACCTCCCCAGCCAGATATTCACCTGAGCCGCTGATCGAGATATCCTGTTCAGCTGCTTCACCGCCAGCCAGATCGACCTCACCAGAACCGCTGATCTCGGCCTGCATCTCACTAGCTGTAAGGTTTGAGATGCGAACGTTTCCCGAACCGCTGACTGATGCATTCAACCGCTCAGTCTCGATCATCTCCCCTTCAATATCCCCTGAACCTGAGATCGATAGACCGGCGAGATCATCAACGCCGACATAAAAAATTAGACGGGTGGTTGATTGGATATTGAGTCCTGTTGGAAGCCCAGTGACCAGACCAAGTGTTAGCGTCCCGCCTTCCACCTCTGTTTTGACATGTTCCATGACATTATCGTCCGTCTCAACCGTAAGTGACTCGCTCCCGCCCTGGGTTACGATCACCTGGCCCGATCCCTCCAGGGCAATGCGATCAAAATTGGCAACTTGTCTGTCCTCTGTGATCACGTTCCCCGACCCGCGAATCACATTCACGCCGCCATTACAGGCAGAGACTGTGAGAATCGCCATAAGCAGTAGTAGAACCGCTAGAAATCTCTTTTTATCCATTTTTCTCCTCCTATCTTGAATAAATCGGACGAAAACGAACCTGTCTATAGATTATTTTATAGATAAAAGAGCAGATTGTCACCTTTCTATTCAACGGAAACCCCTGTCTAATCGGACAGGTGCTTAAATCCACAATCCCGGTATGATCTTGGAGGCTGTTGGTTTACTCGCCCAGTTTTTTGATGCTTCCCGAACCGCTGGTAGAGGAATTGACCACTGGCTGACCGTAGTAATTGACCGAGCCGCTGCCGCTGATGTCCGCGTCCAGGGTTTCTGTGGCGCAGACAGTCGCATCTCCTGATCCGCTGATACTCACCTTGACCGATGCACTGCACACTTCATTAGCTATATATTTTCCGGAGCCGCTGATCGAGATATCTTGTTCACCAACCTCACCTCCCAGCTCGATTTGGCCAGAACCACCGATGCTGGCTCTCATCCCGTCAGCTGCCAGATTTGAAATCCGAACCTGCCCAGAACCGGCAACCGCCGCAAGCAAATGATCTGTTTTTATCGCCTCTGTCGAAATGTCTCCCGAACCAGCCACAGCCAGGCTGGCGAGATCGTCAACACCCACATAGAATATGAGCCTGCGGGGTAATATTGTCTTGTCGACATCTTTTAACCCAAGGTTTAGGATCCCACCTTCAACTTCTGCCATGACAAGCTCCATGACATTCTCATAGGTTTCAATCTTGAGGGACTCACTCCCGTCTTGAATTACGCGCACTTCACCAGAACCTTCCAGGGAGATGGTGTCGAAATTGCTGACTTGTTTCGTCTCTGTGATAACATCTCCCGATCCGATGAGAAAGGCGTTGCAAGCAGTAACCATCAGAATTGTAGCAAAAGATAGCAAAATTATGATCGATCTCTTCTTGAACATTTTTTCCTCCAATCTTAAATGGCGTCGAATGAAAATGAACTTGGGTATAGAACATTCTACAAAATTTAGGAGTGCGTGTCACCCGTCTCTTTAGAATCAAAGGGGTTGTCCCAAAAGTCTGTCACCCTGGGCGCAGCGATGGATCTCCCTTTCGATGATAGGAAAAGCCTGGCGAACAAACCAGGGGATATGGCAAAGATAGTATCTCCTGCAGGTTATCGCTATAGTCCGCCTGCCAGGGACCAAAGGATTACACTCCACCAGATGATGCCAACGCCCGACATGGTGAGGCCGATGAAGGTGATGATCGGATAGACCTGGCGCACGGGAGTGGCCAGGAAACCGATCATGAAAAGCACTGTTGCGATCCTGGGAAAGACACCTGCCCTGAAGGTTGCGATCCCAAACAGGATCTCACCCACCAGCATAATGAGACCCGAGATCATGGCGGCTGTCACCGCAGAAGTGCTTTGAAGGCTGGCCATCTGCTCTTCGGTGAGACCAGGGGCGATAAACGAACCCAAGTAATCTATGCAGGCGATCAGCGCAAACCCAACGAAAACCAGAACATAGGCCACCAGGCCGAAGACGCCGAACTCAACCCGCTGCCACAAGTAAAAACCCGTGATTCCAAAAAGGCCGATTAGAGCGCCCAGGAAGTTAAAAATGGTCCCTCGCTGAGTCTTTAAGAGATCATTAAGCAGCGCCCCCAGGATGATACATATGCCAGCGAGCATGCCTGCAATTGCGCTTAAACTATAGAGTGTTGCTGTAGTCATGTCATCCTCCTTGGATATTTAGGTTTTGATTGCCAATTAATTTAGAGCTTCCCTTCTCGGTTGAATGCCAGATGTTCATAGTGAAAAGACGAAATCCTGCGATCTGGATTTCGTCGTTCTCTCCCAACCCGGTGGGAGCAGGTTGTTCTAGCTGCCTTCAGAGACTGCTCGGGCGCAGGATTCTACGCAGGACAGCCAGAGCCGCTGATCCCAAACCCAGGATGACGAAGAAGCCCACCACAAGGGTGACAAAATCCTCAACGACGAAGCGTCCCGCCTGGACCGCTGCCACGCCCACGATATAGAGGATAGTCACAACCACCCCATAACCGATCAACATCCACCCTTCACGCACCGCTTTGGGGCCGGTCTCATAGCTGTATTTCGACCCCTCAGAAGGCATTGGGATGGTGGCGCCCAGGACCAGGGTATCGAGACCATAAAAAAATGCTGCTGCGGCGCCAGCTAAGAAGAAGGACATCCAGGCCACGACGACATACGATCCACCAAGGGACTGCGCCATGAATGAAGCGTAAATCGCATAAACGAATACACCCAGCGTGATGATGGCAGCCGCAGCGATAAACCACAAGATCACGCGGTGGAAGGTCTGCTTTGGTGCAGGCAGCTGCTGCAGATATTGGTCAAATGTAAGGCGCTCTCCTGCATCCTGCTCGACGGATGTGGATGTCTGTTGAATACTTTCCATGCTGTTCTCCTTTCTAAATCTGCT
>JBFFEL010000111.1:0-13756 GCA_041558875.1 Anaerolineales bacterium
CGCTCCTCGAAATCGAGAATGTCCACACTTACTATGGAGTCATTCACGCCTTAAAAGGTCTCTCCTTAATTGTTGAAGAAGCTGAGATCGTTTCCCTGATCGGTGGGAACGGGGCCGGTAAATCAACCACCCTGAAATCGATCAGTGGTGTATTACACCCCCGGGAAGGGACTATCCGCCTAGCAGGAGAGGATCTCTCCCAGTATAAGCCTCATGAAATCGTCAGGAAGGGTGTCGTGCAGGTGCCAGAAGGCCGTCGGGTTTTCTCCCAGATGTCGGTCCATGAAAATCTTCAAATGGGTGCCTTCAGCCTAACGGATGGCCAAGATTTATCTGAAAATTTTGAGCGAGTATACGCTCTATTTCCTCGTTTGATGGAGAGGCGTAGACAGCTGGCAGGAACATTGAGCGGCGGTGAGCAGCAAATGCTAGCAATGGGGCGCGCGCTGATGGCAGAGCCCACAGTCCTGCTGTTGGACGAACCATCGATGGGTCTGGCGCCCGTCCTGGTGGACAGTATTTTCGAAACCATCCAGGAACTGAATGATGCTGGAACCACGATATTACTGGTCGAACAGAACGCGCGGGTAGCACTTCAAATTGCAGACCGGGGTTACGTGGTTGAGACTGGAGAAATTGTGCTCAGTGGATCAGCAGAATCTTTACGCACGGATGAGATGGTTCAAAAAGCCTATCTGGGCATTGCCTAATAGGTTTCGCTATAAATCATAAATCAAGCGCAGTGGTTGGAAAAAATCCTGGCACTGCGCTTTTTGATTACCTGATCGAGAAAGGAGCAGCTAAATACCAATGCTGATCTTATCGAAAGATGAAGTGCGCCAGGCGCTGCCAATGACTGAAATGATCGCCGCGACAAAAAATGCTTATGCGGCTTTGTCCGCTGGAAAGGCAGAGGTTCCTTTGCGCAGCAGCATATCTATCACCCCTCACGAGGCAACCAGTTTGCTCATGCCGGCTTATGTCCAGCAAGAAACCAGTGAAGCTTTGACGGTTAAAATCGTGTCCCTTTACCCACACAACATAGACCGCGGCCTGCCATTGATCCACGCGGCAGTATTGGTATTGCAAGCAGAAACCGGACAACCGCTGGCATTATTGGAAGGTGCCAGCCTGACGGCGATTCGCACCGGCGCGGCCTCGGGAGCAGCGACGGATATTCTCGCCCGTCCAGACAGTCGGGTGGCTGGAATATTTGGAGCGGGGGTACAAAGCCGCACCCAATTGGAAGCCATCTGCTCTATCCGTCCAATCCAGAAAGTTCTGATATTCGATCCCCGCCAGGATCAGGTTGAGAAATTCATTGAGGATATGGCCGGTCATGGACCCATCCCGAGTGATTTGCAATCTGCCACAGATTCCAGGGAAGTAGCTTCACAAGCTGATATCATCTGCTGTGCGACAACCTCTCCTACGCCAGTATTCGCTGATCAACACTTGAAACCCGGCGTCCATATCAACGGAGTTGGATCTTATACTCCTGAAATGCAAGAAATCCCCGCGGAAACGGTTCAAAGGGCTGCACTGTTCGTCGACTCTCGGGAGGCTGCATTGAGCGAAGCCGGAGACATTATCAAGCCAATTAATGATGGCCTGATTACTGAAGATCATATCCAGGCTGAATTGGGCGAGGTCGTTTTGGGAATTGAACCAGGACGCCAAGACGCTGATCAGATCACCTTCTTCAAATCAGTTGGCAACGCCGTCCAGGACGCGGCAGCAGCACAATTAGCTCTGGAGAACGCCAACAAGCTGGGATTAGGATCAAACGTCGCCTTATAATCCTGGCGTGTATGTTGCAGGTCAAAATTCGAATTTTCCGTTATAAGGAATACTCCTAGGATTTAAAATGGGTTTACCTAAGACTGCTGGCATTGTGATTATCGGTGGGGGCGTAATGGGCGCTAGTACCGCTTATCACCTGGCCTCGCGAGGCGTCAAGAACATCCTGCTTTTGGAAAAAGAGCAGTTTTTTGGTCAAGGAGCCACAGGACGCTGCGCCGGAGGAGTACGCTACCAATTTTCGACGAAAATCAATATTCGCCTTTCCTTGATCAGTCTGCCGATGTTGGAGAGATTCGAAGAAGAGATCGGCCAACCGATTGATTACCGTCAATGTGGTTATTTAATCCTGCTGACTAATCCTGACGACGTACAGCAGTTTCAATATAACGTCCAGCTGCAGCACAGCCTTGGCGTCCAAACCGAATGGTTGCCAGGAGACGAAATCCGCGAGCTCCTGCCTATGATGAACCTCGAGGATGTAATTGCGGGTACATTTCACCCAAAAGATGGCCTAGCTGATCCAAACAGCGTGGTAATGGGATACATCAATGCCGCCAACCGCTTAGGAACAACTACCCTGGGGGATGTTGAAGTAATCAAAATCAATCAGGAAGCTGGCAAGATCGTTTCAGTGGAGACTACCGCTGGGAAAATTGATACTCCATTGGTTGTCAATGCAGCTGGACCTTGGGCAGGCATGGTCGGACGCATGGCAGATATTGTTATCCCCATCACCCCGCTTCGCAGGCAGATGCTGACCACGACTCCTTTACCTGAGATTCCTTCGGATTTCCCTTTCGTGATAGATTTCGCTCAATCACTGTATTTCCACCGAGAAGGCGAAGGATTATTGACCGGAATGTCGAATCCCAATGAAGTAACTGGATTTGACCAGGAAGTCGATCCAGATTGGGAAATTACTCACCTGGAATCAGCTACCAAGCGCATGCCCCTCTTGGAGCAGGCCGGCTTACTATCTCATTGGGCAGGCCTTTATGAGAATACACCGGATGCACATCCGATTATTGGTACAACACCAATCTCGGGTTTCTACGTCTGTGCCGGATTCTCGGGGCATGGTTTTATGCATGGTCCCGTAACCGGAAAGATTATGAGCGAGCTGATCATCGACGGTCAAGCATCCAGTCTGGATATTTCTGAACTCGATCTGGAACGTTTTGAGAGCGGCAGATTGATCAGAGAATATAATGTCATCTAATCTTCCCTTAGAAATCATCCCCATTTACTTCACTTGGTCAAATTACAATGCCGTCCGCTGAAATCATCACCATTGGTACTGAAATTTTGCTTGGTGAAATCGTGGATACCAATACTCGCTATCTATCGCGTAAACTGGGTGAACAAGGAATCGATCTGTTCCGCCAGACAACCGTTGGAGACAATATGGAACGAATCGCCCAGGCGATTCGGAACAGCCTGCCTAATACCGATGTCATCATCACCACGGGGGGATTGGGGCCGACGATAGATGATCCGACTCGACAGGCTGTCGCCCTCGCGGTTGGTGTCCAAACCGAGTTTCGGGAGGAACTTTGGGAACAAGTGAAAGAGCGGTATCGGCGCTTTGGCCGTGTTCCTACAGAAAACAATAAACGCCAAGCTTACGTACCACAAGGAGCCATCGCTGTAGAAAATCCCGTTGGAACCGCACCCGCATTCATCGTCGAAACAGAAAACTGCTCTATAATCGCCTTGCCTGGTGTTCCGCGGGAGATGGAACATCTCATGGAACACCAGGTCATCCCATACCTGAGCCAACGCTTAGATTTGAAATCAGTGATCAAGTCTCGTTTAATCCATACCTCTGGGGTTGGAGAATCGCAAATTGACGATCGTATCGGCGATTTAGAACTCCTTGACAATCCAACGGTCGGACTAGCTGCCCATTCAGGCCGGGTTGATATCCGCATCACCGCCAAAGCCAGTTCCGACGACGAAGCTCAAGGAATGATTGAGGAGATCGAAAAGCAGGTGGTGGAGCGTTTAGGTGATTGGATTTTCGGCGCAGACGAGGATACACTTGAACAGGCTGCCCTTTCCCACCTTAAATCAAAAGGATGGACCCTGGCTGTGGTCGAAGCCGGCTTGGATGGAGAACTAATTCATCGATTGGCATCAGCCAGTGGTCCTTTCTCAGGCGGGCAGCTGTTGACCAAACCAAATAATTCAGATAATCTTGTGGAAATTCTTAGGACGTTTCGCAAATCAAGCAGCGCAGACGTCGTTTTGGGAGTGACCCTTCACTATGGAGAAGAGCGCCAGAGAATAGTTCTGGCAGTGATTACACCCAGCGGAGATCGTCAGGTTCCGCTATCCTATGGCGGGCCTCGTGGATATGCTTCAACCTGGGCTGTCAATCAGAGTCTTGACTTGCTGCGCAAATTATGATTCATATTCGAGCAAATTCCTCAGCAAAAACTCGAAAGAGGTAACTTCATGACAGAAAAGGCGGATTTTCTTTTAACAAATGCCATCGTTTTAACGATGGACGAGGAATTGAACCAGTATGATCCAGGTGCAGTAGCGATATCTGGAGATTCCATCCTGGCAGCTGGCCCCGAGGATGAGATAAACCAGTCCTTCCAATCTGAGGAGGTAATCGATTGTGAGGGGAAGGTGGTCATGCCGGGGTTGATAAATGCTCATACCCACGTTCCGATGACCCTCCTCCGGGGTTTAGCGGATGACTTACGTCTAGATGTGTGGTTGATGGGCTATATGATGCCAGTTGAGAGGGAATTCGTCTCCCCAGAATTTGTCCGGCTTGGAACTCAGATCGCCTGTGTCGAGATGATTCGCAACGGTGTCACCAGCTTTGCAGACATGTACTATTACGAAGAAGAAGTGGCAAAAGCCACTGCTGAAGTTGGTCTCCGTGCTGTCTGCTCCCAAACCGTGCTCAAATTCCCGACACCGGATGCACAATCTTTTGAAGAATCTCTCGCCGCGGCGGAAGATTTTATTATGCGCTGGAAGGATCACTCACTGATCATCCCCTCCGTTGCTCCCCATTCGCCGTATACCTGCACCGATGAAATACTGCGCGCTACAGCCGAACTGGCCGCCGAACACGAGATTCCCCTGCACACGCACATCGCTGAAACGGAAGTTGAAGTTGAGAATTCGCGCAACGATAACGGTATGCCAGTTATCCCATACGTCAAGAAAAACAATCTCTTCGAGGCTAAGGTGTTGGCTGCCCATTGCGTACATATCGATATCGGTGAAATGCATACCCTGCACCATCATGGCGCTGGTGTAGCACACTGCCCCTCTTCCAACCTGAAACTCGCTTCAGGCGCGGCCCCGGTAAGCAAAATGCTGGAATTAGGCCTTAACGTAGGTATAGGAACTGATGGTCCAGCTTCCAACAACGATCTAGACATGTTTGAAGAGGTGCGGCTGGCTGCTTTGCTGGCGAAGGGGATCACCGGTGATCCCACTACTGTTCCAGCAGCGACTGCCTTGTCAATGGCAACCCGTTTAGGTGCCCAGGCGATGCACATGGACCAAATCACGGGTACATTGGAGCCAGGTAAAAGGGCTGATTTGATCATTGTTGATATCTCCCCGCTGCATAATACCCCTCGCTTCCATCGTGATGAGGTGAATGTTTATTCCCAACTCGTATATGCAGCCAAATCAAGCGATATCAGTTCAGTGATGGTGAATGGGCGTTGGCTCATGCGCGATCAGGAACTGACAACAATTGACCATTCAGATCTTATCCGGCAAGCTGATGAATATGCTCACCGAATTGATGCCTTCCTGGTGGATCGGGAGAAATCCGTATTGTCGAAATTGGTGGCAATTGGTGGGGCGATGGAGGGCGAAAGCTTCGAAGTACAGGTCAAAGTGCGCATACAGGATCCAGAGCCCGTGCTAGAGGCGATCAATGGACTCGGACTTGAGAGATTATATGATCGCCACTATCACGAATATGATGTCTACTTCCTTTTCGCTGATCCAGCACAAGGGATTTTGCGATATCGCGAAGACGAGTATATCGATGAAAATGGTGAAATCAGCAACGTTCGCTACAGACTGACGATGATTGGACCCACCCGTGAAGCACAGTTTGAGAGTGACGTGTTGCTGTCCCGTAGCCGCTATCTTGCCCCTGCAACGCACAGCTTGCGCTTTTACCGGGAGTATTTCGTCCCCTCAAAGGAAGTGATTATCGAGAAGGACCGCCTTCGCTGGAGAGTTTTGTTCCAGGGCACCGAGTTCTACATCAATCTTGATCGAGTTGAAGACCCAGCTCTCGGACATTTCCTGGAAGTGAAGAGCCGCACCTGGAGCAGGAGAGATGCTGACCACAAAGCCCTGGTAGCGAAAGACCTCATGGAATTTCTGAGTGCTCACTCACAAGAGACCCTCACCCAGGATTATGTCGAGATTGTGACCAAATCCTGATCCAGTTTATCTACTCAATTGAATTTAGTTTTGTGCAAAATTGTATTTTCTATGAGGGTTCAATGATATACTCAGCGAATGGATTCGCCCCTTACCTTTGCTGAAAACCTAGCCGTCGATACCGGTAGGCTTTTATTAGAATTCTTCACCCCCAATGGAACCTCCTCCAGTCTGAAAGAGGATTACAGCATTGTTACCGAAGCTGATCTCTCTGCAGATAATTTAATCACCCAAACTATTCAAAATTCTTTTCCGGCAGACTCCTTGATCAGCGAGGAATCTCAGACCACCATAAGTGAATCTGGAGGCGCGGTTTGGGTGGTCGATCCATTGGATGGCACCACGAACTTCAGCCTGGGATTGCCTATCTGGGGAGTATCTATCGCCCGTCTTGTAAACGGCTGGCCTTCAGTTGGTGCGATCTACTTCCCCATGCTGGATGAGTTATTCACAGCTAAAAGTGATTCCGGAGCCTTCCTGAACGGGAAAAGAATTTCAACCCAACCCCCAATTCCTGGAAAACCAAATTCCTTTTTCTCTTGCTGCACTCGCACCCATCGGCATTACGATATTTCGATCAGGTACAAAACACGGATTCTGGGCTCTGCATGTTATTCTTTCTGTGCAGTTGCTCGCGGTATGGCAGTAATCAGTTTCGAAGCCACCCCAAAAATCTGGGATATCGCTGCCAGCTGGTTGATGGTTGAAGAAGCAGGCGGTAAGGTTGAAACGATTGATGACTCCCTGCCATTTCCGTTGGCAGCAAACTTTGATTATCGCCAGACAAGTTTCCCGGTTTTGTCAGGAGCAACTGAAGAACTAACCAAAGCAGCCAGGGGACAAATCAAGCGCAGAGATCTCGTCGAATAAAAATCAAATCTTAGGAGGCAAGCATGGAGTATCGTTATTTAGGAAAATCTGGCTTGCAGGTATCTGCCCTTTCTCTGGGTGCCTGGGTAACCTACGGAGGCCAAGTCGGAGAGGATATAGCCTTCCAATGCATGGAGGCCGCGTACAAAGCAGGAGTAAACTTCTTCGACAATGCAGAAGCCTATGCCGATGGAGAAGCAGAGACGGTAATGGGCAAGGTAATTAAGAAGGCTGGCTGGAAGCGGTCTGACCTGGTGATCTCGACGAAAATCTTTTGGGGCGGCAAAGGTCCGAACGACACGGGATTATCTCGTAAACATGTGATTGAAGGGACGATCGCCTCCCTGGAGCGTTTGCAGCTGGATTACGTCGACCTGCTTTTCTGCCACCGGGCTGACATCCATACACCGATCGAGGAGACAGTCAGGGCGATGAACTACCTGATCGATCAGGGGAAGGTATTCTATTGGGGAACGAGTGAATGGAGCGCAGACAAGATCATGGAAGCCTGGGCAGTCGCTCGCCGCGAAAATCTCATTCCTCCCCTCATGGAACAACCTGAATACAATATGTTTGACCGCAAACGAGTCGAGAGGGAATACGCCCATCTTTGTGATGAGATCGGACTGGGAACCACAATCTGGAGCCCGTTAGACAGCGGCATATTAACAGGGAAATACAACCAGGGAATCCCCAAAGACAGCCGCCTAGATTTGGAAGGTTTTGATTGGCTGCGGGAGGGCTACGAGAGCCAGGAAGGAAAAGAGAAAATACAAAAAGTTGGGAAATTGATGCCCGTCGCTGAGGAATTGGGCTGCACGATGGCGCAGCTGGCATTAGCCTGGTGCCTGACCAACCCTCAAGTAAGCACGGTGATCACCGGCGCTTCAAAACCTGAACAGGTTGAAGAGAATATGGCTTCATTGGAAATCGTACCCAAATTGACTGCTGAGATTTTGGAACGAATCGAAGAAATATTGGATAACAAGCCCGAACCAGAAACAGATTTTCGATAATTATGGTGAAATTTCGAGTGAGGGGTTCATTACCCTCACTCTTCTCCTGCTAACAGGCGCACTTTCTCCCAGGGGGGCAAATTCGACTCTTCTGCCAGGATCGATCGCAATTCAAAAATCTGGTCACGCAGCACCGCAGCTTTCTCAAATTCTAAATCTTGTGCAGCGACCTTCATTTGCTTTTCCATTTCGGTGATCAGCTGCCTGATCTCAGGTTTTGGTAATGCCGCCGCGCCATCCACCCGATATTCCGCCTGCGTCTCTGCGACGGTCTGAACCGCAACCTGGTCAGTCAAGTCACGCACAGCTTTGACGATGCTCATCGGTTCAATACCATGGGCTTCGTTGTACGCGATCTGCTTAGCCCGACGCCGGTTCGTCTCGTCAATTGCCCTTTGCATCGAATCGGTAATCCTATCAGCGTACATAATTACTCGTCCCAGCACGTGTCGCGCTGCCCGTCCTATCGTCTGGATCAGGGCTGTATCCGATCGCAGAAAACCTTCCTTATCGGCATCCAGGATGGCGACGAGTGAAACTTCAGGTAAGTCCAATCCCTCACGCAGCAGGTTTATTCCCACCACGACATCAAATACACCCAGGCGCAGATCACGCAAGATGCCAACCCTCTCCAGAGTGTCGATCTCGGAGTGAAGATAATGAACTTTAACGCCCATTTCCATCAGGTAATCCGACAGTTTTTCCGCCATGCGCTTGGTGAGTGTGGTAACCAGAGTCCGCTGCCCTAATTCAACCCTCTGGTTGATCTCGGCAATTAAGTCATCCACCTGACCCTCGATCGGTCTCACCTCCACCTCTGGATCGACCAGACCTGTCGGACGGATAATCTGCTCCACCACCTGGTCCGCCTTCTTCAATTCGTATGGGCCAGGAGTGGCAGAGGTGTATATCGTGTATCCCATGTGTTCTTCAAACTCATCAAAGGTTAACGGTCGATTGTCGAGTGCGGAAGGCAGGCGAAAACCATATTCAACGAGCACTTCCTTCCGGGATCGATCCCCGTTATACATACCGCGCACCTGCGGAACCGTCATATGCGATTCATCAATGACAAGAAGGAAATCTCCCGGCAAATAGTCCATCAAGGTCCACGGGTGGGATCCGGCTTCGCGCTGGTCCATATGCCTTGAGTAGTTTTCGATCCCAGAACAGTAGCCAACCTCCCTCAGCATCTCGAGGTCATACAGCGTACGTTGTTCCAGGCGCTGGGCTTCGAGCAGTTTCTCCTCGGCCTGATAATAATCCATCCGCTCACCCAGTTCATTCTCAATATCCCTGATGGCGGCGCGCAGCTTTTCATCCTCAGTGATGAAATGCTTGGCTGGATAGATAGCAACGGAATCTAATTCTCGACGCAATTCACCAGTAACAGGATTAAATTCCACGATTCGCTCCACCTCATCCCCGAAAAATGTGATCCGGTAGCCATACTTATCCTGGTAGGCAGGGATAACTTCCAATGTATCTCCGCGCACGCGAAAAGTACCTGGGCGCAGCTCCATATCGTTGCGCTCATAATGGCTTTCGACCATCTGCCTCAGCAGTGAATTACGCCGGTAAACATTACCACTTTCCAGGTTGATCACCACCCGACCATAAGCTTCGGGATTTCCAAGTCCGTAAATACAGGAGACCGAGGCGACAATGACCACATCATTGCGCGACATCAAGGCTGTCGTCGCTGCCAGACGTAAGCGCTCTATCTCCTCATTTACATCCGTCTCTTTCTCTATGAACAGGTCATGTCTTGGAACATAGGCTTCCGGCTGGTAGTAATCATAGTAGGAGACGAAGTATTCCACCGCATTGTCAGGGAAGAAATCCTTAAACTCCGCATACAGCTGGGCTGCCAGGGTCTTGTTATGAGCCATCACCAGGGTCGGCTTTTGAACCTGCTCGATCACGGATGCGATCGTATAAGTTTTCCCTGTACCGGTAGCCCCCAATAAGACCTGGTCGCGATACCCTTGCTGAATTCCATTTACCAGTTCTCGAATCGCGTCAGGCTGGTCGCCGGTCGGTTTAAATGGAGCTTGAAGTTTGAATTCCATACAACCTCATTTGATCAGGAATCTTTACCGAAGAGAATATAACATTTGATGAAACATTCTTTATGGTCTGTTTTTGTAGCCTGGGATAATACCACAATCTACCCGAATTAGTTCAATCTCGATGCTCACTTCATTTCCGAATATAAATCGGATTACTGAATATCCAACCTCGGCGAACTCCAAGATAACGCAGGTAAACTTCAACTCGATAAACCCCAGCTTCATTGGCAATGTAGGTGCAGATTTCACGTTTATGCCAGGTTTTGACCACCTCGCCATCCTTGAGCAGATGACATTCGGCGCGTTGTGGAAGGTTGATTTGCAGTGTCACCCCTTCATTGAGCTTGATCTCGTCCCCCATCCAAGCATTGGTCTCCAATCCTTGAGCAGTGAACTTAAAACCGCACGTTGGTGCTGGTAGATCGTAACCAACAAAGGCATGACCACTGCGGAGTGCTTCCAAGACCATCAGGCGATCTTTTTCGAAATCTCCAGATAATGGATTCTCCGTGAATATATGCGTATTCACGGCCTGAAAATGAAATTTATATGGAAATAAAGTCTTGCGAATTGGACCCAATGAATAATGGAATGCGTGTGCATCAGAACCGCCTACCGCCACGACCTGTTTTCCCGTCTCCAGGAGCTGATCCCAGCGGCTGATGGTTGCCGAAAACGGTCCATGGGCGACTAACTTAGGATTGAAACCAAAGAAGATCGCCCGAAACCAATTCTTCAACAGCGATTTGAACTCTGACATGGCATTCCACAGCTCAATCCCTGCAAAATTCTCCACTTCCCATTTATCCCAGGAGATATCCGGTTCGCCAAAAACCGGCGCGGCTGGATCTACCGGGTGGGCAATAAAAGCTAACCCCCCTGATTTATGGACCTTGTCTATCAAATCCTGGGTGTCACCGGCCAGATCTGCCATTTCCCTCCCAGCACCAATAACCAACAGATGGTTTTTCTGGGGGTTAGCAGTCTGGTCATGTACTTCTTCTCCAACCAGGAGCAGGACTTTCCGATCCCCATCTTGATAATACCCTGCTGGACCAGTTACCAGAACATTATGGTCGGTGGTGATGATCGCATCCAACCCAACCTGCAACGCATCTGCAATAATATCTGCATGCGTCCCAGAACCATCAGAATAGGTCGTGTGCATATGAAGGTTTATGACCAATTCATTCATGAAGTTATTTGACGAAACAAATAACGGAAGGTATAATCCGCCTGCTTAGATCAGTATTGCACGGAGGCATTTGTGGAACGATATTTGGACATTGCGATGATTATAATATCAATTGCATTGATAGTTAGCGTCATCCTGCAAAGCAAGGGGGCCGGATTAGGTGGTTTGACTGGTGGTGACGCTGGTGCGGTCTTTACTGCCCGGCGTGGGGTGGAGAAAACTCTTTTCCGGATAACAGTTATCCTCAGTATATTGTTTTTTGGTTTGGCTATTGCCACGGTTGTTCTCACAGGCTAGTTTTACTGATCAACGAGTACCAGAACTGATAATTCGCCGATTTTTGGGCGATTCACGGTCCGGCTGGTGAACGCCCTTTTTTGTTGCCCATGAGAAAAATGGTTTGGCAGATCGTGATCGTCGTGGTTGCATTAGCTGCAATCGCGATTTTACTGTTCAGCCAACAATCCACCTTGCTGCCGGTAACTCCTGAAGTAGTCCCTTCTTCAGGTGGGGTTTATTCAGAAGCGCTGATCGGCTCATTCAACCGTCTTAATCCAGTTCTTGATTACACCAATAACGCCGACCAGGATGTCGGGCGTTTAATTTTCAGCAGCTTGCTTCGCTTTGACGATCGAGGTCTGCCGGTAAACGATCTCGTTGAATCAATGGGTATCTCCCAAAATGGACAGGTTTACAACATTTCTCTGCGCGAGAATGCTCTTTGGCATGATGGTCGACCAGTAACCAGTGACGATGTGATCTTTACCGTCGATTTGTTGCGTTCCGAGGATCTTCCCGTCCCAGAAGATATCAGCTCTCTATGGCAGACTGTCGAAGCGGAAGCACTAGATGAACACACCCTCCAGTTTCGCCTGCCCGAACCTTTTGCCCCATTCCTGGATTACTTGACCTTTGGAATCCTCCCGCAGCACCTCTTGGGCGACTTTACTCCGGAAGAAATCATTGATGCCCAATTCAACTTACAACCAATAGGCAGTGGACCGTTCAAATTCGACCAGTTTCTAGTCGAGGGTGACCAAATCACCGGGGTTGCTCTGACGGCGTTCGAAGATTATTATGCGGAGCCTCCCTTCATTGAGCAGTTCACCTTCAAGTACTATCCAGATGCGAGTTCTGCCTTGGCCGCTTACCAGGCTGGGGAGGTCCTGGGCATCAGTCAGGTGACAAATGATATCCTCCCTGAAGCTCTGCAGGAACCGAATCTGAACATGCACTCCGGGCAGGTGCCACTGCTCTCAATCATTTTCTTGAACCTGGACAATCCCGATGTTCCATTTTTCCAGGAGGCAGAAATCCGGCGCGCCTTATTGATGGGTCTTGATCGCTCACGCATGATCACCCAACTCAATGATGGGCAGGCAACTTTAGCCCATGGACCGATTTTTCCAGGCAGCTGGGCATATTACGATGGAATTGAAAAGATTGAATATGACCCGGAAGCCGCGATCCAGATTTTAAGAGCAGCCGGCTACACGATCCCCGCATCAGGCGGATCGGTGCGAACCAATGAAGAGGGAGGATCATTATCTTTCGAATTGGTCTATCCCGAGGGATCAAAATTCGAGGTGGTGGCGCAGGCAATCGCCAATGATTGGGGGCAGCTGGGAGTCGAGGCAAATTTGCAAGCGGTCGATCCTGATGAACTGGTCACAGATTTCTTGGATCCACGCACTTATGAGGCAGCCCTGGTCGACATCAATCTCACTCGCTCCCCAGACCCGGACCCATACCCATTCTGGGATCAGGCGCAGATCACTGGTGGGCAAAATTATTCCAAATGGGACGATCGCCAGGCCAGCGAATACCTGGAAGAAGCGCGGATCCAATTAGACCAGTCCGAACGGGCTCGCTTGTATAACAACTTCCAGGTTCGCTTTGCCAGTGAACTACCAGCTTTGCCGTTGTTTTACACAATTTACAATTACGGGATCGACCAGAGAATTAACGGCGTCACGATGGGCGCCATCTACGAGCCGAGTGATCGCTTTGCAAATGTCACCAAATGGTTCCTGATCGCTGAACGTTCCTTAGAACCTGAACCGACTCAAGTCGAAGAAACCACCAATCCATAATTCACTTTGTAACTCCATACAGCGATCTTTAGCGCAGTGTAAACCATTGCTATGCTATTTATCGTCATATGAAGGTGATGATATATTCAATAATTGTTATAGCCTGTCCCGTGTTTTCTGCGGGATTGAGGCTACGTAAAACGGAGTCGAAGCATTCCTGAGATCATAGCAAACCAAAGCTATAGGGATTCTTCCCCACATATCGGGGACAGGTCAGTCGCTCCACTCCTTCAGCCCAGCCTACCGCACTGGGGCAAACAATGACGATTA
>JBFFEL010000112.1:0-13576 GCA_041558875.1 Anaerolineales bacterium
TCGACCAGGATCGACATGACGCGAGCCCCAATAGATCCCCCACATTACTGGGATCAGAAATCCAGCCGCGATCAGCACGAGCCAGGGGACGAGCGTGATCAATAGATCGAGGGAGGAAGGTTGCCCGAGTACAGCCAGGGGGAGTAAGGCGAGACCCAGAGCAGCCAATGAACCATAAAGGAAGAATGCGAGTATCTGCTCAAACACCGATGTCTCAGGTGCCTGGCGCACCCGCATGGCTCCGTAAGCGAACAGGATTCCTGAAAGCAAGGCCATCAGATCACCCAAGTTAATGGATGACGAGAAAGAGCCGCCCACGCCCAAAATGATGAGCATCCCCGACAGGCTGAGCACGAGAGAGAGACCACGCCACCGGGTAAGTGGACGGCGCATCAGGGTTACTTCCAATATCGTTCCCCAGGCCGGCATGGCGTAGAACAGGATCAGGGCGCGGGCCACGTCAGTCAGCAGCAGGCTCTCAAGATACAACGCTACCGCCGCGCCGATCAACAGTCCCGTGCGGTACTGCTCAATACCTGTGGGTTGTTTGCGCAGCCAGCGCAAGACTGCGAATGGGATTAAGATGATGAGCGGTACCAGAAACTGGGACAGGGTCGCCCAGGCGGGGTCGAGGCCGGCGCGCTCAAGCGCCCTCAGCGGAATCCAGAACAATCCCCAGGCAGCGGATGCTATGGCGACAATGATTTCCGGGTATGGGCGTCTTTGTTCCATTGTTAAACCACGCTCCAGCAAAGGGTGATGCCGCCAACCTCACGAACACACGGTTTTATTCAAATGAACATTATAAGCGGAATTAGATATTAGGATCTGAGGCCTAGGGTTTAATGATCAACGGATTAGAGAATATCATCCCGTGATTCTGGTTTCGTAGCGACATATAAATGCACGCTGCCGGATCCTCCAACTTCGCGTTCGGTGTAATCGAAACCAAATTCCTCGAAGAGGGCTGGCATGTCGCGGATAATGTCTCCACCCGCTTTCCAGGCATTGGTAAGAAGGATACCTGGCCTGTTCCCATCTGCTGGATAACTGATATCTACCATGACGATCCTCCCGCCGGGACGCAAAACCCGGTTCATCTCCGCTAAAGCCTGTTTGCCATCCGGGTAGGCGGTGAAGGCCATGGTGTTGACGACCGTGTCGAAGGTGGCATCAGAATAAGGCAGCGCTTCTACATCGGCGACCTGCAGGCTGGCCATGAGCCCGGATCGACTCAGATTCGCCTGGGCGACACGAGCCAGCCGCTGGTTGTAATCTATCCCATAGGTTTCAAACTGCCCCGCGTATTGGGTCAGCAGGTAACCCGTCCCAAAGGAGATTTCCAAGATTCGCTGTCCCTGTATCTCGGGGACAGCTGTCCCGATCCAATTGCGCCAGATGGGCAGTGTTTTTACCAGCCAATCGTACACAGCTGCAAAGCGCGTATAAAATCTATCGTACAGCTCTGTGTGCTCCCCCCCGTGATTCGGCTCAGTAGAATACTTTGATTTCACCTTAGATTACCTCCTCCAGGCTGGTGGATTTGGGTATTATCCGCTCAGCTGGTATCCGAAGTGAGTGATAATCATGATATTTAACCAACTGACAGGAATTGTATCTTGGTTTCAGGTTTCACAGTTGGCGCGCATGGAAACGGAATTATGATTCCCCATTTTGATGATCAATCAAATACTCTGGTAAATCGTGATGACAAATTCGTTTATATTGAAAAAGGCTGCCCCAACCCAGGGCAGCCCTTTTGAGATTGGTTTGTTAGATTCTTAGGGTTGATAACCATCCGAGAGTGTTTTCAGGAAAGCGACGATGTCGGCCTCTTCTTCTGGGGTCAGGCCAAGATCGCCTAATTCATCTGTGTTGACATTCTCGGGTACTTCTGGAGCTGGCCAGCAGTCTGCTGCTAGGGCAGCAGCTTCAGTGTACGGGCCTAGACATTGTGGTTTCACATCGCGGGTATTGTAGAAGTGGACAATGCCCTCCAGGGTCTTGAAGTAACCGTTGTGTCCAAAGGCTTTGACGAAGGCTTCATCTGGTCTCAGGTCCACGTTGCGCAGGGTGGGAACTTTGTGCTTGCCCCACTCCGCCTGATATTCATCTTCCGGGTAACCAGCATTCATCAGGAAGCCGCCCAATCCAGGATCGATGAAATCAGGGGCAACGCCAGCAGGGTTCTCGGGATTCTGAGGGACGCCCAAATTGTCGAAGGTGAAGTCGGTAAAGAGCGCCTCTTTTCCGTTGCTGATATGGCACCTGTGGCACATACCCTTACCGCGAAAGAGGGCATAGCCGCGCTGCTCCTGTTTGTTCAGCTTGGTCTTGCCATCGAAGGTCTGGTCATACTTAGAGGAGAAGGCGTTTACCTCTGGGGAGTCCTCATAAACAGCAATTGACAAGCCGATTTGGCCATAGGCCATGTCTGATTTCAACCGGTCTGCTTCGGATATAGCAACCGTTGTGCCCTCCGTAGCGCAAGCGGGTTCAACATCAGCAGGCCAAGCTATGTCACACGCGCCGGTACCCCAAATTTCTTCAAATGATACTGGATAATCTGCTTTGCAAACCCGGTACACCACGCAGGCCGAGTCAGGCAAAGCTTGCTCAACTGGGTTCAAGAATGGTCCTAGAGCTTGGTCAGCAGCTGGATTCCCAAGCATTTCTCCAGTTGCTCGCCCATCCCAGAAATTGCCCCCGACGAATAATCCTTTCTTGTCTTGAAAAAAAATTGGACTCAACGTTGCATAGGCTGCACTTGGGGGTTTGCGGTCACCGAAGCGACCAGCAATTGAGCCTTCATAGACAGAACCATGTGCGTTGACATCCGATATTGGCCCGGTCCAGCCAACTTCTGGAGCGTGGCAAACCGCGCAGGATTGGTTTTTATTAATTGAAAGATCTTTGTCGAAGAAAATGGATTTGCCCAGCTGTTCCTCCGGTGACAGGTGACTGTCTGCCATGACCGTCACGATGGATACAGCCAATAGGAATACTACTAAGCAGCCACTCCCGACAAATAAGATTTTTCTGGTGTTCATTTCATACCCTCCTAACTGAATGAACCTGTTTTCTAATGTCTGTTCATAAACGTGTTCTCATGCAGAGAACGCCCTCCAATTGGTTGATTTCCTGCTCTCCACCTCCTTTTATCTTTTTGCCCAGAGTGATCAATGTGTGATCGATGTGCAAATTTGCCCGCGCAGCAGGCGGCTGGTGATTTTTTCTTTCCCAGATGGGACGAGTCGATGATGTGATCTGTGTTGCTCCCCGGGTCATCGAATGTGAAATATTTAACGAACATTAACAGTATAGCATAAAGTTGGGTTTATTTATAAAATTGAACCTAATCCACCCTGATTATTCTTTCATCAAGGCTGGTAAGTACACCTCGTTGAGGGTGGTTTGATATTCGAAAGCACCAATGTCGCAGCGCTGCACCCTAGAAAACCCTCGCTGATCACTGTTCAGTGGAGAACCCTGGTGGTTCTTGCAGCCTCCAGGATCACCGTGATTGATCGCTGGACTGCCGAACTGTAGGGCATGGGTGAAAGTTGGCCCGCCATTATCTCCAAGCGCGCCTGATCGTGGATGGTTATCCAGGCGGTCACCAGTTGTCATTAAGAAGTTGCATTGGGCTGTGTTCCCAACCAGGTTGAATCCCGCGCTGCTGAAAGTGCCGTTGCAATCTGGACCACCATTATTATTTTGCGCCAGGAGGCTGTTTCTCAGTTCGACGGTCCCACCTGCTTCATTGTGAATCCCTCCAGCGACGGGTTCTTTTGATATATCATTATCGATATTGTTCGTGACGGTGGCGTTATTGAGGTAAATTGTGCCGCCAAGGTTGTTGATGCCGCCCCCGGTACCCCGGGCTGTATTCCCACTGATGGTGGAATTGGTGATCACCACTGTCCCCCAGGCATTGAACAGGCCAGCACCAGAGCTGGATTGATTGTTGTGCACCGTGCTGTTGAATAGGGACAGGGTGCCGTTGGACCCATTACGAATCCCACCCCCTTCGCTGGTCCAATCTCCAATATCGGTGTTATCTTTGATTGTGCATTCAAACAAGGTCAAGTTGCCGTCATTAACGATTCCAGCTGCGCCGTCCCCCTGCCCACGGAGGACTGTAAACCGCTGAACAAAGGCGGTGATCCCGCTGCTGACCACCAGTCCCCTGCGGGCGTCTTGGCCATCAATGGTTGAAGTCCCATTTTGGGCAGTGAAGCCTGCGTCCCAACCGCCAGAGAGCGCGATGCTCCTGCTGATCGACACTACCGGGTCGTTGCCAGTACCCTGGTAGGTTCCCGTGCCAACAAAGATCGTGCCGCTGCAGTCGACCTTTGACAGCGCGCTGTTGATCGTCGCACAGGCATCTCCCACAGTAGAGCAGGTGTTGAGATCATCGCCACCAGGCGCCACGTAACACGGTCCTGCGGAGTCGCCTGCCTGACCAGAAACGAAAGGCGTGATCATGGTCGCAATAACGATAAGCCAGATGATATGTCGCATCTTCACTTGGGCACTCCCTTCTACTAGATCGCTGTTCAATAACTAGTATATTGATCATTTTCCGCTTAGGCAAGCTCAATACTGATGTTGGGGCTCATTGGGACAATTCTTGCAACGAATTAGTGTGGTAAATTGAAGAGAACCTTCACTATTACTTCACACCCTGGTGAAGAAGTGTCTACTGGTAAAAATCAGGAACAATCTCACCCGCTACTGCGTCTATCCAGAAGATTGATTTCTGGATCGAACGTATTAAAATAGTGGAGGGCATGAACAATGGCATCGGAAAATAAGAACAAATCATCTCGCTATACAATCCCGCTGCTGATAGCAGGCGGCATCCTGGTTGTTGGTGTGCTGGCCGTGGCAATCTTTGCTTTTATAATTCCAAGCATTGGGCGAAGTGAGCCGCAGGGACAGAGCAACCCTCCCCTGGTTGATTCATCCAGTGATGAGACTGAAGGTGGTGCCATGAACGATCAAGAGTCGGGCTTGCAGGTCACGCTAAGTGCGGGACAAGCCCAGCCACAAGAAGCAGATCCTGTGCCAGTAGGGACCAGCGAACCGCTCTCCGAAGAGGAAATTGAGCAAATTTTGGTCCGCTTGCCTTCATTATTGACTGATTCTGCTGATCAGGTAGATTTCAACCTGCCGCCGGAATCACTCCCACCGCCGCGCACGGGCGAGACCATCGAAGAACCATTCCCCCCTGAAGAAGTTTTAGACGTTCCGGATCCTGTTGACGCAGGTCCCTTGGAAGTCTTACGCTTTGCACCAGAGGGGGAGATCCCCCTGGCGCCCTTTGTCAACATCACTTTCAACCAGCCAATGGTTCCGTTGGGTACTCTGGATGACCTGGCCGCGGAAGAAGTGCCCGTGCGGCTGGAACCGGATTTACCAGGTACCTGGCGCTGGCTGGGAACCAAGACCCTGACCTTCCAATTTGATTCCACAGAAATTGACCGCCTGCCGATGGCGACCGAGTATCTGGTGACCATCCCGGCTGGTACCGAATCGTTTTTGGGGGCGACACTCGCGGAAACGGTCGGCTGGACCTTCAGCACCCCACCACCCGAGGTCGTAACCCAATATCCCTACGATATCCCCCAACCACTTGACCCGCTGTTCTTCATCGCCTTTGACCAGCGCATCGAGCCCGGCGCGGTCCTGGAAACAATTGAGGTAATGGCAGGTGATCAATCGGTTGAATTGATCCTGGCCACGGAAGCCGAGATTGAGGGTGAGAAAGAGGTTGCTCGCTTAGTTGAGAACGCCGGCGAAGGTCGCTGGATGGCGTTTAAAGCCCGGGAGCTGCTTCCTCCCGATACTCCGGTTTCTGTCACTATCGGCCCCGGTACACCCTCGGCTGAAGGACCCGTCGTGACGGAAAACGCGCAACATTATAGTTTTCATACCTATGCCCCGCTAAGGATCGAGGATCATGGCTGCGCCTGGTCAGACGATCAATGCCGGCCTCTGACACCCTTCTTCATCCGCTTCAACAATCCGATTGATGTCGATCAATACGATGAATCAATGCTGAGCATCAGCCCTGAATTAGCAGGTGCAACAGTCAATATTTTTGGCGATACGATCAATATTCGCGGGGCATCAGAAGGTCAGACCACATATCGCATCACGATCAGCGGCGAAATTCAGGATGTGTTTGGGCAGAAACTGGGCAATGATCAGACAGTCAGCATCCGAGTTGGTCCGGCTGAACCGCTGTTGATCGGTCCGGAAGGTATCCTAGTCACGCTGGATCCAGCAGCTGAGGAGCCGACCATATCGCTATACACCATCAATTACAACCGCCTGGAGGTGAAGATTTACGCCGTTGAGCCTTCCGATTGGCCCGAGTTTAAGGAGTACCTGCGAGAATACCAGAGAACAGACGTGGGGCGCAAACCACCGGGCAGGTTGGTTTTAGACGAGAACATGCGCCTGGAAACACCCGCTGACGTGCTGACAGAAGTGGGCATCGAATTGAGCGAGGTGATGGAAGGCGAGTATGGTCATTTCATCGTTGTGGTTAAACCACCCAAGGGATTATTCCAGGAGGAACGCTATTGGGAGACCGTAAACACCTGGGTACAGGTTACCCAGATTGGGCTGGATGCATTTGCTGATCACAGCGAGATGCTGGCCTGGACGACAGCCTTGAAAGATGGAGCCCCGTTGGCTGGCGTCTCGATTGCCAGTGATCCTGCCGGAGTGAAAGAAACCACAGGCGAAGACGGCACTGCTCGCTTTGCGATCCCAGCTGCTGGAGCGCAATACCTGGTTGCCAGCCAGGGTGAGGATCAGGCTATTCTGCCCAGGTCGGAAAATTTCTGGGGTGATGATGCCTGGATATCCCGCCCCCCGAATGACCTGCTGCGCTGGTATGTGTTCGATGATCGCAAGATCTACAAACCTGGAGAGGAAGTCTCCATTAAAGGATGGTTGCGCCGCATCGGTGGACGGCAGGATGGCGATGTTGGGATGGTGGGGGGAAGTGTGAATGGCGTTCGCTACCAGATAATTGGCCCGCAGGGGAATGAGCTTGGCAGCGGTAGCAGCCAGGTAAATGCCCTGGGGGGATTCGATTTCACTTTTACCTTGCCGGAAAATACCAACCTGGGTTACGCGCAGCTCATCCTGGATGCCGAAGGAAATCTCTCAGGGATGGATGGCCGCCAGTATTATCACCAATTCCAAATCCTTGAGTTCAGGCGCCCAGAATTTGAAGTGACGGCGCGTAACGAAACTGAAGGACCATACTTCAACGGCGAACACGCCATCGTGGCCGTGGAAGCGAAATATTATGCTGGCGGGCCTCTGCCAAATGCGGAGGTCTACTGGATGGTGAGCTCGTCTCCAAGCAATTATTCACCGCCCAACTGGCCGGATTTCAACTTTGGGATCTGGCAGCCCTGGTGGTGGTATTACGATCCGTACATATCCTTTGAAAGCGCTGGTCCTTTTGGCGGCGAGTATGGCGAGGTGGAAGAGTTCAGCGGTCAGACGGATGCTTCAGGTAATCACTTCTTGCGCCTTGACTTTGACGAATCTGACCAGCTGCAACCATATAGTTTGTTCGCCGAAGCGACCGTCTTTGACGTCAACCGGCAGGCCTGGGCTGGCAGCACCAGCTTGCTGGTACATCCTGGTGAGCTGTATGTTGGTATTCGCAGCGAAAGAATCTTCGTCGAGCGGGGAGACCCGTTGGAGATCGATTTTATCGTCACCGATCTGGATGGCAATCCAGTAACTGACCGGCCGGTGAAAATTACTGCCGCCCGTTTGGAATGGAAATATCACAAGGGTGATTGGCGTGAGGAAGAGGTGGATGTCCAGGAATGCACCAAAGGCTCGGAAGAGGAACCTGTCACCTGCACCTTCGAGACTCCCGTTGGAGGGCGCTACCAGATCACGGCTGAAGTGACGGATCAATTAGGTCGCCGGAATCAGAGCCAGTTCACCCGCTGGGTGAGCGGGGGTGACAGGCCTCCCTCGCGCAAGGTTGAGCGAGAGACAGTGACCCTGATCCCAGATAAAGAAAGTTATATACCTGGAGATACAGCACAGATCCTCGTGCAGGCTCCTTTCAGCCCGGCAGAAGGTCTGCTGACAGTCAGCCGCAGCGGAACCCTTTACAGCGAACGCTTCGAGATGGCTGAAGAATCGATCACGTTGGAAGTACCAATCGAGGAAGCCCATATCCCCAACCTGCATTTGCAGGTCGATCTGGTTGGATCCGCTCCGCGATTGGATGATCAGGGCGAAGAAGTGGCTGGCGTACCCCCCAGGCCAGCCTACGCCAGCGGCCAGCTGCAGCTGAGTATCCCACCCGCCCAACGCACGTTAGATCTTACGGTTGCACCGCGTGAAACCGAGCTGGAGCCTGGGGGTGAGACACTCATTGACTTAGAGCTCAAAGATGCTGGTGGCAGACCGGTATCCGGTGCTGAGCTGGCTGTTGTCGTGGTGGATGAAGCCATACTTGCGCTGAGCAACTACCAGCTGGCAGACCCGGTTTCGGTCTTCTACCAAATCCGGGGTGCGGAATTAAGCAGCAGCTATGGCAGAGCCAGCATAGTCCTCGTAGATCCGCTCGCTCTGCAGGTTGCCGAAGAGGCCGAAGGAATGGCTCTCAGGAGCCTGGCTACTCAAACATTAGCGGAAGATTTAGTTATGGAGGCGGAAGAGCCAGCAGCAGCTGCTCCTATGGAGGAAAAGATAGGTGGCGCAGAAGCGCCAGCCCAGCCGATCCAGATCCGCACAGATTTCAATCCCTTAGCTACCTTTGCTCCCGAGGTGCGCACAGATTCGAGTGGCAAGGCCAGAGTGGAAGTGTCGCTCCCCGACAACCTGACCCGCTACCGGGTGATGGTGGTAGCAGTCGATGATGGAAACCAGTTCGGTTCAGCTGAGGTGAACCTTACCGCCAGGCTGCCGCTGATGGTCAGGCCCTCCGCGCCGCGCTTTTTGAACTTTGGCGACAAATTCGAACTGCCGGTCGTGCTGCAAAACCAGACTGACGAGGAAATGATCGTTGATGTAGTCGTTCAGGCTGCCAATATCAAGCTTCCTGCCAGTACTGGAGAACGTGTGACTGTGCCTGCCAATGATCGGGTTGAAGTGCGCTTCCCCGCTGTTACGGACATGGCCGGCACCGCTCGCTTCCAGGTGGCCGCGGTCTCAGGGGATTTCGCGGATGCAGCCGTTATTGAGCTGCCGGTATATACTCCAGCCACGACTGAAGCCTTTGCCACCTATGGCGTGGTGGATGAGGGCAGCGTGATCCAACCGGTGTCCAGGCCCCGGCATGTCTTTCCACAGTTTGGTGGTTTGGAGATCAATACCTCTTCCACCGCCCTGCAAGCACTGACAGATGCAGTGCTCTACCTGATCTCATATCCTTACGAGTGCACGGAACAGATTGCCTCCCGCATCCTGGCGGTGGCTGCATTGAGAGACGTACTGACGGCATTCTCTGCGGACGGATTGCCCACCCCCGAGGAGATGGAGGCAGCAGTCGTCCGTGATATCGAACAGCTGCGTGGCCTGCAGAATTTCGATGGCGGCTTTCCTTACTGGCGCAGAGGCCAAGATTCGATCCCCTTCAACACCATCCACGCAGCCCATGCCCTCCAGAAAGCGCGGCAGATGGACTTCGCCGTGCCGGAAGAGATGTGGGTAAGCGCCCTTGACTACCTGCGAGATATCGAGAACCACTATCCCCCCTATTACGGCAAGCGTACCCGCCAGACACTCAGCGCATATGCTCTCTACGTGCGGCAGCTGATGGGGGATCGGGACGTGGACAAGGCACGCCGCTTATTGAATGAAGATCCGCTGGAGGAGCTGCCATTGGATGCTATCGCCTGGATCTGGCAGGTCTTGATCGATGATCCGGGTTCCAGCGATGAGCTGGAAGCTATTCGCCGGCATGTTAACAACCGCGCGGTAGAGACAGCCGGTGCGGCGAATTTCATCACTTCATTCGACGAACAGGCTTACCTGCTGCTGAACTCGAACCGCCGGACGGATGCGCTTTTCCTGGATGCCATGATCGCCGATGATCCAGGATACGATTTGATCCCCAAACTGGTCAATGGATTGCTGGCTCACCGCACTCGGGGACGCTGGTCCAATACCCAGGAAAACGTCTTCATCCTCTTGGCACTCGATCGATACTTCAACACTTTTGAAGCTGAGACGCCAGAATTTGTCGCCCGCATGTGGTTAGGTGACACCTATATCGCTGAACACGAATATGTTGGCCGCACCACCGACCGCATAGAGACCAATGTTCCCATGACATACCTGGTAGAAAGCGATCAAGAGATCCAGGATCTGATCTTGAACAAGGATGGACAGGGTCGCTTATATTACCGCTTGGGCTTGAGCTATGCACCAACTGATTTGGATCTGGATGCCCTTGACATGGGATTTGTCGTCCAACGCAGTTATGAAGCAGTGGATGATCCGGAGGATGTCACCCAGGATGAGAACGGCATCTGGTACATCAAGGCTGGGGCGCGGGTGCGAGTGCGCCTGCAGATGGTGGCCGATAACCGCCGATATCATGTCGCCCTGGTTGATCCTTTGCCGGCTGGTTTGGAGATCGTCAATCCTTCCCTGGCAGTCTCGGGCAGCGTACCTCAAGACCCGAACAATGAAGATTATCGCTATGGCTGGTGGTGGTGGGGAACCTGGTACGAGCATCAGAATATGCGCGACGAACGTGCGGAGGCCTTCACCACCCTGCTATGGGACGGGGTTTACAATTATTCCTACGTCGCCCGGGCGACCACCCCGGGTGTGTTCACAGTGCCGCCTGCAAAAGCTGAGGAGATGTATTCTCCGGAAGTATTCGGTCGCAGCGCAAGTGATTGGGTGATCGTTGAATGAGCCATCGAGTATAATTCGCAAACGTAAATTTACCATCAATACTGAGGAGGTATCAAAATGTATACGGTTGGTGATCTGCTCAAACACCTGAAGCAAACGATAGTCTTTTATATCTCGCCGGAATTCAGCATTGCCGATGCTAGGGATTACATGAAGGAAAAGAGCATCGGGGCTGTATCGGTCAAATCAAATGATGCCCTCGTTGGAATCCTGACCGAACGCGATATTCTCTGGAAGTGCGAGCTGCGCGATGATCTTTCTCAAGTGAAGGTCGAGACGATCATGACCCCCGCCAAGGATATCGTGTCAGTGACTCCCGGTGTGGACCTGGAAGAGTGTTTCAACTTGATGGATGTCCATCGCGTTCGTCACCTCCCAGTGGTTGACGACGGCGAACTGGTTGGAATGCTGTCAATCCGCGACCTGGTGCGCGCCATTGTTGACCAGCAGATCTTCGTATCATCCCAGCTGGAGAATTACATCACTGGGCGATCTTAATTATTTTGGTGGTCAAAAGCTGATTTAATGAAGCAATATCTGTATACTGGAAGGGAGGTGGACATCCCACTCTGGTAAATCGGCATAAACCGGGTGCGTGTCGATTTGTAATCAAGTGAATGGTGTGGTGGGGATAGATAATACTGATGACATGAAGTGCTTCTTGGGGGAACGGAAATGAAATCTCAACTTGAAGATCTTTATAAACGCGCGTTAAAACCTCTCGCTGGTTTATGTTTGCTGATATTGTTTGCCATCCTATTTGTAACTGCGGGCTGCAGTCAACCACAAACTGAATTTCACCATCAGGATGGAATCTCTTCTGGAATACCCTCACCTGAATTAGAGTTGGCCCCTCTTCCGGCAAATACCCAAATCCAAAATCAGTTATTCGAATCTGTAGAAATCGATCTATCCGGACCCTCCTCGATCGGAATGGGGACACCCAATCCTTTCCTGATTGACGTGGGGGTGACGTTTACAGGACCTCAAGGCCAGACTTATGCCGTTCCGGGGTTTTACGATGGGGATGGGATTGGGGGCATGGATGGCAGCACCTGGAAGGCGCGCTTTTCCCCAGATGCGGTTGGTACATGGACGTATGAGTCAAGCAGCCTGGAGCCATTGCTGGATGGTCAATCAGGGAGCTTCGATGTTATCAACGATCAGGTCTGCGAATCTTACCTGCCAGGTGGTCTTCCGGACCTGCCCTGCGCAGGTCGGCTTGAGTATGTTGGTGGTCATTATTTAAAGTTCAAGCGCGGCAACTATTGGCTGAAAGGCGGCGCCAATGAGCCAGAAGATTTCCTGGCGCCAGGACAAAATGTTGGCTTCACCGATAAGGTAGAGGCGATCAACTACCTGTCTTCAATCGGGGTAAATTCCCTATACATTATGCTGAATAACATCGGTGGTGATGGAAATAATGTCTGGCCATGGGTAGGAGCAACAGCCAGCCAGGCACAAGCCAATCAAGAGCGATTTGATCTCGCCAAGCTGGCCGAGTGGGAGAACATCTTCGCAGATATTCAGGATAAGGGCATTGTTCTTCATCTGGTGTTCGAGGATGACTCTGGATGGACAGGTTTCAATCGGGAAAGGTATTATCGGGAGATGGTTGCTCGATTTGCGCATCATAATGGATTGATCTGGAATATCTCCGAGGAGTACAACGAGAATTACTCCGCAAATCAGATCAAATCATTTTCCCAAACGATTCGAGATCTGGATGCATACGACCACCCGATCACGGTCCATCAACAAGGATCCTTGGATAACTGGCTGCCCTTCCTCAGCGACAAATTATTTGATCTCACTAGTCTCCAAGCTGCTAAAACCCCCCTGAATGCGGAAGCGGTTTCCTGGTTCAATCAAGTTGAAAACTCAGGGAAGACTATCCCGGTATCTTTTGATGAAACGGGGTTGATCGAGATCGCCGACCGGGATTTGGCGAGACATATCGTCTGGTCTGTCTACATGGGGGGCGCAAACTTCGAGTTGTTCACTTACCCACTTAATTCGTATCAGGATTTTTCCGCCCACTTTTCAGATATGACCAGGGCGCGTGGCTTTATTGAACAATTCCCTTTTTGGGCCATGAGACCAACCAATGGGCTTCTGGTAAGCGGTACAGGATATGTTTTCTCGCAAGCAGGGGAAGTATACAGCGCCTATCTGCCTGACGGCGGTCAAATTGAGTTAGATCTTGCTTCGACACAGGGGACTTTTACCGGTGAGTGGTTTAATCCGCGTGATGGATTAACACAATCTTTGGGAATTGTTCAAGGAGGGGCGATTCTCCAATTGTCTGCTCCAACCAATGACGATTGGGTTTTATCTCTGATCAAATCCAGCGTATCTCCGATGCCAACGCGAACTCCAACTTCCCCTCCTCCGGTAAGCATGATCGATGTTCGCGTGGCTGGGAGTTCAGACGATGCCGAAGAAACAGAGGCGGGAAACGTCAGGAGGACCAGCGACCAAGTGCACCGGGCAGAAGCTTATGATGGGGACCAGGCATGAGCTGCCTTGCTCCACATCGAGCACGATTAACACTTCTCTGGCGTAATTGAAGCCATATCTTGGATTACAGATTGTCAATCGGCACTGGCTCGATCGGCTCAGCCAGTTCAAAACCAAAAACCCGGGAGTAAAA
>JBFFEL010000113.1:0-13514 GCA_041558875.1 Anaerolineales bacterium
GTCAGTGGCGACGAATTCGCGCGGATCATATCCCGCAAGGCCGCCCTGGTGATGCAACTGCCACTCATCAGCAAAACCTCGCTGGGCATAGGCAGCTTTGCCGATCTGAAAAACTTCATTCACAGCCCTGCCAGGACGAGTGGCAGCGATCATGGCCGCATCGACATAAGATACTGCTTCAGCTTTTTCGTTGAGCTCGTCAGGGAGCGGGCCGAAATGAACCAGCCGGGTTAAAGAACATACCAGGCCGTCCATTCTCCCGCACAACACCAGCATGGCATATTTATCCATTTTCCTATTAGTTGGCAGAGGATGGCGGAAATTGTAGATGCGCTCATCCGTGGCAATCAAAATTACAATTGGCAAGACGCCGCCTGATTGGGTAGCACCGGACAGCAAAGCAGCAATTTGAAACTCAGTCATGCCGGGCTTTACGGCCCGAATGGCCTTATCCATCGCTCCAGCACAGCGCGCAGAAAGGCGCCGGAAACGATCCTGTTCGCCAGAATCCAGATATGAACGCAGAAGCGCCAGCTCACCTGATAAATCAACCGCCCCAGGGTAAGACCCATCGGAGCCCAGTTTCATGCCTTTGGTGAGTTTCTCCAAAGCCCCAGAAGGCTGATCCCAGCGGTGGGTGTGGAACTCCCATCCAGCCTCTTTGAGCCGTTCCTCTTTTTCGAAACGGGGGGATTCAATATTATCAGTGATCAAATGCTTAGCCTCGCCAGTCACGAGCAGGGTGCCGACACCATTGGAAGTAGCGGTATTTATATAAGAGGCGGCGCCATCCGTTGCCCAGGCGAAATTGGACACCTGCTGGATGATGAGCCCATCCAGGTTGTGTTCACCAAGCAGTTTCGTTATTCGTTCTTGTTTGGTCACAATGATTCCTTTCCCAGATAAGGATCCGTTTTTTTACTGTATGCTACCAGAGCTGGTGAACCTGGCTCTTGATCATGCGCTCATATATCTCCGCCACCTTTGCCATCGTTTCATCAGAAATAGGCGGCAGTTCGGCAGCGTTGGCATTGTCTTCAGCCTGGGATATGCGTTTGGCCCCCGGGATGACACAGGTGACCGCATCAAACATCAGGATCCAGCGCAGGGCGAATTGGGCCATCGTCCAGCCTTCTGGAACCAGGGGGCGCAGTTCTTCGACCGCTTGCAGGCTGAGAGCATAATCCACACCGGAGAAGGTTTCACCTTTATCAAAAGATTCGCCCTCCCGGTTGAAAGTGCGGTGATCGTCGGCTTCAAATTGGGTATCGCGGGTCATTTTGCCAGTCAGCATTCCGGATGAGAGCGGCACCCGCGCCAGGATGCCGACTTGTTTTTCCTGGGCCAACTTAAAGAACAGGTCGGCAGGACGCTGACGGAAGATATTGAAGATGATCTGGATAGACTGTACATTGGGATACTCGATGGCCTTGATGGCTTCCTCAACTTTCTCCACGCTGACCCCGTAATAGCGAATCTTACCGGCCTGCACCTGATCGTCGAGAATCCCGAAAACTTCGGGTCGATAGTAAACCTCTGGGGATGGGCAGTGCAGCTGCAGCAGATCGATGGTTTCGGTATCCAGGTTCTTCAAGCTGCGATCAATAAATGCGGTCAAATTCTGACGGTTGTATCCATCCGCGACATGTGGATCGAGTCGGCGCCCGGCTTTTGTTGCCACGATGATCTCTTCACTGCGTTCCTTTTTTAGCTGAGTGATCAACCGTTCGCTGCGACCATCCCCGTACACATCGGCAGTATCGATGAAGTTGACCCCCAAATCGACTGCGCGGTGCAAAGCGGTCAGCGATTCTTTATCATCCACCTCACCCCAGGTGCCGCCAATCGCCCAGGCACCAAAACTGCTGGCTGAGACCTCCCAACCAGTACGACCTAATTTTCGATATTGCATTTGTCTCTCCTCTTTATCTATAAATAGTCCTAAGGTGATCTCTGATCACGAATTCCTGATCTCAAACTGCGACAGCCAATCCTTTTGAGCCACCAGCATTTCTGTGACCATGGCGTGAATCTGGGGCAGCGTGCATACTGCCGCGGTGAGTGGATCGAGCATCACCGCATGGTAAACCGCATCCAGGTTACCCGAGAGGGCAGCCTCAACAATCAACTCCTGCACGTTAACGTTTGTGCGGTTCACAGCAGCCAGCTGTGGGGGTAATCGACCAACCCTTGTAGGCTGAATCCCATTAGCATCCACTAGACACGGCACTTCAACACAACAACCATCTGGCAGGTTCTCGATCAATCCACGGTTGGGCACATTGCCATTCACTCTGATCGGCTGATCAGCTTCCATGGCCTCGATGATGTAGGTGCCGTACTCGTTAGAGCGCTCTCCCCCCAAAGAATCGCTATCCGCGGTAATTTGCTCATACTCCTCCAGGTATTTCTCCCAACGTTCAATCGCATATTGGAGATGACCACCTGATTTGCCCAAGCCATACCAGGCATTGCGCGGATTGCTGAAGCGGGGGACTAATTCTCTCTCGATCATCTCTTCGGACTTGCGGTAGTAGGGCACATATTCGCTGGCGTGCCCGCTGGATTCGGTCACAAAGTAGCCGAAATACTCCATCAGGTCAACACGCACAGGTTCCTCTGCTCGCGGGCCTTCTTCTCTAATCGCCTGCCATATTTTTGGATATAGGTCTTCATCTCGGGTGCGAAAATCCAAGAACCAGGCCTGATGGTTGATCCCGGCGCAGAGGAACTGCACCTGGTCATAAGGGATGTCGATCCATCTGGCCAGCATTTCTGAGGTCCCCTGGACTGAATGGCACAGGCCAACATGGGGGCGACCGCTGCTGACATCCACTGCCCAGCAATTCGCTGCCATTGGATTGACATAATTGAGCAGCATAGCGTCTGGCGCCAATTCATCCAACTCGCTGCAGATATCCAACAACACCGGGATGGTCCTTAATGCCCGGAAGACCCCTCCCGGCCCCAGGGTATCACCGACACACTGCCCCACTCCGTAACGGAGCGGGATTTCGATATCCAATTGGTAGACATCGAGGCCTCCCTGCTGGAAAGTCGTGATCACATAATCCGTTCCGTTAAGCGCTTCAAGTCTGTCAAGGGTCGCGCTGACCTTGACCTCGCTGCCCCGTTTGTCAACCATAGATTGGACTATCGTGCGCGCCATTTCCAACCGGCGGGGATCGATATCCATGAGCACGATTTCGCAATCTTTCAGCGCTGGAGCAAGCAAAATATCATTGCACAAATTGTGAGTGAAGACCAGGCTGCCTGCTCCGATGAAGGTGATCTTAATCATTTTGTTTTATCCAATACACCAAAACTAGTTCGTTGTTCTACTTTTTTCCGGCTGGTAGGTATCCCAGAGTGAATGAACCTGCAGCTTTTGGAGGAGTTCATTCTTGTTTACGGACGAAGGTATCTCCAGGAACACATCCTTTCCCGGCAACAGAGCAAAGAAATTGTCAGCCAAGGGAGAATCATCTTCGAAATTGAGCCAAACCCACAAGGCTGGTGCATCCGCCGATAAGATCAACTTTTCGTTCTGAATATCTACTGATATGTCCGGAGACTGGAGATTTAATCGCTTAGGACGGCAGAAAAGGACGAGATTGTCCGAAACAACCTGGCCATCAATTTCCAGGACCAACTCCAACATGACGTTCTCGTTTCCATAGGCTAGCAAATGTTCTTTTAAATCGAGGGTTGTGATCCGGGAGCTGGTAAGGGCTGGAACTGCCGCCTCGATCCCCCCTTGAACAATGACCTCACCCTCTGCTACAGTGATCAGATGCCACTGAACCATCCCAGCCACATCAGCCCGGTTATCGTTGGTAACATGTATCTCTACCTGGCCTGTATCCCAATCTTCCAATCCGGAGATCAAAACTGGTGCAAAAAATCGGCGCGCCAGGTAATGCAGTGCCTTCCAACGCCCATAATAATCGATTGACGACCAGCTGGCTACTGGCCAGCAATCGTTGAGCTGCCAGTAAAGCGTGCCCATCCCGCGCGGCATGGTGCGCCGCCAGTGCTCAACTGCATATTTGATAGCCATTCCCTGGAGGATCTGGCTGAGCATAATCTGGTAATCAAAATCGGTAGGCAGCCGAAACCAATCCAGGAGGTAGTGGATTATCCTCGTATTGCCGCTGGCGCTGCGCTGGTGGTGTTCCATCACCGGGCTGTTGATGCTGTGGTCAGAGGGAATCGTATACCGATTGACCGTAGCTGGCTCAGGGAAGGATTGGAAACCAAATTCGCTGTTGAAACGGTGAAAGCAGGTGCGGAAAAACTCAAACGGCGCCATACCATGCCAGACATCCCAGATATGGGCATCCCCCCAGCGAGGGTTATTCCAATCGCCCCGGTCTCCATGCGGGCTGTGGGGACTGCCTGGCCAGTAATCGGTCTGAGGATCGAGTTCAGCGACCAATTCTGGCAGCAGCTGATCATAGAGCAGGCCGTAATCAGCCCAGCTCATGGTTGTCTCCGTCCATTCTTCTCCTACCAGGCCCTGCTCGAGTTCATTGTTACCACACCACAGCGCCAGAGAGGCGTGGTGGCGCAGGCGCCTGATTTGCTGCCGGGCTTCCTCTGCGACGTTTGCCATGAAATCATCATCGAAAGTGGGATAAGTCGCACAGCCAAACATAAAATCCTGCCAGATGGTGATCCCCATCTGATCGCACAGCTCATAAAACACGTCGCTCTCGTAAATACCACCTCCCCAGACACGCAGCATGTTTTGGTGGGAATCTTTTGCGGCCTGGAGCAACCGGGTGTAATCCTCTTCTGTCACCCGGGTTACGAGGGTATCCGCAGGAATCCAGTTTGAACCTTTAGCGAAGAAAGGCACGCCGTTGCATTCAAAGTGAAAACTCTCTCCCCATTCATCCTCTTCACGGACGAGATGCAGCGTACGCAGCCCGATGGTTTTCTCAAGCGAGTCAAGCGCCAGGTCATCAGCTAACAATTGAACTTCAAATTGATAAAGCGGTTGTGCTCCCAAACCATTCGGCCACCACAACTGCGGGTCTTCGATGGTCATGGTGGTGTTCCCCGAACCCTTTGAGATGGGAATTGTCGTTGTCGCTACTACTTTGCCCTCAAAGGTGGCTGAAATCCTGGCAGAGAGAGCTTTATCGGAGATCAGCTCAGCAGTAACTTCCACCTCAATCTCGACGAGACCATCATGGTGGACCTGCTGGATGTGGACATCATCCAGGCGAGCTGTATCAAACGCAAGCAGCTCGATATCACCGAGAATTCCGCAGGTGACGAGCCGGGGACCCCAATCCCAACCGAAATTACACTGGCTTTTACGGACATAATTGCCCCCGGGGAGTTTGTACTCATCTGTCGACCAGCTGTGAATATAGCGTTCCATCAGACGTGCCTGCCCGTAGGTGAGGGAGGATTGGAAATCGATGCTGATCTCGTTTTCACCGCTGTGCAGGACATCTTTGATCTCAAACTCCCAGCTGCGGAACTGGTTGTTGGTTCTACCGATATCCTGCTCATTGATTACGATTCCCGCCAGCGTATCAAGACTTTTGCAGCGCAAGATGATTTTCGAGTGCTGAAGAAATTCGGCCGGGAGGTTGAAACTCCGCTTGTAGGTCCAATCCGTCTCACCGATCCACATCAAAGGCAGTTCATTATCACGATAATATGGATCGGGAATCTGGTCAGCCGCGAGCAAATCCGTGTGGATGCAACCCGGAACTGATGCTGGCAGCCAGGAATCTGCCTCACTTTGTGAAAACTGCCAATCGCCGTTCAACGTGATCTTTTCCATATCAAGGCATCCTTTCGTTATCCAGATCATGTGTTTTAAGTATCATCCAGCCATACAGATAATTAAACAACCGCTTGATTTGACCATCTAGATGATGTTTGCAATTTTTCATCAACATGGAATTCTATACGTGAATCGGTTCATTCGATCAGCGATTTTGCCAGGGTGACAGCCTGGCTGGCATCAGGAGCGTAGCCGTCAGCGCCAATTTGCGCGGCATATCCATCAGTAATCGGCGCACCACCAACAATAATTTTGACTTGATCCCTAAAACCAGCTCTTTCAATCGCATCAATAACGCTACCCATATTTGACATCGTGGTGGTCAGCAAAGCAGACAGCCCAATGACGTTAGCTCCATTTTGAGCCGCCGCGACGAAATCTTCTGACCCTACATCTGTGCCGAGATCGACGATTTCAAAGCCAGCACCTTCCATCATCATTGCCACCAGGTTTTTTCCAATGTCGTGCAGATCACCGCTGACAGTGCCAACTGCAAAAGTACCGATTGGCTCGACACCAGAATCGATCAGCAAGGGCTTGATGATCTCCAACCCGGCTTTCATCGCCCGGGCTGCGATCAACATCTCTGGGACGAAATATTCCCCATCCTCGAACAAACGACCCACTTCACCCATGGCAGGGATCAAGGCAGAATTCAAGATTTCAGCAGCAGGGAACTCAGAATTGATAGCTGTCTGTACGCTCTCCTGTGCGGCGGGCATATCCCCATCCAGAACAGCTTGGTAAATCGGTTCAAGTTTTTCATCCATAATGTCGTCCTTGTTGTTAGATTTGGTCTAAAGGTGTGTTGATAATGGTGTTGACCATCGCCCAAAAATTTTCAAGGGGTGTATCCAGCTGAACATGATGGGTGGGCGCCAAAATCAAACCGCCATTGTAGCCAACAGTTTTCAAGCGATCATGAACCTCTTCAACAACATCAGCTGGCGTCCCAAAAGGCAAGGTATGCTGCTCATCAATCGTGCCCCAAAAACAAAGCTGCTGACCATATTTCTTTTTGATCTCCGCCGGATCCATCGAGGCCGGTTGGACGGGGTTAAGCACATCCAGACCGATCTCGATCAGTTCGGGGATGATTGGCTCGACATCACCATCGCTGTGGTATGCAATCTTCAAATCGGGGTTGATAGATTTAAGCTCAGAGATGAAATTCGCCATGCAAGGTTTGAAAAACCTGCGCCACAACTTCGGAGAGATGATCATTGCATTTTGCGAGCCCATGTCGTCACCCGTCTGGATCATATCCACTCCCATTTCGACCAATTTCTTGGCCGCGGCCAGGTGGTAGCGATAAGGGATTTCAAACAGTTCGTCCGCCAGTTCAGGATCAAGAACCATATCGACCATCGTCTGTTCATAGCCGCGCAGAGCCCAGGCTGTTTCGAATATCGTGGTGACCGTTACTCCCACGATCCAATACTGATCCTTGAAAGTTTCGATCATCCAGCGAGAGTCTTGATACAGTTCTGGACGATGAGGATCAGGTGCCCGGTAGCTGCTGATCGCGCTCTCATCCGCCAGCGGGTGATAGTCGATCTCGGTGTAGTGACCGGTCCCAAAGGGAGTTTCATATGGTTGCAATTTCCACCCGACGCCCCATTCATCAACATACGGCTTGTCATCCAGATAATAAGAGTTAGCCCATCCTACCGAGGTGAGTAGCATATCTTCGTTCAGTGCTCGTTCCAACTCGTAGGTGTTGCCTCCACCATGGGGATTATGGACTCTCTCGCCCTGGATGGAAATATCAGCCCGTAAACGATCTGCAAATTCGGGGGTGAAGCTGACCTGCATGGGGCAGCGGTCAGGTTTTTCGAGGTTGAGCGCCATTTCAACCAGTTCTCTAGGTTTCATCGTTATCTCCTTGAACCAGGATCAACATCCCATGAGGGTTGATAAAAGGATAAGCCGATCTCATCTGCCACAGCCAGAACATAATCCCTTGCCGGGGGATATGCCTCTTGCGGCAGGTGTTCCAGGATCAGGGGAGTATCTACAGGCAGATTGTCCATCTCACGCAGGAAGGTGTGGTAATCCAAGCCGCCCAATCCAGGGCCGACCTCCTTCAAATATACTGTTAGCTCTCCAGTCAGGATCAAATCTTTGGCATGCACGGAAACAATTTTATCGCCCAACCTGTTAAAACACTCACGCAGAAAATCACCATTGTGGTAATAATGCCGGGGTGAATTGATCATATTGACCGGATCGAGATGCACGGCGAACATCGGGTGATCGACAGCCTCAATCAAATCCAGGTAGCTCTCGATGCTGTCTGGGATAGACCACGGCATGGTCTCGATGGTGTAAAAGGTACGCTGGGGTTTGACCGCCTCCAGGATCTTAGACACATTTTCAACAGTCATCTCAAATGCTTCGGCGGAGAGATTCATCGGGTGAGGTGCATCCCACAGCTGCGGGTCAAAAGATCCAGCGATATTCACACAGCACAGCACACCCACTTCCTCTGCTGTGGCCAACACCTCGATATTTTCCTGGATCATCTCTAACCGGATGGCTGGATCTGGATGGAGCATATTGTTCCAGACACCCATCTCAGCCAGGAGCACGTCGTATCTGACAAATGCTTCCTGGATGGCTTTAATTCGCTCCGGTTGGTCGAGGTTTACCTCCGGACAGACAGCCGCAGAGTAGCCCTGTTCAACATACGAACGAGCGATCACCTCAGGATCATCGGATTGTAGGTTTAGTCCAACGCCTAGCCTCATGACGGCCTCTCAACCGCTTCAAGCAGCGCTCTAATTCCTGCAAGAAAACTAGATCAGCTTACCCATCTCCTAGTGATTGGTTGATTTCAATGAACTTTCACGGATGATTAATTTGGTATCCAATGTGATCGTATTCGATTCACGGAATTTTTCCTCGCGATAGTCATTTATCATGTCTACCAACTCTTGAACAGAGACGCAGCCGAGTTCGTGCTGGTCTTGAATTACCGTCGTCAAAGGTGGCCAATAGAAGCCAGACTCGGGGATGCCATCAAAACCTGCAACAGCAATATCCTTGGGGATGCGAATACCAGATTGGTGGGCGACTTGAAGTACACCAAGCGCCATCTGATCGTTGCCAACAAAGATGCCATCCATCTGGGGATATTTGCTTACAAGCTCCCGGAAAGCAGTCTCGCCACTGCGTGACGACCATTTACCAACGCTCCACATGTCCTCAGTCACTTTCCGGGAGGCATCAGAAAGGGCTGCTTCCCAACCTGCTTTTCGTTCCTGGACCTCCCACCAATCTAAAGGACCGGTGATATGAGCCACGTGTAAACAGCCCTGATCTATCAAATGACCTGTTACCTCTTTTGCGCTGTGATAGTTATTTATTTTGACTGTGGAGAGATGCGGAGTATCACCCATGGTGAGGAAAATTGTGGGGATATTAAGCGAACCATGCTCCTCCTGGAAAAATGCGTGGTTCTCGCCAACTTCAGGAACAGCCCAAATGATGCCATCCACCCGGTGGGTGATCAAGGTATCCAGCGCAGGACGAATATCTCCGACCCCAAAATCGGGTAATTCGATCAACAATACCGAATACCCCATTTCTTCCGCTTTATTGGTGATGCCATTTAAAGTGCGCGAAGGGCCAACGAAATTCAGTCCTGCAGTGACCACACCGATGGTGGAGCTGCGCTGCTGGATCAGGCTGCGCGCAACTGCACTTGGCCGGTAGCCCAAGCGCTCGATGACTTCTTCAATGTGGCGGCGTGTCTCGGGAGCGACATCCGGTCGGTCGTTAAGCACCCTAGAGACGGTTTGTTTTGAGACCCCGGCCTCTTCTGCGACCTGGACGATGGTTACGCTTTTTTTATTGTTCATCTCAACCTAACCAAGGGAGAAAATACACAAGCTTTCAGTAAATCGAGACCGTTCCCGGTACCGATAACGATTATAGCAAAATTTAGGAGTGTTGGTCAAGGGAAATGTCAGATCCCAGCAGATAGGTTCACAATAGCATCAGTTCCAATGGGATGTCTGCAACAAAGCACTGGTAGCTGACCAGACCTGGAAACTCGTTGCACAAATGCTTGTGTACACACTCGCAGTAGTACGCCTTGAAGTTAAGTTTATGCGACTGGTGGAAATGGATGAGGATCTTCATGATTTCACTTTCATTTAACGATCACACTCGGCGTCGGCGTATGGTTCCATTGGCTGTTAAGTGACTTTGTTAGAAAGGCATGAATTCTTGGCTAAAATCATCAGCATCACAGAATAATTCGAATAACTTTCCATTGGGCTTGTCCTGCGTAATTACTTATGTTCTCTCAAATACAAGTTTACCCAATTGGAGCCCTTATCCCAAACTTACGTTGTTTATAAGTGCCGGGAAAATCTTCCCCTATCCTGTAGAGGGACACCTAGAGCACTTGAGATAAATTTGAACTACAATTAAGAAAACTAATTATTGAACAGTAAGGAGGCCCACCCATGTCCGAAAACCCCGTTACCCTTGGATTAATCGTTGGCAACCGCGGTTTCTTCCCCAGCCACCTGTGTGAGGATGGACGTGAGATCATTCTCAAAGTCCTGGAGGAAGAGGGCATCAAAGCTATCGCCATCTCTCCCGAAGAAACACCTTATGGTTCGGTGGAGAGCATCGAAGAAGCCCGCAAGCTGGCCTCGCTCTTCAAGGCGCATGCGGATGAGATTGATGGGGTGCTGATCACCTTGCCGAATTTTGGCGACGAGCGGGCGATTGCAAACACCCTGCGCTGGTCTGGCCTGGATGTGCCTGTGCTCATCCACGCTTATCCCGATGATGTGAAAAACATGACCATCAAAGACCGGCGAGATTCCTTCTGCGGCAAAATGTCAGCATGCAACAACCTGCGCCAGTACGGCATAAAATTCACGCTCACCTCCCTGCACACAGTCGATCCACAGAGCAAGAGCTTCCGCGCGGATCTGCGAAAATTTGCAGCCACCTGTCGGGTGGTCGGTGGGCTGCGAGGCGCACGCATTGGCGCATTGGGCGCCCGTCCAACTGCGTTCAACACTGTGCGCTACTCAGAAAAACTGCTCGAAAATGCCGGTATCTCGGTCGAAACCCTAGATCTCTCTGAAGCTTTCGGACGAGCGGCAAATCTAGCCGATGATGATCAAGCCGTGATTGCAAAATTAGCTGCGGTAAATGAATACGTTCCCACCGCAGGCATCCCGGACGAGGCGCTGCTCAAGATGACCAAACTGGGCGTCGTGATTGATGGCTGGATGGAAGAAACTGAGCTGGTGGCCTCTGCAGTCCAATGCTGGACTTCCATGCAAGAGTATTATGGCGTTGTGCCGTGTACATTGATGAGCATGATGTCCAATGGACTGATGCCCTCGGCTTGCGAGACCGATATTGCAGGTGTGGTTGCCATGTATGCACTGGCACTGGCCTCCGGCCAACCTTCCGCCATCGTCGATTGGAATAACAACTACGGTGACGATCCTGATAAGGGAGTCATCTTTCACTGCTCAAACCTGCCCGGAGATATCTTTGTGACCGATCAGACGATCGATCCGGATGATATTGCCGTGATGGATTATCAGGAAATAATCGCCGGGACTGTAGGCAAAGAAAAGACATTCGGAACAGTAGTAGGACGAGTGAAATCCGATCCATTCACTTACCTGAGGGTGTCCACTGATGATTTGAATGGCAAAATTGTGGCTTACATTGGCGAGGGTAAGCTGACCGACGATCCCCTCAAGACATTTGGAGGATATGGGGTAGTTGAAGTACCCGATCTGCAGGGGCTGCTGAGCTACATCTGCAAAAAAGGCTTCGAACACCATGTCTCAATCAACCTGACCGAAGTGGCTGATGCAGTCTATGAGGCGTTCACCAACTATCTCGGATGGGAAGTTTATTACCATAATAAGGTTTAATTTCCCGCCCCACCCGTGTTAACCTCCCGCTTTACCGTGAGCTGGATGGCAGGTTAACGATGGACGGCCGCACGGCTACAATAACTGAGTCGGCATTTAAGTCTTTTTGTTAGCGACCGTCCAGGGACATTTCGGAATTGACCTCGAGGCTCAACTCCTGCCATAAACCGGTAGGGCAGCACCGTGAATATCTCTCGCCGCGCTGGAGGATAAGAACAGAATCACCTCCGCTAGGGAATCTGGGGTCACCCAGGTGGAGAAATCCGCCTCGGGCATCGCCTCCCGATTTCTGGGGGTGTCTATCGTGCCGGGGATGATGCAGTTAACATTTATGCCCTGATCTTTCAGTTCGGCAGACATGCTTTCTGTCAAGCGCATAACCGCACTTTTCGCAGCACTGTAGGCCGCCAGACCGGGTTGACCTGTAAGCCCCGGGCGAGCCGCAATATTGACAATCTTTCCCGAACCCTCGTTCAGCATATGTGGAATAACCTGCCGACAGGCGATGAAGACCGAGCGTGCATTCAGGTTGAGTAAGGAATCCCAGGTTTCAAGCGGCGTTTCGTGCAGCATCTTACCCGCCCGGAAACCGCCCACGGTATTGACCAGCACATCGAGGCCCCCAAAATGGTTGACGGCCTTCGAGACGACGTGCTCCACAGCAGCCTCATCCATTAAATCTGCGCAATCAACCAGCAGATTATCTGGCAAACCCACCAGGTCGGGGAATGCTTTTTTGAGGCGATCTTCGCCACGATCGACTAAGGCCAGATTCGCATTAGCTGCCTGAAACGATTGGGTCAATGCAGCACCCAGCTGCCCGATCGCCCCCGTGATCATAATGGTCTTATTTGTAAAATCAAACATGTATTCTCCTCATCTCCTCTCTAATGAGAGGTCAAGCCATTATCTCGGTGCGAATTACGGTTTCACTGGTTAATGTTCGGTGGACCGGGCACTTAGAAGCGATATCAGCCAATCGATCTATTTGCTCAGATGTCAGATTTCCTTTGAAACCGATCTGGCGCGCGATGATATCCACCCTTGCGTTCGGATCGCTCTCGCAATCTTCACAATCTTTGGCATGTACTTTTTGTGTGCTCAGGCTAAGCTCTACACCTTCTAATGGCCATTTTTTCCGCCTGGCGTACATTTGCAGGGTCATGATCGTGCAGGCCGCCAGTGAACCAAGCAGCAAACTGTAAGGATCTGGACCGGTATCATCCCCGATACCGAGTGGTTCGTCGGCGATAATCTCGTGGCGACCACTCCTGATGCGCACCTGAACATTGGTTGAACTCTCTGCAGTAACAATCATAATTTATTTACCTCACCTTATATGATATCCAAGAATGCCGATAGAGATTTTTCCCAAGGGACTGGTTGGAATCGCGCGGCCTGCTAAAGCATCATCTAGGCATAATGCTCGAAATTCTGGTAGATCCGATCCAGGTTGGGAGTATCGACAGGAAAAGCTCGCCCATAAACGCACTCAGTTTTTGGGTTGAGTAAGCCTTGAAGTACTTTCTGATATTCAGGGTCAACATCTGTTATTAGGAAGTGGGTATGATCGCTTTCAGTTCTCTGGATTGTTTTCACAATCCCATACTCCTCGACATTATCGATAGTGAAGTTCTACCACCAAAGATATTATTGATCAACCTATTACATTAATACAGGCAAAGTGAGTAGTTACACAATAGAAATTATTCCAAGTCAAAAACATCCTTAATTTGCCAATTCTAGAACCATTATCAACTTGATTACATTAGGATTTTCTATTGACA
>JBFFEL010000114.1:0-13370 GCA_041558875.1 Anaerolineales bacterium
AACTGTTCTAACAATTACGGACCCTACCAGTTCCCTGAGAAATTAATTCCGTTGATGATATCGAATGCATTTAATGGTATACCATTACCAATTTATGGAGATGGCAAGCAGATTCGGGATTGGTTATTCGTTGGCGATCACTGTCATGCGATCCGGGAGGTGATCAACAAAGGGGAGCCAGGAGAAACCTATATCGTTGGCGGCAACACCCAGCCAACGAATATAACTGTCGTGACAACCTTGTGTGAAATCCTGGATGAGTGTTTGCCAAATTCTAATTGCGTGCCTCATGAATCATTGATCCAGTATGTTACCGACCGTCCAGGTCACGATCGAAGGTATGCCATGGATATTTCAAAGATCAAGAAAGATCTGGGCTGGTCTCCCCGCCTGTCATTATCTGAGGGTTTAATGAAAACAGTTGAGTGGTATCTAGATAACCAGGATTGGGTGGAAGCTATTGGCAAACAAGGAGATTACCAGGATTGGCTTGAAAAGAATTATCTGGCACGAGGAGGGACAAAATGAAGGGCATCATATTGGCGGGGGGAAAGGGTACTCGACTCCACCCACTAACAATCAGCACCAGCAAACAGCTGCTGCCAGTTTATGATAAGCCGATGGTTTACTATCCCCTATCTATGCTCATGTTGGCTGGTATCCGGGAAATATTGGTAATAAGCTCTCCTGAAGCCCTTCCAGCATTCAAAGATCTGCTTGGGGATGGCCTCCAATGGGGATTGGAGTTCTCTTACGTTCAGCAGGATCACCCGAGAGGGCTGGCGGATGCTTTCCTCCTGGGGAAGGATTTTATTAATAGACAACCAGTTAGTTTGATCCTCGGTGATAATATTTTCTTTGGGCATGGTTTACCTGATAGTCTTCGTAAAGCCTCTGAGCTCCAGGAAGGCGCCTTGATTTTTGCCTATCCGGTGCGTGATCCTGAAAGGTATGGTGTGGTCGAATTTGATGAGCATGGCAAAGCATTGAGCATTGAGGAAAAACCTGAAAAACCACGATCCCATTATGCTGTCCCTGGTATATATTTCTATGATGGGCGGGTGGTTGAATATGCTGAGTCACTCACCCCGTCGGCGCGAGGGGAGTTAGAAATCACCGATTTGAATTGTATATATCTCGAGAATAGTGAATTGCGTGTAGAAGTCTTGGGGCGCGGCGTGGCCTGGTTAGACGCCGGAACACACGAATCCTTACTCCAGGCTGCCCAATTCGTTCAGACCCTGGAAGATCGCCAGGGAATGATGATCTCATGCCCGGAAGAGATTGCTTACCGGTTAGGATTTATAGACAGGGAAACGCTACTCCAGCAAGCGAAGATGATCAACAACCAATATGGGGATTACCTGCTGAGGTTGCTAGAGGAAGAAATACCCTTCCACAATGCTGGATAAATTTTCGACCTAATCAAAACATGTCAGGAATCTTGCTTTTTGGAAAGTTCGGCCAGTTAGGCTGGGAACTTCATCGTTCATTAGCTCCATTCGGTGAACTTACTGCCCTGGATTATCCGGAGATCGACCTGGTTAATCCGGAAAGCCTGGATGAAATTATCCAAGCAGTAAAACCGGAGGTGATCATCAATGCAACCGCTTACACTGCGGTTGATAGAGCAGAAGAAGAAATCGATATTGCGATGGCGATTAATGCCCATGCGCCTCGCAGAATGGCAGAATTGGCTTTAAAAAATGGGTCAGCCTTGATCCATTACTCAACTGACTATGTCTTTGATGGAAGAAAAGGCAGCCCATATGGAGAAACCGATCAACCTAATCCCCTGGGAATGTATGGAGAGAGTAAACTTGCGGGAGATACAGCAATTCGTGAAGTTGACGGCACTCACCTGATATTTCGAACCAGCTGGGTTTACAGCACCAGAAGGGATTCTTTCGTCACCAAAGTGCTCAGTTGGGCACGCAAGCAAAAAGAGTTGAAAATTGTTGACGATCAAATCAGCAACCCAACCTGGTGCCGGATGTTGGCAGAGGCAACTGCGATTTTGATCGCACGGGCTGGAAAATTTCCAGCAGATTGGATCAATGAAAGAAGAGGATTATATAATTTGGCGGGAGAAGGATATGCCAGCCGGTTAGAATGGACAAAAGCGATCCTGGAATTCGACCCCAATTCCGAACAACAGGTTTATCAAGAGTTGAAACCAGCAAAAACCAGAGATTATCCATCCCCGGCTGAACGGCCGTTGTTTTCGGCATTGAGCTGTGAAAAATTTTCCGATACCTTCGAGTTTAGATTGCCATATTGGCAGGAAGCACTCAAACTGGCGATGGCGAGCGGTTGATGACTGAACGAGATGAGCAGAAGCTGTATGATGCTTACTATTTTGCGCATGGCTGTGGAGAGCCATACCAGCGGAGTGAGGTCTGGTTAAACCTTTTTAATGCCTTCGCTGAGCGGATCGTGCGTGATATCCAGCCTGGTTCTGTCTTAGATGCGGGCTGTGCGATGGGTTTTTTGGTGGAAGCGCTGCGAAACAAAGGAATAGAAGCATGGGGTGTGGACATATCAGAATTCGCAATCGGTAAGGTTGCCCCAGATGTCAAGGAATACTGTTGGACAGGGTCTGTCACAGAACCTTTCCCACGCAGATACGATCTGATCGTCAGCATCGAAGTATTGGAGCACTTGCCAAAGGAGGAGTCGGAGAGAGCAGTTGGAAATTTGTGCAGGTATAGCGACGATATTCTGTTCTCGTCAACCCCGAATGATTACAAGGAAGTCTCTCATTTCAACGTCCAACCTCCAGAGTATTGGGCTGAGCTGTTCGCTCAAGATGGCTTCTACCGTGATGTTGACTTTGATGGGTCATTTATCACACCCTGGACGGTCCGCTTCCGGAAGGTAGATGAACCTCTCCATCGAATAGTTAGAAATTATGAACGTAAATACTGGCTACTGTGGAAAGAGAATACTGATTTGAGGAACTTGACCCTCGAAATGCGAGAAGATCTGTCAGATCATGAGGTCAATCCTCAAGAAAGCGATAAGACTTCCGGGGGGATATTCCAGGATTTGATCAGGCGCCTGCGCGGATAACCAACCTAAGAAGAAATCCCTCACCAATGAGTACGGATACCCCGTCAGGAACGCTTTCATCTATAGTCCTATACACTGCCGCTCCCAGGGAGAGTGCGGTGGTTGTGCTACGCGTTACTGGTCCTGCTGAACGGGCAGGAATCCGGGTGCTGTCAGGGAACCAGGGACCAAATGTCTCGCCGGATTTAGTAACCGAAGCAGATTTAGTCGTAATTCAGCGTGATTTCCCAAGATTTTGGCCGGATTATAAACAGGTGATATCCGAGGCGAGATACGATGGGAAACCGGTCCTATATGACCTGGATGATTTATTGGTGGAAATGCCCGGTGAACACAGTCATGCCGGGGACTATATGGGGGAACTGCTAGCAATGCTGCATGCCATCCTGAACGCAGACATGGTTACGGCGAGTTCGACCTCTTTGGTTGAATATCTCTCCGAATTGAATCCCAACACAAGATTGGTAAAGAATTACCTCAATGACGATCTGTGGCAGATCAAAACCTCAAGGGTCGGAGACAGGGAGGATAGGAAGGTCATCATAGGGTACATGGGTGGGCAAACACACCAGGCAGATTTAACCCTAGTTGAAGATATGCTGCTGAAGATCTGTGAAAACGCTGAGGAGGAGGTCCGTTTACGCTTCTGGGGTGTTCAACCACCACCGAAATTGATGGAATCACCTTTTACTGAGTGGATCGATATCAATCAAGAGGAATATGCGGCTTTTGCTGAGTTTTTTTCCCAACAGGATTGCGATATATTCATTGCTCCTTTGAGGGATAATGAGTTCAATCGGGCGAAAAGCTCGTTAAAGTTCCTGGAGTACAGCGCTCTGGGAATTCCTGGTGTATATAGTAAATTGCCTGTCTACGAGGGGATTATCGAAAATGGGGTTAATGGATTCCTGGCTGAAAACGAAGATGAATGGGAAAGAAATCTCACAAAATTGATTGATGATCCTATCCTGCGGAATGGGATCGGAGCTGCAGCTCAAAAAAACGTAATCGATGACTGGCTCTTATCCGAGAAATACGGAGAATGGGCTGAAGTTTACCGGCAGGCTTTATCCGGGAGCCCGGAGCAAGTTGGGCAATCTCGTGAACATGAAAACCTGTTGAGAATCATTTCCCTGGCAGAGGATTACCAGGCGGATTTAGAAAACAGTCTTTATGAGGTTGGCAACCAGCTGAATGACATTCTCGAAAGCCGCAGCTGGAAGTCACTAAAAACCATGCAAAATCTACGGCAGAGAATAATGCCAAAGGGTGGAACTTTAGATCGGTTGTTATTTGGCGGGGAAAATTAATAAGGCTCAGATCAGTTTAACCATAATCAATTAGAAGAATATGTATCACATACCGACAGGTGTGGAACAATCTGAGATCGATCGCAGACCGGTTTTATCTACTGGACAAGGTGGGATGATCGCCATCGATCGGAAACTGCTTACCTTGTGGAAGATCGCAAATGGAAAGGATCTACCAGCCATTCTAGATCACTATCAAGGACAAGAGGTCAATGAGAAGGAGGTTTCAGCTGCTGTTACATGCCTGGTACAGGCAGGATTATTACAGCGTGAGGAGAATGAGGGGAGCACTCCACCGGTCGAAAGAACAGGTCCGCTTCTTTCGACCGTCATCGTGGCCCACAACAGCCTGGAATGGTTGGAAGGATGTATCCCGTCAATTGTTGAGCAAACTTACCACCCCCTTGAGACTATCCTGGTCGATAACGGCTCTGAAGATGACGCGGAGAAATGGGTATCAGAAAACTATCCAGAAATCAGGTATTTTCGTATAGCCGTACCAAAATCGTTTGCAGGAGCGATCAATTTCGGTGTTGAACAGGCTCTAGGCGAATACGTTCTCCTTCTAAATCCAGATACGAAATTAGATATAAATGCGGTTGCAGATATGTACGATCGAGCTCAGAATGAAACTGATTGTGCTGCAGTGGCTGCAAAATTAAAATTTTTATGGGCACCTGGATTTCTAAACGGATTGGGAAACCGAGTAGGGGCATTCTCATGGGGGGAGGATAATGGTTTAGGCCACCTGGATCTGGGACAGTTTGATGACTGGAATGAATTACCCTCGGCATGTTTTGCTGCGGTAATGGTCTCCAAAAGAATCTGGCAGGAAGTTGGACCCGCAGATGAAAACTTCCCGATGTACTATGAAGACAGTGAATGGTCATACCGGGCAAGGGGTAGAGGATACCGTGTAATCGCTGCACCAAAGGCAACGGTTTATCATTCTTTCAGCGGTCGTATCCCAGGTGGTGAAAAGATCAACCTGAATCCAGCAAAATTGGAAAATGTCACCTATGGCAGATTGCGATTTACACGGAAGATATTGGATGAATTCTTCTTCAGGTATTTGCTGTCTTATTTGATTGCGGATATCGCAAAAGGTTTCCAGTACCTATTTGCATTCAAATTTAGCTTTACCGCGGGGATATATAAAGGTTGGGCACGTTTTATTGATGATTTAGCCGTGATGAGCGTAGAAAGAAAGGCTTATTTAGCTGAAAAGACATTATCAGATGCCTCGCTGTTCTCAATTCAAAAGGAGATGCCTGAAGCAATTATCTGGCGAGGCTTACCAGAGCTGACCTGGGATTTGGTAAGGAATCATTATTTGCCGATAATCATGGGGGAAAATCCGAAAAAATCAATTGAGCTCCCTCATAACGAGCAGCGACCACGCCTGTTGATCATCAGTCATGATGTGATTGATGAGAAGATGGCCGGACCAGGTATGCGCTATCTCGAGATGGGGAAAGCACTCAGTGATGATGTGCAGGTAACAATCGCGGTACCCGAGCAAACCAGTCTGGATTTGCCTGAAGTTAACCTAGAAGAGTACCGGGACGACCAACCGGGAAAACTTGAAGCCTTAGTGGATAAATGTGATGTCGTCCTGATCTCGAGCTACCTCGTTGAACGATTCCCCTTCTTGTGGAGGACTGGAAGCAGGGTAGTAGTGGACTTTTACGATCCATTTGTCCTGGAAAACTTACATTACTACCTGGATGAACCATCTGGAAATCAAGATTATCTCAATAAGCAGTCGGTTGAGATCACGAACAAGTTAGCCCAGATTGGTGATTTTTTCATCTGTGGCAACGAGCGCCAGAGAGATTACTGGTTGGGTGTGCTGACTGCAAACGGCCGAGTCAATCCCAAAAATTATCGGGTTGATCCAGAGCTGCGCAGATTAATTGATGTGGTTGGAATTGGTTACCCGGAGAGGGCCCCAAAAGCGGCGAACTTCTTACGCGGGAGACATCCACAAGTGCCTCCCGAGGCGAAGATCGTATTATGGGGCGGGGGAATTTGGAATTGGTTGGACCCGCTCACCTTGATCAGGGCCTGGACCAAGATAATCGACCAATTTCCCCTCGCTCGCCTAGTTTTTCTGGGTTCTCGCCACCCGAATCCGGAGATTCCCAGCCACGCGATGGCCGAGAAAGCACAGGAATTAGCAGATGAAATTGGAGAGAAGGGGAAAAGCATTCTCTTTTTTGATTGGTTATCTTACCAAGATCGAGAGGCTCTGTTAAGCGAAGCAGATATTGGCGTATCCCTACACCCGGTGCATGTCGAGACACGTTATTCTATCCGCACGCGGATGATGGATTATTTCTGGGCAAAGCTGCCAGTGATCGTGACCGAAGGAGATATCACCAGCGAGTGGGTGCAGGATTACCAGCTTGGGGAAGTCGTACTGCCATTTGATGTTGAGGCTGTCACCCTCGGATTACGCACAGTGTTGAGCAAACCAAAATCTTCCTGGTTACCAGCATATGACAATTTTGTCGAGGTTCTGACATGGAAGAATGTGGTTGCACCCCTGAGAGAGTACTGCTTACAGGGTGCTACAGCCCCGGATCGGGATACACGTAAACGACCTGAGAGAAGCCGCTCTTCTAAAGCTGTTAATTGGCGTACCAGGTGGGCGCGGGCACGATTTATTTATCGCGCAGAGGGTTGGCAAGGATTGTCACACCGGACCTGGCGATACATCCAAAGGAATCTTGCTAATTCGCCATAATCTGAAGATGAAACTTTTATCCTGATGAGATCATTTCTATTGGGATTGCGGATGAAATTTATTCCCGTCGGCAGTCGCCGGGAAAGGATTTACCATTTAATCCGCTTGATGTTTTACAACTGGAAACGAAATGGTTTCGTGGCTGCGGTGGTAAACGTCAGCCAAAGAGCGCGTTTTTACCTGTCGAAAGAGTTGGCGCTTACCAGTTCGGGATATTCATACCGGCAGTGGATTTACGATCATGAACCGGATAAGAAAGCACTGGAAAAACAAAAAGCCGAAGTCAATCGTTTCCAAGATAAGCCTCTGGTCAGCATTATTACTCCGGTATATAACCCCTCTCCCGAGGTTCTCAAGGACACAATTAATTCAGTGCGCAGTCAAACTTACCCGTACTGGGAGCTTTGTTTGGCAAATGGGGCGTCAACACAGGCAGGAGTGAGAGAAGTTCTCGATGAAGCTGCAAGGTCTGATCAGCGGATACTGGTTAAGCACCTCTCCGAGAACCTGGGGATATCACTTAATTCAAACGCTGCGTTGGGAATGTCATCCGGAAAATATATCGCCTTGATGGATCATGACGATTTGTTAGCCAGCGATATGCTTTTTGAAGTGGTGAGAACTATCAACGAACATCCTGAGGCAGAGATTATCTATTTCGATGAAGACAAAATATCAGCTGATGGGAGGAATCGTTTGGATCCGTTTTTTAAGCCATCAGCCTGGTCACCAGATTTATTGCTCTCTACAAATTACCTGATGCATTCTGTTATTTTGCGATCGCTGATAGAAGATTTAGGCGGCTTTAATCCGGAAGTGGATGGGGCTCAAGATTGGGATTTATCCCTGCGGATCGCTGACAAAGAGAGAAAAATCTATCATATCCCCAGGGTTTTTTATCATTGGAGACAGGTGCCGGGTTCCGCTGCCCGAGAAGCGAATGCGAAACCGTGGGCATTCACGGCTCAAGCACGCTGTATCGAGCAATATCTACAATCTACCAGCGATGTTGAGGCCAGGGTTGATTTCCCTGATTTGGGGAGGGTGCGGATCAAGTGGGGGAATTCTAATCCACGCGTTTCGATCATCATTCCTTCAAAAGATAAGGTGGATTATCTGCGAGCATGCTTGCAATCAATCCTTGGGATCACAGCTTATGACAATTACGAGATATTGATCATTGACACCGGCAGTCAGGAGGTAGATACATTAGGGTATCTTGAAGAAATCACCCAGAATCCAAAGGTGAGCCTCCATCTCTATCCAGATCGATTTAATTATCATAAAGTGAATAATTTCGGCGCACAAATTGCTGAGGGTGATCTGCTGCTCTTTCTAAACAATGATACGGAAGTAACCGAACCTACCTGGTTGGAGGATTTGGTCGGTTGGGCAGAGAGAACAGGTGTTGGTGTGGTTGGCACGAAGTTGCTCTACCCAAATGGGATGATACAACATGGCGGCATTGTCATGGGTGTTGAGGGTCACGGCAGCCACATCTTTGAACGGCTACCAGAGCACCATTACGGTCCTTTCGGCTCACCAGATTGGTACCGGGATTATCAAGCAGTCACTGGGGCTTGCATGATGGTCCCTAAGGCAGTATTTGATGAATTGGGCGGTTTTGATGAATCTTATCAGGTAGGCTATGGAGATATTGACCTGTGTTTGAGAGCAGGTCAGGCCGGTTACAGGGTTGTTTATTCGCCATTCGCCACCATGCTGCATCATGAAGGTGGCACGCGAGGATATTCTCTTCCTCCAAGTGATGTGCTGCGGGCTTCCTACCTGATGTACGATACAGTGAAAGCCGGTGATCCATATTTCAATCCGAATTTATCCTACCTGTATCGCCAACCTACGGTTGCTGATCCCCGAGAGCCAGCGAGGGAGGAGCGAATTTTGCGGATTTTGCACGATTTCGGGTTGATCGATACGACCGCACTTGAGATGAATCCAATGCCGGGAGAAAGTCTGGTTCCCGCTCCGGTAACGATTCAAGAAGATAAAGCTCCTGGAAAGAAACTTCTGATCGTCAGCCACGAGTTGAGCTTGACTGGGGCACCATTAACATTAGCTGATTTAGCCAGGTATCTTTCAGAGAACGGATTTGGGATAACCATCCTTTCTCCTACTGAAGGCAAGTTGGGGGAGACTTTTCAAAATTTTGGCGCAGAGGTGATTATTAATCCACTGATTTTGAGAGACTCAAGAGAGCTGCTCCGTTATATGGGCAGCTGTGATTTGTTGTTGGCAAACACGATCCTGGCCTGGCGGGCGATTTATGCCGCTAAAGCAATTACGAAACCTTGTATCTGGTGGGTGCATGAATCTCAATTTGGCCTGGAATTTTCAGCTCAATATCCAAAAGTAAAGAGAGCTTTTCGGGCAGCGGATGTGATCGGATTTCCAACCCAGGCGACAGCTGACCTGTACACAGATTTCACCAATGGAGAAAGGGTTGAAATCCTGCATCCAGGATTAGATACAACGAAGCTTAGCCCAAATTACCCATTTACCTTGAGTGAGGAAAATGGTAAAAAATTTACCCTGGTCAATGTCGCCAGTTATGAACCGCGCAAAGGTCAGGATATTCTGGTTAAGAGTCTTGACCAGCTGGATGAAAGTTATGATATTGAGTGTTATCTTATCGGTCGCAAGCTAGATTGGTGGTTCAGCCAGAAACTTGCGTTCAATGCAAATCGAAAACAAAACATCCATATGGTTGGGGAACTAACCAATGAGGATGTGTTAAACCATATTCAATCTGCTGATGTATTCGTCCTGCCCTCTCGTGATGAGGCTCTGCCGATGACCTTGCTGGAGGCGATGTATTTCAGCAAACCCGTCATTGCTTCTCGATCAGGCGGAATTCCAGAAATTATTGACCATGGTGAAAATGGATTGATATTTGAGATTGAAGATTATCGACAACTATCTAACCACATTCAAAAACTTTATGATGATAAAGAATTTCGCCGCCAGATTGGCAAGAAGGGCAACGAGAAATTAACAACTGAACTCACCTTTGAGATTCAGGGGAAAAAATGGATTGAGATAATCAGCCAACATCTCAATTAAAAACAGTTACGCTGGGATAGATGTGCCCAGTTTCGGAATAGATTATCGATGAAAACAACAAAAATACTTCTTATCGCATTGGGCATGGTATTGATTTTTTCCAATGCAGCTGCTCATCAAAATTTTCAAATCACGCTTCCGCAAGCGCCTATGCCAGAAAGTTCAGATTTTGCGACTTTAATCTTACGAGATTCCTGGGACATGTCCGAATTCACCGATATCGATCAATATCTAAATGAATCTGGTCAACGAGATATCATCAGGAATCCAAGAGTAGTGGATGGTGTTTTCTACGGGACCTCGGCAGGTGGGGTCACTACGGGGAACAATGGCAATTTTTACCCCCTCTTTCCTGGTTATGAGACAGCGATGCTGATTGGGAAGGTAGGGCATCGGTACCCGATTGAGGCCCAACTTTACCACTGCCTGTATTTCGCCATGCAGGTAAAATCCCCACTGGATGGATTTACACCAGATCGGTTCCGTGTTTACTGGTTTGCAGATGAACGAATGAACACAGCTGGAAACCAGAATTACGGATCAGTTTACCCGATCCGAATATTTGATCCAGGTTCGGACCCCAGCCCGGCAACCGGTATCTGGAAGCTGCATAAAGTTGATTTGAAAAATCCTCCTGAAGGATATGTTACGGAGACTGCTTCCTGGAATGACAAACCATATTGGCAAGGTCTGCGTATTGATCCGACGTTTAATGCGAACACGGATTTTGCTGTCGATTGGGTCAGATTGACGGATTGTCAGGCAAATCTGCAAACGATTTCCTGGCCGGCGGACAGTAGGTTAGAGGTGCTGTGGTTAAGACCTGCAAGTACCAACCGTTATATCCGTGCAGCCACAAATGTTGACGGGCAAAGCGGCAGCTACCAATTGGATGTTCAGGGATTGGCACCGGGGAAATATTCTGTCGGTCTGAGCCAGTCCCTGTCTGAATGCTGTCTTTACGAAAGTAATCAAAATATTGAAATCAATCAAACCCCGATTGTGAATTTTGGTAGCCCAAGTTTTTATTCAGGACCAGATTATGCAACACTTGTTGGAAATCCTTGGGATTTCCAAAATGGTGATGATACTGTCAAGATAGGGCAAGCAAGGAGCTCAACTGAAGGTGGTGTTCTCAATATAACAACTCCATCAGGGAATGCAGATCCAAAAATCATTTTATATACACCTCAACAGATTCCAGCGGCTGAGGAATATCGGTACCTGAACTTTAGAATGAATACTGAAGATGCCTGGGAAAACGTGACAGATGGCATGATTGCCCGCTGGATTTGGGTTCAGACAGTGGGTTCTAGTGGCGAGTGCGCCAGGGTCAGTCAAGATATTCCATTGAACGTTGGCTGGCAAATCTACTCGATTGATTTGCACCACTCTTTTGAAGGGTTGGCGGAAGAAGTAGCTGGCAGCTGTAATGGATTGGATAAGCATTGGTTGGCATCCAGTTCATTGAGTAAGTTCCGTTTTGATCCGAACGAAAATATATTGGGCTATCCTCTTCACCAGCAGCTGGACTGGGTCAGGTTGACGAAAATGAACGCGGTTACCCAGGGATCGCCATTCATAATTAAGATTGGATTGAATAAGCTTCCCAACCAGATTACATCCATCCAGTATTTCTACACTACTGATTTGAATAATCCCACTCAACACGTCGCGCAGGAATTTACTCAAACCTCTTTCTTCCAAGATACGATCGCAGGAGAGGGTTTCGGAGATGGGAATTTGTCAAATAATAATCAGCAGATAACACTGCTGCCGATGTTGGTGAAGAACCACATCCCCTCAGATTTGCCAGGAATGGCTCATGAGGTTACTTATCATTGGGATACCAGCAGGGTAGGTGGGGGAGAATATTATACCTGTGTGCAGGTAAGCGATAACCTCAATGTAGCGACCTACTGCAGTGACACTCCCGTCCTGGTTCAGACGCCGTAAACAAGGAACAAGTTCTTCCAATTTCGATAAATCTCAAAATAATTCCGCAATGCGTATAGGAATAGATGCAACTGCCCTGCCCCCACAGCCAGTGGGGGCAGGTAACTACATAATCCATTTAATCAGGGCGCTTGCTTCAACGGAATCTGACCATGAGTTTGTAGTTTTCGCTCAGCCAAGAGGTGCGGATCTGATTGGACTTCCAGATGAGGGCACAGTAGAATGGGTGATTGTCGAGGCGCGCGATCCTGGATCAAGGTTGATCTGGGAGCAGTTGTTCTTTCCCAATCTCGTTCGTGAATCAGGCGTTGATTTGTTGCATTCCTTGCATTACACGCGGCCGATCAGACTACCCTGCAAGTCAGTAGTTACTTTCCATGACATGACTTTTTTTCTCTATCCAGATTTGCATACCTGGGCAAGGCGTCTATATTTCCCGCAAATGATGAAAGCCAGCGCCAGAAGAGCTGACGAGTTGATCACTGTTTCAAACAGTACGCGAAATGACTTAATTGAAATTCTCGAAGTCGATCCGAAAATAGTCACAACGACACAATTAGGGGTTACTCCGGGTTATATGCCAATCGATGATGAGGAAGAAAAGAAAAGAATAATTGACAAATATAATCTCCCCGAGAATTTCATTTTATATGTCGGATTGGTGGAACCGAGAAAAAATTTACCGATTTTAATTGAAGCCTATGAAAGATTGAGGGGGGATGATTTTATGTGCGAATTAATTCTGGCTGGCAGGTTTGGATGGATGCATGAAGAGGTTGTGGACCAGGTTAGAAAATTAAACCTGGAGGACACGGTTCGTTTTCTGGGTTATGTACCTCAACAAGATTTACCCTTGATATATAATTTAGCCAGCCTGTTTGTGTATCCCACGATATACGAGGGATTTGGATTACCAGTATTGGAAGCGATGGCATGCGGCATTCCTGTAATTACATCAGATGTTTCTTCCCTCCCAGAGATTGTGGGTGAGGCGGGATTATTGACACCAGTGAACGACTTAGAAGCGTTGCATAAGGCGGTAGTTCGAGCGCTCACAGACACGAAATTACGCCAGGATTTAATTAGCAAAGGGCTAAAAAGAGCTGCAGAGTTTTCATGGTCAAAAACAGCACAGTTGACATTACAGGTATACCAGCGAGTAATGCAGAAAAGCTGAATGTGATCGACCTTTCAGTATGCAT
>JBFFEL010000115.1:0-13300 GCA_041558875.1 Anaerolineales bacterium
AGGGCTCCGAAAGGGAGATTGAAGAATTAGCCGCGATGATGCTTCTGCTTCAAGAAATCGGTTGTCACAATATAAATATTGTTACCCCAACGCATTATTCTGCGCTCATCCTGAAAGCTCTTGATATAGCTGCAGAGAAAGGGCTGCGCCTGCCAATTGTATACAACACCAGTGGCTGGGAGCGTCTTGAGATACTTGAAGTTCTTGATGGAATAGTTGATATTTACCTGCCTGATTTCAAATAATGGGATAGTGATATGGCCTCCAAGTATTCGTCGGGAGCAGAAAATTATCCTGAAGTGACAAAAGCGGCAATCCTTGAGATGCATCGTCAGGTTGGTGTGGCAAAACCTACCAAATACGGTATTATGCAAAGAGGACTGATGATTCGGCATTTAGTCATGCCAAATAACGTCGCTGGTTCAGAAAAAATTATGGAGTGGATAGCAGAGAATTTGCCAAAAGATACCTATGTCAATATTATGGCACAGTATACCCCTGACTTTAAAGCTTACGATTATCCGGAAATATCAAGAAGAATCACGAGCGAAGAATATAGCAAGGTTGTAAAAAGAGCACAAGAAATGGGGCTTACCAACCTTGATATTCAGGGTTACTGGTGGATACCAGAAAAGACGCCGTTTTGACAGGATATTGCGCTTCGTGACTCTTCACGCGGATACTTGGGGATAGCGGGAAGAATACATGGCTGTTCCTCAAGTTTTATCACATATTTGTCTTCCTGCCTTCAGGTTGAAACTGAAGGAGCAGCATTTCAGCAATTGAAATCAATATGTCCAATGCAGATCGAGTTACTCTTAGGTAAGTTTATTTAATCATTGTCTTGGTGATATCTGCAACCCCGATAAACTTTTATAGTTGGAAGTGACCCGCAGCGACCCTGACTCGAACCGCCTTCCCAACAGTTTTAGGGAAATAACCACCATTGGGGCAATGAGTCTTACGGAATTATCTGTTTGGATAAATCAATTCAATCCATGAATGGATCGATTTTCTCCTTAATGGCCTGGATTACAATAGGATCATCATTCCAGGTACCTAAATCAACTTTTGGGAAACCTTCCGGATAATCAGCCTCATAAACCAGTTCAGGGATATCATATTGGCTATGGATGGCATCTGCACTGATAGCCGCAGAGAAGAAGAGCAGTTTTTCAATGCCGTTATCGAGATTTTCCCTATAACACAAAATACAATTTGCGCTGATTTAAATACCAGCCCACCCAGCTCAAGATTCCGATCAGGGTCATGATCTGTGCAAGCACCAGCCATAGAGGTGCCTGGACATACCATGCCGGGATTGCAGGCAATGCAAACATTCCCAGCAGAACGTAGTGCAGCAGATAAAGGAACAGCGGATTGCGCCCCCAATCGGTAAGGATTGGCAAACGCCATTGCCACTTATCAGCCACAAGATGAAACAAGAAGAAGACGAATCCGCTCAAACCCAGGCTCAATATGACATAACTGGCCGAGGCGCGATCTTTACTCAAAGGAATTAAGAAAGCCAATAACAGGCTGCCTGTGAGGAACCCAGCAGAGAGTAGTGGGAAGGCCCATCGATTGCGGCGCTGGTCGTGGTAGATATCAGCCATAGCGCTGGCCAGGATCAGCATGGCTCCCCAGCTCAGCGCTCCCCAGGGTCCATTGTGCGGCGCCATCAAAACATCCTGCAGCCAGAAACCATCCAACAGGAACTGGTAACCTGCCAAAATCCCGAGTCCAATGACCCCGCGCCAAGTTGTGGATAGATGGATAAAGGGCAGAGCGATCAAGCCAGCCGCACCAAGAGCTTGCAGCAACCCCCAATTGACGCTGGGGGGCTGGATGCCAGAAAGCTCCCAGAACAGGGTTATCAGATAGCCTAAACCAAGCAGAGCCAGGTTGCGGATCAGGAAGTGCTGGTAAGTGTTCCAGGCACCGTCACGTTCCAACCGCCTGCGAAAAGAAAGGCCGTAAGTCAATCCCATTGCAAAAACAAACATGGGAGCAATCAAGTCGATCACGGTATAGCCAATATCATCAGCATGCTTGAGCCAGGCCGGGATGATCTGGACGTTGTTCATATAGTTGGCCAGGATCATCAGGAAAATAGCAAAACCGCGGAACTGGTCAATGGCATCCAGGCGTTTCATTTGCTAAGTCGGAGTAGCTCACTGACAGATGGATGGGACTTCCGCAAATCTGATCCTATGGTGATAAATTTATTTGCAATGATCGCGATCATGAGCAGCTAAAGTTTCAATGTTACCAACTTTTCATAATCGGAGAATAACCAAATACCCCAAGAATCCGGATACAAATTGTTATTCTTCATTGATTACCAAGAAAACCCAGGGGATATTATCCAGAGGGACATCGTCTATGCTGGTCTGGGCAGAAACCATGACCCGCTCCGGGTCCCCCAACAAAGCCAGGGGTACCCGCACTTCGCTGCGGGTGGGTGTACCGGAAACCTTGACCGATTCTGGCGGCAGCTCTTGATCGCGGTCATAGACCTTATAACCTGCACCACTCAGATCCATAAACAGCTTTGGCATTTCCCCAAAGGGAGTATCCGCCCGGTGGCCCTTCGTCCAAACTTTGGCATGTACATCACCAGTCAAGGGTTCTTCAAGCTCCAAGGCGAAAACGAGGTGGTCGTCTTCCAGCTTCACGGTTCGCACTTCGGCCTCTGTGAAAGCGTTTTGTTCGTTCTCAGGATGGAGATGAAGCACTTCGCCAGTGAAAGCTGTCTCAGCGGGTAAGATCTCAACCTCCTCTCCAGGAGAGATGGGGATTTCTTCGATCACGTCGAATAATTCGTTGGCGCGCACGACGGACTCGAGATATGGCTGTCCAGACCCCCACTGTGTTTTGTGAGCTTGCAGGGCTTGGAGCTTCTTTTCACGCTGCTCTATCGTTATAGGAAAGATGCGCCAGCGGTTTCCGACATCATACTGGGCTGGCGGCTCCAGCGGGTGTTCAGGTTGGTAGCCGCGCGGCTGGGGCCAGCCACCATAATGGGTAATGAAGTGATAGACCTCGGGTGCAATTTCTTCTCCTAATTCCCATAAGGCAACTTGCAAGTACAAGGGCAGGGTTTGGTGGTCGGGATGCACATCCCCGGGGTGGGAGGTGAAGATCTTGGTGGGCTGGAAATCGCTCACAACCTGTTTGATGTCAGCGACGATGCTCTCGCCTTTGAAAGGCGAATTGGGGGTCTGGGCGAAGGTGTAGACCACTGAATTTTGCCCGCTGAGCAGGGCGCGGTAGGATTCGCTTTCACCCCAGTGCTGCTGGAAGATTTCCAAGCCGCCACCATCCGGATACCCGAGGAAAACGACTTGCTCTGGGCTAACTCCCAGGATGCCCTGGGCTGCCAGCGCTTCCTCGCGGCGGGTTTCCCCCAGGCGCAGGGCCTCCGTTTGATCGAGAGTGATTTCCTTGCGGTAAAGCGCAAAGGATGTCTCGTTGTAGTCTCCATTGGTAAAGAAGACCACTTTTACGGGTAAACCTTTGGCCAAGGCTTGTTGGACAACGCCCGCCGTGGAGAGGATGTCATCATCCGGATGGGGCACTAACACAAGCAGACGGTCGTTATCCTGCAGCTCGAGCTGAGGTCTCAGCAAGGCAATAGTCCACTCCCAGGGAGCATCGCCCGGCGCTTCTGCTTCAAGGCCCAATGAGCGCTCCAGGTTGGTGAGCGAGGTGCGGATCGATTTTGAAAGCCTGTTGTTGGAGCCAATGATGGCTGCCAACAGAAAAACGATCAGCAGAACACCCACCACAGCCACGATGATCCACCTCCGGCGGTCGGTCAGCTGAGCTTCTTCGAGCGACTCTGCTGGGGTTTCTTTCTCTATAATGGGAATGGGTTTGTAGCCTAACCTGCGCTGGATGAAGATACCGAGCAAAGCAAGTCCCAACCAGAGCAGTGTCTGCAGCAGCAGGGTGGTGTCTAAGAAGCCGCCGACTGAACTCCCGAGGACTCCCACAGCTGAGATAAGAAACACATCCACGAAATCGAAGATGACTTTGCTGATGTAAGAGGCGCCCCAAAGGGCGGAGAGTACGATCACGGCGTCATCAAAATCCATGCGCCTGGAAAAGAGGTAGAGACCCAATAATCCTCCCAGGATGAGAACCGCGAAGAAAAGGAACTTGCCAGCTTCGGGATGGATGAAACCCAATAAGCGTTCGGCGATCAGCGCGCCGACAATGAAACCGCCGATGGGGGGCACAAATTTGATCACCCTTTCGCGCAGGAAGACCACCAAAGCGACCACCAAGAGCGCGATCACCAGGCCGCCCCAGTTGCGGACGATCTCAGAAGTCCGGAGAAGGGCCAGGTCTAAAACACGCGTGATGAAAAAGTAGGTGGCAAAACCCAGCCAGACGGCATACCAGCGCCGCCCGGCAAACAGCGCCAGCAGACCGCCGGACAAGATCGCCAATGACATCAGAATTAAAACGATAAAACCGAACATATTAAAATACTACAACCTCCTTAACTTAAGGGCATCTTTTTTCTTCCTTGTGTTCTCCATGTTGCCAATTTAATACAATTTTTTCAAATTGTTGGTAATTAATAAGTGACTCTGATTGCTTATTCCAGCATTCGCCCACCAGTTTCATTAAGGAAGAACCAGGGATCATAGATTTCTCGTTGTGTTAATCATAAATCGTGGATGAAGATCTTCTGGCCTTACGATTCTGTCCTGGTTATTAATACGAATCCAGTGAATTGTGTACCCGAACCTGCCAGTTAAATTAAAGAAATATGGAGTGAGGCTAATGCCTCACTCCAAATAGTAACTTGTAGAACTAGATAAATAGTCCAATCACCCAATCGATCACAAAAGCCACGACTGCCAGGGCGATGGCTCCAACCAAAGCTCCACCAAAGCCTTTCACTCTGAGCCCGCTGATCATATTCCCGGCGAACATCAAGACCAGGGCAGCTATTACCAGGTGGACAAGGGCTGACAACAAACCTCCTATCCCGAGGCTGATGCCTACCAGACCCAGCAACCAAACCACGAGCCAGCTGACCACCGCGATCACGATCGCAGCCAGGTAAGCAGGGACAAATCCGTCAACCTCTAGCCCCCAACCTAATCTACCAACGATCCAGATGATAAAGCCAGAGAACAGAGCTCCGATCAATATCCCAATGATTACTCCTACGATAGTCATGCGATTCTCCTTTACAAGATAAATGAATTATGGAATAAAGAATATTGGCCAAGGAATTATTCCAAAAATATATATGTCTTATAGGCATCACGCTCCTTTGGAAAAAATTGGGCAGAAACTTATCGTTTTTGGTCAAAATTTAATTACATCTATTAGTCTGACCGGGAATTCGCTTAGATACTGATCAGTAGAGGAAGTGCTTGCTTCAATATTGAGTATTTCGATTGCTTGCTCTCCACTTAATCCCTTCTATTCATTCGAGGTAATAAATTTCCGCCATGAGATATAACACCTATTTTAGTTATTAGTTTTGTAAACCAGATGATTGAATCCAGGCACGGATTTATTTACTTCCCGAATATTTGAAAGTAGATTGATAGGATGATCACTCCACAGGGGCTGCTCGCAGCGTAATACGACCGCAGTTTTTGCACAATTCGGTGTTAATCTTGCCTTCGATCTCGTGTCCTTTACCAAATTTTAATTTTGACTCTGCAGCCGCGTAAACCAGATCGTAATGGATGTTTTGCTGACCACGGTCAATTACCTGGATGGCGTATGTTTACTCGCCACATTCGATGCACTTCCTAGCGGGATTATCCATGATTTTCCTCTTTAATACTCTATTTTTCGACAGAGATAAATACTTGAATGATGTTTCGTAATTTTGCAAAATAAGATTTTAAAGACTGCCTTAATTCTTAGTTGATATTCTTTTTAGACTGGATTGTTATTGCTGAGTACCCTAATGCCATCCATAACATAAAACCACAATCAATCATGCATGGGGTTTAAACAAGCATGGTACTGATACCCCAAACGATTCCTATGCTGCCCAGCGCGCCAACGATCAAACCAATTACCCAGAGCCATCTCTCCGATACCACAACGGCCATGCCGCTCAGTGAGATCCCAGCTGCCAGTATAGCCACGGATATGGCAAAGACCAAGTGGGTTTGCCCGGCAATATTGGCAAGTGTTTCTTCCCTGATGAGTTCTTCCTGGTTCTCTGCGATTTCGGCTTCAAAGTCCCGAATGGCTGCCAGTTCAACTTCGTCCGGGACCTCTCCAAGGCTGAGCAGGATCTCGTTCTTGGCTTTTAATACCTCCACGCTCACCCGGTCTCCTTCGAGTATAGTAAGGTCGATTATTTCTTCTGTCTTTTCAAGCTGGCTTTCACTGGCCGTAATCCCAGATAAGAGACCACCCAATGCAGCTAGCATGGCAAAGATTAAAGTAGATAAGGCTACCTGCTTGTGCCAGTGTTTTACTTGGGACGTATTTTGATCCTGCTTGGTTTTTATAAATAGCTCGTTGGCCAGTTCGGCCGATTCACCTTTTTCTGACATCTTCTCTATCCACTTATTATTACGTGTTCATATTCCGCGCTCTGATAAATTTGGACACCCATGGAAAGATATTGCTATGCGTTTATTGGATGAGTTCCAACAGCTTTGGATAGACAATATCTACCCGCCCGTTTGGTCGCGAGACGGTGATCATATCGTGGGGGATTTCCAGCTCTTTTTCAAACTGGAAGGTTTGTAAAAACTGCTCACCATGTTCTAACCAGAGCTGCTCAAATTCAGCTACAACTTCATTGTTGACCGATTCATCACTGGCATTGGTGATTACAAGGATGCCTCCAGTAGCCGGTTTGACTTTCTTGGCATCCTCTTCGGCCACAAATCCCAGACGCAAATTCTCAAACAAGGCATGCATCTGGTAACCGCGGTAAGAATAGGACGCCGATAAAGGATTGCTGAGTTGATGTACCGGATCCCACCACTGATGGAAATCGGGAATTAACAGGATCAGGTTCGTAAGGGGACGGGTGAGCGGACGAGGAATAAAACCAATTCCCAAGAAAGGGGCGATCGGCACCGCCAGGTCGATATCGTCGCGTTCCTGCGCAAGCCAGGTAGTAACAGCGCCACCACCTGAGAGACCGACTACCACGACGCGTTCACCCAATCCCTGGGTAATATCCGCAATCTGGGTTCCAAAGGCAGCCAGCTCTTCAGCGTTGAGGCCCTTGAGTGGGGATCCATCAAATTCCTGCAGACCGTGGCGCGGCTGACGGGGGATAAACACGTTGTAGCCACGGTCGAAATACTCCTCTCCCAGTGCAGCAAACTGATCCGGGCAGCTGGTGAATCCATGAAGGAAGACGATCACATTCGCGACCTTCTCCTCATGGGTCATCAGGATGCTGCCGCAATCAGGGCTGAGATAGGGAATTTCATCCTCAGCAGCCTGGATAGCTTCAATACGCACTAGAGCTTCTTCATATGTCTTTGCCGGATCGGGCGTAAAAGCTTGCCTTAAGGAGAAAGGCTTGTTAGCCATGATTAGCAATAAGATGATGAACCCGACCAGAATCCCCAGAAAAATGCTCGATTTTGGATGGGCATGGAACCATTCAATCATACATATATCCTTCTATTGTTCTTTTTCAGTTTCCTGAGCTGACATAAGTGGTCTGCTTGGGGATGCGGGGGATCAACCAGGACAGGAATGAATCCTGGCTGCGGCTCTGCAGGTTAATTTTTCCGGGACCTGTCAGCTCTGCTACCAGCCCTTCCCCGCTGAACAAGGTGCTTTTCCAACCAGCCACCTTTTTAACATCGTAATCAATTTGCTCTTCAAAGGTCACCAAGTGCCCTGTGTCTACGATATATTTCTCACCAGCATTGAGTTCCATCGGATGAATGGCACCATAGCTGGAAATGATCAAGGTGCCTGTACCGCTGACTCGCAGCATGATCAATCCTTCACTGCCAAAGAAGGTCTTCGCTCCAGACCATTTGGTATCTACCTGGATGCCTTCCGAGGAAGCCAGGTACGATCCGGATTGGACCAGCAGGGAATCGTCTTGGAGTTCTACTACAGCGATGTCACCTGGTAGGGGTGGTGCTAATAAGATACGGTCGCCGTCCTTTTCTCCAGTGTAGGTGTTCATGAAGAAGCTCTCGCCACCAAACATCGAACGAGACACCGATTTCAGAAAACCGCCCTTGGCCTCGGTTTCCATCTCCATATCGGGAGACATGCCTACCATGGCGCCGCTTTCAACCTGTATTTTTTCTTTGCGGTCAAGGGAAACCCTGGCCACGGAGTAGGAAGGACGATATAAAATTTCTACTTGCATGTTAAGCTCCTCGTATCCAAGTTAATCGAAATATATCATGAGATTCATGTATTGTAAATATTTAATCCATTTATAATCCATATTAATGGGTGAATCCAAGACAGAAACATGAGAAATAAGAATACTCATAGGGCTTTACATCTCGGATTTGAAATTTATTAACATGATTCCAAAGCAGAAGAACCGATTTCCATCCCCATTTGTTCCAGCTTTCCCCTTTGCACAGAGGACACAGAGGTCAAAATCCACCCGATATCATCGAGCGATTCAAGTTGTGGACGGTGTTAGACTCTACCAGACTTAAATGAGAGAAATGTTATCCGCTCACTCTACCATTATCTTTGTGCACGATTACAAAGGCGGATCGCCAGCGCTATTTATAAGCAAAAATTATCAATGCGGCAATGGGAATTTATCAAATACTTTTCAGTGAAGATATCGTGGAATTAAAACTCCAAATCCGGTTTGATGCTTCTATCAAATGAGACAAATAGTTGTCCCAACCCATCCAGCCCATACGAATCAAAATAAATTGTATTGAGGGTCATACCGATTGCAGATGAAAACAGCTCCCCTTCCAGTATGCTTGAAAAGGGCTGGCCGCCCAAAAGACGGTGCGCGAAGGTTAAATATAATCGATCGAGAACATCGCCGGCCAGTAGCAGATGGAGTATTTTTGGCCCGGCTGCCGAGTAGATGGTCTGATAACCCAGTTCGGTCAAGCGCTGTACCATCTGGTCCCCCTCGACACTATTTTCGCCAGCGACGAAAACCGGTACTTGGTTTGATTCAATTTTCGCCACATGCTCATGATCACGTTTTGCAGTCGTGAAAACAAATACCTTGCGACCTCCTGCGGTCAAAACCTCGGGTATCGGGAAGCTCAAACTGCCACTGATGATGGCGATATCTGGTTGGGGAGATAAACCTTGGGACAGCCTCCATTGTTTCAAATCGGTAAATTCAGGATCATCCACGCGCAGGATTTCTTGAGCCCTGCCGTCAGCCCAATCTCGCAGGTAGCGACCGCTACTTAGGATGATATCTGCCTGTGCTGCTAACTCCTGAAAAAGTCGCCAATCTCGGGCATTGACCACATTTTCTGGTACGGTCATATTAGAACTACTGGCATCCGGTATGGCAATCCGGCCATCTAAACTGCTGACGAAATTTGCATACACATATGGTTTACCCTTTGCTCGACTGTATTCTCTTAGCTGGTGTCCCAAGTATGTCCCAATCAGGGGTCGCTCGAGTGCGGGTAAGGGATAGAGCTGGGTAATTTCATCCATTTTTTCCTCCATTTTGGAATCCATATTACAGCGATTTTTCGATTCAGATCGATTTTAACTTAGATGAATCGATTTCCTTTATTTTGTAATTCGGAAATTCTTCGGTTAGGCAAAAATACTTTCAGTAAATTATTAAATATGCGCCAATTATATATCTAATAATGATCGGTATTCCCCCTTGTTGGAATTGTGATATGGGAAGAATCGCTGGACGGAAGCAACACCAATTTTTGTGAACAGTGTTGGACTCTACCGAACGTAAACGAGAGAGTGGTTATCCACTCACTCTCTCATTATCTTTATGCACGAGCACAGGAAGTAAACTTCCCCATGATTTTCAGGCGAAAACCATCGATGGGGGTATGAGTCATGGAGAAATTACCTACCAAAATGATACTTTTTTTGTCGATATCCGCCAGTGTGGTGATGGCAATCCAGGAGGGACATCGTTTGGAAAGCGGGAGGCATGTTGTGGGGAAAGTTAGCCATCCTGCTGGAATCAATGAAGGATATAGTACCTGTATTATTGGCATTTAATGTAGGAAATGTGGGTGGATAGTGGATACTTCCGGTTTTGCTGGCCTTTAACCTGGCCATGTATTTTCCCCTTTCTTGAATTTTCATGAAAGAAAAGCGCTGGCTTGGTCAAACTTCGGTGTTTGGACGGCGTTACCATATACTTCGTTCCATTAACTTTTTAACTTGTGCTTGGATTATGGATTTGGTTGCTTAAAAAAGATGGTTGGGCGATCCTTTCCGGAATTTTAACTGTGTTGATCATCCTTTTATTTTGGAATTTTGATCCCGTCTTGGTGAGTGCCTGGACTGTAAACGGGGTAATTTTGTTGTGGAAATATCGAGACAAATTTTGAGCGTAAGGATAATCCAACAGAACCACTGATAATAAATGTGGCGATATGAAATCCATCATGCTATAATAAAATCTGCATCAAACAGATTCCGTTTCTACCCATCAAAAACACCAGTTTCAGGTGCTAGGAGGGTAAGGTATCTAAAGAATCGATCTAATCTTTAACCAACGTCGAGTTGGTTTTTTTGTTTTGTGTCAATATTCACCATCATCTGTTTGGAGAGATTCAGCCTCACCAATTATTTGTGCAACCAAAAGAAACAATCCTGAGAGCATAGGCCCTTCGATTTGTAAGAACTCAGGAAATTAGATTCAAAATTACAGGAGGTAGATGATGAAGAAACCTAAATCTGTGCTGATTGTGTTGACAGTAGCGCTCAGTATCCTAGCTTGCCAGCTGGGAGACCTCAGCTTAGGTCAGACGATTCGCGGTTCCGGGAATGTCGTGGAGGAAGCCCGCCCAGTGAGCGGCGTCTCCAGCGTGGAGTTGGCCACCCTCGGCCATCTGTTCATCGAAGTTGGAGATACCGAATCAATGCTCATCGAGGCCGAAGACAACCTGCTCGAGCACCTTGAGGCGGAAGTGCGCGGAGGGAGATTGAGAATCGAAACCAAGGATAATGTCAATCTCCGTCCCACTGAGCCGGTCAACTATTACCTGACGGTAACGGGATTGGATACGATCGCGATCTCATCGAGCGGAAACATCCAGGCACCGGACCTCGAAGCCGATCGTTTCTCCATCACCATTTCCAGTTCTGGCAACCTGGAAATGGGGGATATAACGACTGACAGACTCTCCGTGGGAATCTCCAGCTCAGGCAATGTGACCATTAGCGTGCTGAACGCCGAGGCTCTTGAGGTAGACATCAAAAGTTCCGGGAACCTGGACATTGCTGGTGGTCAGATCGAGACCCAGAATATCACCATCAGCAGTTCTGGCAATTATACGGCACAAGACCTGGATAGTGCCGAAGCAGAAGTGCGCCTCAGCAGCAACGGTTCGGCAACCATCTGGGTACGCGACCACCTGAGAGCTAACCTGAGCAGCAGTGGGAACCTGCGCTATCGCGGAAATCCATCAGTGGATGCGACCACGAGCTCATCTGGTGACATCATCCAGATCGGTGAGTGAGAGGAGCCCTGGTCAGAGAGCGCGATCATTGGGAACGAAACCACACCCACGAAAAGGGTAAAGGCATGTAAAGAGGTTGCTGCAATCAGTGAAGCATTTGGTTCATACAGATCCGGTGCGAAAATCGCGCACAAAAATGGAGGTTTACAAATGTTCAAGCTAGGAATTCCTTTCCTGCTCGTAGCAGGGGTGCTAATGGTTGGCTGTGGGGTGGTCTCCGTCACCGGATCGGGCAATGTGGTCACCCAAGAAGAAGCGATCACCGGTTTTGATCGACTGGATGTCAGCCAGGGCTTCCAGGTGGCTGTCAGCCAGGGAGATTCATTCAGCGTAGTGATCCGCGTCGATGACAACCTGGTCGAGCGCTTGAATGTGGTCAAGGAGGGCAGCACGCTCAAGATTGGCCTTGACCAGGTTCGATCCTACGAGAACGTTACCCTGCAGGCCGAGGTCACCCTGCCGGGGCTGGTGGGCCTGGATTTGAGCGGCGGCAGCCGTGTTACGGCAAGCGGCTCTGGAAAAGATATCGCTATAAATGCTTCAGGAGGGAGCGGAGCAGATTTAGCTGCTTTCCCTGTAGTGAATGCCAATATTGATGCCAGCGGTGGCAGCCAGGTCACGGTAAACGTCAGCGGAACGCTCAACGTGGATGCCAGCGGAGGTTCGCAGATCTCTTACAGCGGAAATCCCTCACTCGGCACTATAGATACCTCTGGAGGCGCGCAAGTTCGTCCAAGATAGCACCAACAATTCTGTCACTAAGCTTTCCATTACTGAGATTTACCGCTGGGAGGCAGGCATAGGGATGGAGGTGTTCATGGATGGTCATTGCCATCGCTCTAAGCTTATTACACGTAACTACAATTCTTTCCCGCGCGGAGAAGAAACCAGAAAGGAGGCATAAGATCGTTATTAAACATCAGTTTGAGGAACAAAACTTACCCGATTTATAATTTAGGCAGATAACTCAAATAGATGATCTAAAGGAGAATTTTCATCATGAGTAACGAAACAACCAAAAAGCTCGAGACGCGCGAACAAATCAACGAGGCTCTGCGCTTGAAAAAGGATCTTTCGGGGGCGGACTTGAGAGGCCTGGAGTTGTCAGGAATCCAGCTTGCCGGGCTCAATATGGAAAGCGCCAATCTGAGTGAAACCAACCTGGATGAAGCCACGATCGCAGCCATCAACCTGGCGGAGGTCAATCTGAGCGGGGCTCAGTTGAACGAAGCCCGGATTGTAGCGGCTAACATGGGGGGCGCCAGCCTGCGTGGAGCCCAATTAAAGGGCGCTAAATTCACAGCCGTCAATCTGGAGAATGCCGACCTGACCGAGGCCAACCTGACAGGTAGCCGATTGTTTTTGGTGAATGTGAGCGGGGCAGACTTCAGCGACGCCAAGACGACTGACGCCCATGCTACCGGGGTGGACTGGTCCGAAGCCAGCGTGCCTCCAGCCAAGATACCGAACCCAATTCCGATACCGCCCTGGGTTCCAGCAGTATTTGCAGGCCTTGGGGCACTGCTTGTACTGGGCATTATTGTGGCCAGGAAGCGACAGAAAAAATTGAGGATATCTTAAGGACAGTGGCAACAAGTAATTTCGCAGTTGAAGGGGTATTGTTAGGTATTTGATTGAGCGCTCTTGCCCTG
>JBFFEL010000116.1:0-13107 GCA_041558875.1 Anaerolineales bacterium
CTTGCGTCAATTCTTCAAGTATTTGGGGTTTGGCTTGTACGTGGGTCGGAAAGTATAATTTGGGTTCAATTTTTTTGCTGCTGACCCATGAGAAACTCTCGTGGAGCTGAGATATCAAGTCCTTGAATTGCTGGTGTGAATATATCACTGGACTGATGAGACTTTGAAAAAGGAGATCTAATCGTGGTAGATGGCCTCATTGCATTAATAGCTGGGGGATTGCTACTGTTTTTTGGAAAGCGGCTCTTCTGGTTGGCTGCAGCCCTGGTTGCATTCTTATTCGGCTGGCAGCTGTTTGGAGACTTATTAGGTCCAATGTGGTCCTTGGTTGTGGCTGTGGTATTGGGCATCTTGTTCGCCTGGTTGGCGATCAAATTCATCAAGATTACCGTATATATGGTCGGTTTCCTGGCCGGTGCGGCGGCCTTACCGTTCCTGGCGGGAACCTTTGGGGTTGATATGAGCGGATTAGTCCTGGCGATTATTGGTGGCGCAATTGGTCTAATCCTGGTAGCGGTCGCATTTGACTGGGGTTTAATCCTGATCACTGCCTGGGCAGGGGCGAGCGCGGTCACCTTTGCCCTTCAGAACTGGGTGTCGATGAGCGATACCTTCAGCACTGTTGTATTCCTTGTGCTTATGATCGTGGGTGTCTTTTGGCAGGCATCTCAAAAGCGCAAGCGATGGTAACAAGTGGTATGATCGACGGAAAAATTTGGAGGAATTGAACAGATGAGTGAATTGATTGCATTTATTTATGATAATGAGCACGGTGCCAAGTCATTTGAGGGTGATCTGATCGCCGCCCAAAAGGACCGAGGTCTTAATGTGGGCGATGCAGCGGTAATTCTGCGGCGGGATGATGGCCGTCCGATGCTCAGCCATGCGGTAGAACTGGTCGGGCGCGGCTCGATGGGCGGCATGTTTTGGGGATTCATCCTTGCTCTTGTTTTTTGGGCGAGGTGGTGGGGATTATCGGTGGGGGGCGCTCTCGGTGACTTGGGACTCGAGGACGATTTTGTTAAAGATGTCGGCGATAGTGTCGGTAAAGGTCACTCAGCTTTGCTTGCCCTAGTTGATGATGAGATGGTTGCCGCAGTCTTGAGTGTGGCAGAAAGTTCCAATCCCAGAGTAATGCGCACCACATTCTCGACCCGGGATGAGCAGGTGTTGCAGACGGTTTTCCAGACGACTAGGGAGTAGCCCGCGTTTTTAATTTTTGATACACGAATCCAAACAAATAAAAAAAAGATGGCGAGTGAATAATCTCGCCATTTTTGATTCCTCCATAATCCGGCAAACTATTGACGTCCACCTGCGTTGTGGATAAGATGATTAATGACAAAGGCATCGTTGATAAGGACTGGTCATTTTGGAAACTCACCGTTTCGATTACGATCAGCTGGCCGGGACATTTGATCACAGATATCTACTTGGGAAAGTCTCTGATTCGGGACTGGCTTTGCAGAAGCTGATCGCTGAAGCAAATGGAAAGCGGATATTGGAAGTGGGCAGCGGTACTGGTCATTGGCTGGAATTCCTCAATGCTCCGGACCGATTTCTCGTGGGACTGGACTACTCCAGAGGCATGCTGAGCCAGGCCCAGTTAAAAGGTGTTACTGCTGATCTCGCTCAAGGGGACGCTGGGCAGCTTCCAGTGAAACCAGGAGAGTTTAATTTCGTTTACTGCGTTCATGCGCTTCACCATTTTGCTTCACCCGAGTCTTTTATCGTTGAAGCTCAACGAATGCTTTGCTCTGGTGGAGTACTGGCCATCCTGGGCTCAGATTTTCCTACGAACAGGGTGGATTGGTATATCTATGAATATTTCGAAGGTGTATACGAAACCGATATAAACCGCTTTTCACCGTGGCAGGATGTGGTTGGATGGATGGTAAAGAATGGTTTCGAATTCATTGAACTGGTGGAAGTTGAGCATATCCTTGATTATAAGAAGGGAGCGAATGTGCTGCGCGATCCTTACTTACAAAAACATGCCTGCTCGCAGCTTGCCCTTTTAAGCGATAAGGCTTACCAGGAGGGATTGAGTAAGATCCAATCTGACCTGGTGCAGGCGGAAGAAGATAGCAGGCAGATCGTATTTAAATCCGAGATTGCGATCATGATGCTATCAGGCAGAAAAGCTCAGTGATCTCTGTCATGCCAGATAATTTGCTACCCAAACATAAATGCGGTCGAGGGTGATTGAATGGCTGGTGTTCCTTTTCTGGATACGGCAAAATGGTACGATCCGCTGTTTACTAACGTTCTTAGTGATCTTAGAAATCTAGCAGCCAGGGTAGCTCCACCTCGAGAGGGAATGAAAATCCTGGATATTGGGTGTGGAACTGGCAAGCAGCTGACCAGTTACCAAAATCGGGGAAGTGAATTGTTCGGCATCGATCTTTCACCGCAGATGTTGGGGGTGGCGAAATTCAACTTGAATGGAAGTGCAGGGCTGATAAATGGGGATGCGCGTCTCTTACCGTATCCAGGTCAAACCTTTGACCTGATAATGGCATCATTATTTCTCCATCAGTTAGATGCACAATTGTGTTCTTTAGTTATCGCAGAAGCTGTGCGGGTACTTAAACCTGATGGCCAGCTTTTGCTGATCGATTTCCACCGGGCTGAAGGCCGTTCAATAAAAGGTAACCTGACCTATTTCGCGATCTCGATTTTAGAGTTTTTTGCAGGTCGGGAGCATTATGATAACTCGCGGCAATTCCTATCCCAGGGCGGCATTCCATCACTCACGGACAAGTGGGGATTATCCTTGCAGAAAACAATCGTTCTCGGCAATGGGAATATTGGAATTTACTTGCTGAACTTGCCTTGAATGGTGACCTAAAGAGTCTCAAACATCAACCCCCAAATTTCATCTATCTTTTGAGAGTACGACTAAAGCCATATCATCCTGCCCGGTGGCACCGGCGGTGAAGTCTTTGATTTCTTCAAGGAGCGCTTCCAGAGTCTCCACGGCAGAATTCTCTTTTTGCCTGCTGATAGTTGCTTGAAGCCTGGGTTCGCTGAAATGGTCTCCAGCTTTATTATGCGCTTCGGTGATGCCGTCCGTATACATAACCAGGACGTCACCTGGAGATAAGGTGATCATCTTCTGGTGCCAGGTAGCTTCTTCTGAGATTCCAAGGGCCATTCCAGTCTGCTCCAGTTTATCAACCGGCTTACCTTTCATGTCACTAACAAAGATTGGCGGATTATGCCCGGCGTTGACATACTGCAAGCGTCCTGTTTGTGGTTCGAGAATACCGTAAAAAGCGGTGAGGAATAAACCACCGCGCATATCGGTGAAAATCCTTTCGTTTACCGAACTGAGCGCCAGGGCGGGTAAGGTTGGAAACCGGATCGCATAGGTGCGGATCAGCGAACTGCACATTGCAATAAAGGCAGCAGCACCGAAACCTTTGTCGGTGACATCTGCGATTAAAATGCCCCACTTGTCGTTGACTAGCGGGATAAAATCGTAAAAGTCACCTGAAGTCTCTTTTGCTGGGACCAGCCGGGAGGCAATTTCCCAACCATCCAGGTTGGGTGGATTCTCAGGCAAAATGTGTGCTTGCAGCTTGCCAGCCTTTTGCATTTCCTCGGTGGACTGTAAGCTGCTTATTTTCTGGTTGCTTATGCGAAGCCTGTCAATCGCTGTGGAAAGGAGATCTGCCAGTGAACCGCTGATTTTCGCCAGGTCGTCAATATTTGGCGCGACATCACCCGACAGCAAGCCAATACCTCCAATTACCTCGCCGGTATTTTTTCCTTGGATGGGGGTGAGCAGCATGACCTGTCCCCAGATCTGTTCCCCTCCCCAGGGTAATTCCCCTCCCTTGAAGATTATTTCTTCTTCATCTGCTGTTTGTAGCCACTCCCATCCCAAATCTGGTTTCGGGTCCATTTCCTGATCTGGTGTGACGTACAGATCCTGGTCTGGGAAAATGTGTACCTGGACAAAATAATCAGTGAACAGATATGGAAGGTGCTTTTTGAGAGACTCGGTAATATTGGCAGCGGAGATATCATTCTGGAGTATCTCACCCTCCAGCATGGAAAGCTGTTCCGAAAGGTGCAGTGTTTTTCTGGCTTCCTGGGAAATGGTTTGACCTCCCTGGTGAACCTGGATGATAGCCTCGATCAATTCCTGGCCCTTGACATTCTTCAACAGGTAGCCACGCGCGCCTGCTTCCAGGGCGCCCTGGATCATCTCTTGCTCCGTGAAGCTGGTGAGCACCAAAACCTGGATCTGCGGCCAGCGTTGGTGTATTGTGCGCGTGGTTTCAATGCCATCTACTCCCGGCATGATTAAATCCATTAAGACTACATCAGGTTGGACTCTCTGGCAAACCTCGATCGCCGCTATCCCATCTCCAGCTTCTCCAACCAGCTCTATTTGATCGGTTGTAGTCAGGACAGCACTCAGCCCCCTACGCACGATAGAGTGGTCATCTACAAGTACAACCCGAATTAGTTCAGTTTCACTCATCGATTTTCCCTTGTCACGGATAACGGGCTTACTTCTACTTATTTTACAAGAAAAAGGTAAGTGCTACGGCAAGGTTCTAATTTGAACTAAATGATTACCTTCAAAATAATATTGGAGTGTGGATCATGATTTATTTTGCCTCTAATGAAGATAATCATACTTTAAATCAAAAAGACTTCCGGTGTGGAATTGTCACCGGAAGCCTGATATGAAAAAGCACTGACCTGTTATTTGGATTTTTGGAAAGTGATAATAAATTCAGATCCCTCACCAAAAACACTTTTTGCCGCGAGCTGTCCTCCCTGTGATTCGACTAGGCTCTTGGCGATCGCCAAACCCAAACCACTTCCACCACCTGTTTGGGTTCTCCCCCGATAAAAACGATCAAATACGTACAGCAGCTCATCCGGGCGAATACCGGTACCAGTATCAGCCACTCTAATCTTAATTTCTTGGGAAGTCTCCTCGGCTGCGATGGTTATCACTCCCCCAGGGAGAGTGAATTTCAAGGCATTATCCAGGAGATTAGTCAAGACAATTTCCATACGATGCGCATCGCACCATAACATCAGCGTGGAAGCTGGGAGATGGATTTCCAGAGAAATTCCTTTTGTTTCAGCTCCAGACTTGAAAGGCGCAGCAGCGTTGGTGATCAATTCTCCGAGGTCATGGTTATCATAATCGAACTCTACTAGACCAGCATCCATGCGAGTGAGGTCCAGAAGATTGCTGGTGATCCATTCGAGGCGATCAATCTGGATCTGGCTCTCGGACAGGAATTCGGCCTGTGCGGGCTGATCATCAGCTGCAGGACCCTGGAGCAGGGTAAGGAAGTTCTTCAATGCAGCCACAGGTGTGCGCAGCTCGTGGGACGCATCGCTGATGAAACGCCGCAGCGTGTCACGCTCATTCTCTACCTGGGCAAAGTTCGCCTGGAGCTGGTCTGCCATTTGATTGAATTGGGTAGAAAGGTCCCCGATTTCGTCTGCTCCCTGGTATTGAGCCCGAGCAGTAAGGTCTCCTGAGCCCATCCGCTGGGCAGTTTCCTGAAGGCTGCGTATCGGGGAGGTTAATCGCTGGCTCATTACCAATCCAAAAACCACCGCCAATAAGGTTGCCCCAACCCCTGCCAAGAGAAATGCGCGCCGGGTGGTCACAAAAGTTGCCGTGCCGAAATCTTGCCCGGCGCTTACCTCGACAAAACCGAGTGGATTTTGAGAATTCCCAATCGGTTCTTTGATCACCCTTGCAGAGCGAGCCAGATCGAATGCACCTGACGCAATTTGGGTCGGCAGGGCTGTCGCCCGGATATCTGGTATTTCAAATGAAATTCTCCCGCCCCACGGTCCAGTGGAGCGCTGCACAAATTGAAAACTGGTTCCCGAGGGGAAGTTTTCAATCATGGCCGCATCGAATTCAAAGTGTGGTTGTCCCACCGCAGGCATGATTAAATTGAACCAGGCTTCATCAGGAAAAATGATATTGTCTGTTCCACCAGGTGGGTAAATCAAAACCAGCTCTTCCCGCAAGCTGGGTTTTCCCGAATCAGCCAATACCTGGCCATGGTCATCCAATACACGCACCCGCACATCACCCAGAAAAGAAGCGGCCTGAGTTAGCGAGTGGATTTGTAATGAATCTCTCTGCACCCGCAGCAAGGGATAGAGTTGTTGGGCTAATGTACCCGCGTTCGCCCGGAGCTCGTTCACTTCCTGCTCCTGGACATTACGACGCACGATCTCGGTGGCTAACACGCCGACAATACTCACCGAAATGAGTGTCAGCAAAACATAGCTGGCGACCAAACGCCAGCGGATCGAGCGAAACATCTCAGGCTTCTTCCCCTAAGGCGGGATCTATGCGATCCCTGGGTCGCATCCTATCAAACCAGGGGAAGCGGAAATCGAAGTGAAATGGATTCTCAGGATCTTGACCTGGCCCTCTGTATTCGTATCGAAAGAAGCCTCCAATACTCACGCCCAAATACGCCTGGCCTGCCGTTTCAGGGTCTTCTCCGAGGGTCAGTTCAACTTCCATAGGCTCACTTTCATTTATGCGAAGGACTGTCAGGGCGATCTCATCGTCGGGATCGAAGCTGCGAATCGTGTTAACAAAGGAATCGAGATCGGATATTGATTCCCCATTGATTTCGGTGATCACATCGCCTGGTTCCAGCCCAGCTTCGGCTGCGGGGCTCTCCGGGGTTACGGAGCTGATCAAGACCGCCGCTTCCACGCCTTCTGGGAGATGTGGAAATTCATGGCCGAAGGGCATAAATTCCGGAGGTAGATCGGGCAATGGGTAAGATTCTCCTTCCGATTTCGGGATTTCAAAGTGGTAAAACTGTCCGCCTTCTCCACCCAAACCGCCGAATCCAGGCATACTTCTGTATTCAATCCCAAGGTATGCCAGGTCTTCATTCTCAGGATTGGTGCCTAATGTGACCTTGATCTGGCGTGGATCGCCATTTCCTAGCCGAACGACGCTGATGGTTATCTCATCACCCGGTTGGAGGGCTTGAATGATATCTGCCAATTCATCTTCTGCTTGGAATTCGTCTCCATTTATGGCGACAATCATTCCTCCTGGCTGCAATCCAGCCTCATCAGCTGGGCTGTCTGGAAGAACTCGAGTGATTACAAAGGCAGGCTGCTCTAAAGGGAAGATGGTTCCACCTGGGTCAAAAAAGGGCATCTCAAAAATTCGCGCCCGACTGGGATGAAGACCGAGATAAATATGTCCATTGCGCTCTTCAACCATGACCGATAAATCCTTTGTCGTCTCACATTGTTGAACAGTAAATGTTACTGAGTCGCCAGCAGATTTGTCTTCAAGCGCATCCATCATCTCGATCATCGAGTCAACCTGCTGATCATCCACGGCGAGGATGATATGGCCGCGTTTAATGCCCGCCTCATCAGCGGGGCTGCCCTTGTCAACATGCTGCACAAGGACCCCGGCTTCATATTCATCACTTAACTGGCTGACGGTTTCAACGACCACATCCCGGGCAGCCCTGACGGGGAAAGCCTGCAGGGCAAAATAGGTCAAACCTGCGCCGGCTACTGCGCCGCTGAACAATACCAAGAAAAATACGACCACGCCGATCAAAATCCATACCCAACGCTTATTCATTCTTCATTTCTCCTAAGATCAATTCTGGGAATTTACATTGTCCGCATCTGCTCCGGGATAGCATTATCTGCTTTGGGATCAATATAAAGGATAAAACCATTGGATCCAATTGCAACTAAATCGGAGCCTTAAGTAAATTATATTTTCTTGAAGTTATCGAATCTTTGAGATTTGGTTAAGGGATCGCAACAATTCTTAACCGGGAGCCTGGAATTTATACCCCACTCCCCGGACGGTAAGCAACCACTGAGGTTGGGCAGGATCTGGTTCTAATTTCTCTCGCAGGTGGCGGATGTGAACATCGACCGTACGGTCGCTGCCAATATCGCTGTCATAACCCCATACAGCTTCAATTAATATCTCCCGGCTGATTGGCCTGTTTGGCCGGCTAGTGATGTAGCGCAGCAAGCGGAATTCAGTCGGTGTGAGATAAACCGGTTCACCATCTTGGGTGACTCGCAGCTGTTCAAGATCGATGACGATATTACCGAAAGTGATCTTCTCTCCCTGGGAAGCTTTTGATAAGTCACCATATGCCCGGCGAAGCAGGGCGCGGATGCGGGCGATCAGCTCGCGCAGATCGTAAGGTTTGACCACGTAATCATCTGCGCCCAACTCAAGACCGAGGACCTTGTCTACTGGTTCATCCAGCGCGGTGAGCATCAAAATTGGCTGCCTTCTACCTTCCTGGCGTATCGTGCGGCAGACGTCAAACCCGCTGATATCTGGCAGGCGCAGATCAAGCAGGATCAGGTTGGGTTCTGAAGTGCGGGTAGTTTCCAACGCCTCCATCCCTGTCTCGGCAAGAAACACCTCGAAGCCCTCATCCTGCAGCGCGTATTCAAGCCCCCGGGCTACTGCTCGTTCATCTTCAACAATCAAAATTTTTTCGCCGGCCATATTGTGTTTGGAATAATCCTTCCTTAGAAGCCTATCATACCTGAATTAAGGATACCATTCTAGAGCCAGGTGAAGAATTTAATAAGGAACAAATCCGGCTCATAAACAGTCTTAACTACAGGTTGGAGAAATTCACCATGTTAGAGTTGTTTGCTTTGTTGATTTTTTTCGTTCTGGTAGGATTGATGTTATCGATCGTTGGGGCCAGGTTTTGGGACGAAAGGGGCATATAACCGCCCAACTCTATTGATCGGGAATAATGCGGCTGTATTTTGAATTTGGGGTGATCGTCAGAGGGACATTGTATGGCGCAAATTAACGCAGATTAATCACCGACAAATTGTTACAATTATCCATTAGTTCGACCAAGCGGTTGCCTTGTTTGAGTAGATCGAGTAAGCTGGCTCAAGCAATTATCCAAATTTCATTTGAGGATAGGGACATAATGAGTGGTGGTGAGAAGAAAACCAGACAACAGGTACTCGCCAGACATCGAGATCGCCTCGAGCGAGAGATCGACAAGTTGCAGGAGATCGATCGCCGCTATTTTTGGGTCCGGTTGGTAGTACTGTTGGCAGGCGGATTGGGATTCTTCATCGCCTTTCAAAGCCGCCAATCGATCTGGCTGATGATAGCCGGACTGGCCTTTGTGGTGGTGTTTTCCCTGGTAGTTTACCTCAACCGGAGAGTCAAGCACAGTATTCTCCGCTTCAGTCTATCGCGCAAGTATTTTATCAACCAGCTGGCGCGCATGGAATTGGATTGGGATATTATCCCGGTGGCTCCAGTGCTTCCAAACAGAGAACGACATCCATTTGCCAGTGATCTCAATCTAACCGGGAGATATTCCCTACACCAACTGCTGAACACTGCCGTATCCAATGGTGGCAGCTATCGTCTCCAGGATTGGCTCCTGAAGGAGATTCCGGAACCAGGTCAGATTGCGTCCAGGCAGGCTGCAGTACAGGAACTGCACGGATTATCCGGGTTTCGCAGCCGCTTGGCTTTGACCAGCAGCCTGGTCTCGGCTGGCGAGGAAGAGGCCTGGGATGGAGAGGTTTTGCTCCACTGGCTGGAAAAAAGAGTCGAGAAGGTCTCGCTCAAACCTCTGCTGTTGGTTTTGTTTGCTCTGGCAGCTGCCAACATCACCCTGTTTGTATTCTTTATCTTGGACCTGGTACCCGCCTGGTGGATAGTTTCCCTGGCGATCTATGCAGGAATTTACCTGTATGCCTACCGTAATGGGGGCGAAGTATTTGGGCAGGCTCAGCACCTCTCTACAACTTTGGACAGGTTTCGGGCAGTGCTCATCTTCCTTGAAAAATACCGGTACGCGAAAGATAGCCATCTCTACCGGCTCTGCCAGCCGTTTTGGCAAGCAGACCGGAAACCCTCCAGTTATTTACGGCAGATATCGATCATCGCCTCCGCCTCGAGCATCAGCGGCAACCCGGTGGTCTGGCTCTTTGTTAACGTGTTCGTGCCATGGGACATTTTCTTCGCCTACCGCTTGCAGCAATATAAGGAAAAAATGCGGGTCTTGCTGCCGCAATGGCTGGATGTGTGGTATGAGCTAGAGGCGTTAAACTCGCTAGCGAATTTCTCGTACCTGAATCCGGATTACATCTATCCCAACCTATTGGAGGAAGGAGACTCCAGCGGCAAGATCTTTAAGAGTAAAAGCATTGGCCATCCATTGATTCCCCAAGGGGAAAGAGTTTGCAACGATTTCAGCCTGGAGATGCCCGGGGAAGTGGTGATCATCACCGGCTCAAATATGTCTGGTAAATCCACCTTTCTGCGCACGATCGGTGTAAACCTCTGCCTTGCTTTTGCTGGGACCGCGGTGAATGCTGACCAGCTGGCAACCAGGTACTTCCGCTTATTCACAGTCATCCAGGTGACCGATTCTTTGACAGATGGGATCTCCTACTTTTATGCGGAAGTACAGCGGTTGAAAGCGCTGCTAGATGCAATGGAATTGGTTCACGACCTGCAGGTATTTTTCTTGATCGATGAAATCTTTCGAGGGACGAATAATCGTGAGCGCCAGATCGGATCACGCGCCTTTGTCAACTCGTTGGTGGGGAGACAGGGCACAGGTTTGATCTCGACCCACGACCTGGAGTTGGTGTTCATTGCTGATGAGCTGTCCAATGTGGTCAATTATCACTTTCAGGAGGAGGTCACCCAAGGGCGGATGAACTTTGATTATATGCTGCGACCCGGACCCAGCCAGACCACAAACGCCTTGCAGATCATGCGCATGGAAGGATTGCCGGTCGATCGATCCTCCTGAGGAATTATCCCCAATTTCCCCCTCGCCTATTGACATCTGACAAAGAAGTATATATATTGTATACAGATAGAATTCTTATTGTGGTGGGAACAATCGAGGTGAGGGTAACAGCATTCCAGATTGACACTATCTAACTTTACCCGGAAATCTCTTCCATATACATAGGAGGTGAGATCCAACCATCCTTGGACCGATTCATTAAATTGAAATCTTTACGCCAGGCGATCCTCGCGCCGCGGGTTGCTTGCGGCTTGGCCACCTATAATTAAAAACTGCTCCATCATTGCTGCTCTATAAAGCTAATAAAAAAAAGAATAATTAGTCTTTCTGCTTTCTCAAGTATCAAAAGGAGATCTAAAATGACTAGATCACGCTTTTTGCTTCTATTCGCGTTCTTTTTGCTGCTGCTCCCTTCGGGTGCTGCTGCTGACCATACCCCGGATCCAAGCAGTGTAGCCATCGCCGGTAGTCTGCAATCGGAATTGGGCTGTCCCAGTGATTGGCAGCCGGAATGCGCGGCCACATATCTGGGTTTTGATGCCGAGGACGACGTGTGGCAGGGCACCTTCAATGTTCCTGCTGGCAGCTGGGAGTATAAAGCTGCGCTTAACGACAGCTGGGATGAGAATTATGGTGCCAATGCCCAACCAGGTGGATCTAACATTATCCTCGATCTCGGTGCAGCAACTGATGTTAAGTTCTATTACGACCACAAGAGCCATTGGATTACAGACAATGTAAACTCTATCATTGCAACGGTTCCAGGAAACTTCCAAACTGCGCTGGGTTGCCCTGGTGATTGGGATCCTGGTTGTTTGCGTTCCTGGCTGCAGGATGCAGACGGTGATGGCATCTATGCCTTCTCCTCAGCAGATATCCCTGCTGGTAACTACGAGGCAAAGGTGGCGCATGACGAATCTTGGGATGAGAACTATGGCGAGGGTGGAGTTCCTGGTGGAGCGAACATACCGTTCACGGTTGGCGCAAACGAGACCGTAACCTTCGAGTATGATCCCGCTACTCACATCCTGACCATCGGTACTGCTCCTACACCGCCTCCCGGACCTTCCAGTGTCACCATCGCCGGTAATTTGCAATCGGAATTGGGCTGCCCGGGAGATTGGCAGCCGGATTGCGCGGCTACCCACCTCACCTACGATTTCGATGATGATGTCTGGCAGCAGGTTTTCCTGGTTCCGGCCGGTAGTTGGGAGTATAAAGCTGCGCTCAACAACAGCTGGGACGAGAACTACGGCGCTAACGCCGAACAGAATGGAGCCAATATCCCGCTTGGGTTGGCCGCGGATACAGATGTTAAATTTTTCTACGACCACAAGAGCCATTGGATTACCGACAATGTAAACTCCGTTATCGCCACGGTTCCAGGAAACTTCCAGGCAGCTTTGGGCTGCCCTGGTGATTGGGACCCTGGTTGTTTGCGATCCTGGCTGCAAGATATCGATGCTGATGGCACGTACACATTCACCACCGCCAAGATTCCTGCTGGTAATTATGAAGCCAAGGTTGCCCATGACGAAAGCTGGGACGAGAATTATGGCGCTGGCGGTGTACATGGGGGCGACAATATCCCCTTCACAGTCGGTTCCAACCAGGCTGTCACCTTCAGCTACGATCCCGTGACTCATATCTTGGATATCACCGTGGAAGGCGGGCTGGAGCCAGGCGATGAGGAACTCGTGCGTCCTGTTCTACAACACCCCTTCCAGGACGAAGTGCTTTATTTCGCCATCCCCGATCGTTTTGAAAATGGCGATCCCAACAATAACTGCGGCGATTACGCTGGACCCTGTGTGGAAAACGACACCCAGGGCAATGTGCTCACTCATGGATTCCTACCCAGCGATCGCGGCTACTATCACGGTGGTGACGTGGCAGGTTTGCATGGAAAGCTGGATTATCTGGCTGATATGGGTGTCACCGCAGTCTGGGTCGGCCCCATTTATCTGAACAAAACCGTGCAGCCGGATTCCGGCAATCTTTACGGGCATTCATCTGGTTACCATGGTTACTGGATTCTGGACTTCCAGCAGGTTGACCTTCACCTAGGGAGTAACACAGAGTGGAAGGCTTTGATCGATGATGCCCACAGCCGGGGTATTCAGGTATTTATGGATGTCGTCACCAACCACACCGCCGATGTGATCCAGTTGGAGGGCAACGCCGGCTATCGCAACAAGACAGACTTCCCGTACCTGGATGTAAACGGCCAGCCCTTTGATGACTCCGATTTCGCCTATTTTGGGCAACCGGATTACAC
>JBFFEL010000117.1:0-12995 GCA_041558875.1 Anaerolineales bacterium
CCTACCCCCAGGGGTGTCGCTGCGCGATATGGGCAGACACAGGCTCAAGGACCTGATCTAGCCGGAGCAGGTCTACCAGCTGGATGTCGAAGGACTCGCCGAAAGCTTTCCGCCGCTGGCCTCGCTCAATGCAGTCGCCAACAACCTCCCCCAACAGGTAACCGAGCTGATTGGACGCGAGAATGAGCTGGTCGATGAGGTGCTGGAGCGTCTCGACGAGCGCTCACCTGATCCCACAACGATCACAACCCGAGCTCTATCGACTGCGGTGCAGTCCTTCTTCCGTGCACTGCTGGGACAGGCCGAAACCGCGGCTGGGGAGGCAGTCGACACGTTACGCACCGCCGATGATCCCGAAGCCTTCTTCATTGCACTGTTCAGTAATCTGGTCGTACTGATGTATCTCGGAAAATACGATGAGGTGGTGACCGAGAGCAACGCAGGGGTCGCGGTGGTCGATACCATGGATGATCCCTTCTGGGCCGTGGTGATCGCATCTTTCGGAGCGTTTCCTGTCTTGGCTTCCGGTGACTTTGACACGGCAAGGAGGCTCCTTGATGAAGAGCAGGCTGTGCTGGAACCGCGCGGTGAGCACCAGATGATGTCGTGGAATCTTGGACACCGGGCGCGAATCACCATGCTCGAAGGGAGACCGCGGGATGCGGTCGAACTGTTCGGCCGCGCCGTGGAGCTATCCAGCGAACTCGGCTACATGCGTGGGATCCACACCAACCTGGCCGGACTCGGCGATGCACACCTCGCCGCCGGAGATCTCAAAGCAGCCGAGCTGGCATTCATCAAAAGCCTCGCTGCAGCTGAGCAGATGAGCATGGTGCGGGAGATGCTCGGCATGATCGCCAAAATTGCCCGGGTGCGCGCCTTGACCGGGCGCCCGATCGAGGCAGTCGAACTGAATGCCACGGTGGTCGCCGATCCCAGCAGCACCCAGCGTTTCCTCGGCGAGATCGCGACGATCAGGGAGAATGCCTCCGCGGCGCTTGCCGACCTGCAAGAGCAACTCGAGTCGGACGAATACGCTGCTGCCCATACACGAGGGGAATCGACATCCTATGACTTAGCCGTCAAAAAGCTGGTCAGCAGTCTTTCAGAGAGCTAGTCAACTAACACAAGTGTGTGAAACTCGATAAGTGCGAGGCTACCAGCGCTCCGCTTTAGGGTTGTTGTGCTTATCGAGAAATCTGAATTCTTCACTGCTCGGTCCTTCATTAACCAGTCGCACAGGATTTCCATAAAGCCAATATTTGATATTTTGATGATTCTTGCGTAAATGCGATGGAATTATTCATCACCAAGATTTGAGCCACCCCTCAACGATTTCGTAAATATTCTCTTGGGTTTCCACCTGTAAGCTGCTGAAAAGCCCGGCTGAACGAGCTCAAGCTGTTGTAGCCTACTTCGTACGCCACTTCAGTCACGGAGACGTTGGGATCTGCTTGCAATTCAATAGCTCGCACAATTCGTGCTACACGCAAATAATTCCCGAACGTCATGCCTAACTGATCTTTGAACAGGCGCAGGAGGGTGCGTCCGGATAAACCATATCGCTGAGCCACGCTGTCCAACTGCAATGGGTGCATAAGATTTTCCCCAATATATGCGGTTACCCTCTCAAGGGATTCACGTTCTGTTGTTGGCAATACAAGTGGAATCGTTTGCTTACACCAATCGATAGCTAATAGTCTGATTGTCTCAAGAAAGGATCATTCAGTTTCTCCCGCCTCACTTTCGGTTGACCAGTTTTGGTATACACAATCATTTCCCGCGCCAGGGTTGAAACGGGGAAAATGTGAAATTGCCGAAGGATTTCTTCATCCTTCTTCCGCTCATCAAAGTAGATATTGCGTAATTATAAATCCGGCGAGTTTGAATGGATTTTGTGGGTGCGGTGCGCTGGTATCCAGGCTCCATGTCTTGCAGGGAGAATTAACTGGTACTCTCCCGAGAGCAGGTGCAACACCCCTTCTTCGGCATACAGGAGTTGGTGTTTTGGATGCCTGTGCCAATCCGTGGCGAAACAGCCGACTCTCTGATGGATGGCGAAAATCGTTTTGGGATTTTGGTTAATTGGCGGCCAGGTTTGCACAGCTAACAATCTGTCATTCTTGGACAAATATTTGTCACTTTAGCGCTAGAAAGACACCTCGAATTCTATTATACTTTCATATAAAGCCAGTCAAATAAAAAGCTAATGAGCTGTATTTATGATCACTATTGTCAACAAAAAGATAACTCAAACTCAAAAACTATTAGGGGCTTTGACTGCAGGACACTTGGTCAATGATTTTTACAGCTCGACGCTGCCTTTTTTATTACCTGCCCTCATTGTCGCATTTGACCTTAGTTTTTTTGAAGCAGGATTACTGACGATTGCCACCTCCCTGCTGTCAGGGTTTCTGCAGCCTGTAGTAGGTTACCTTGCAGACATCTATGCCAGGCGAAAAATGACCATATTGCTTGGTTTTTCCGCCTTTAGTTTGGGCTTGATTATTACCAGTTCTTCTGTTTCATACGCGATGCTTTTAGCTGCGCTCTTTGTATTTGGTTTGGGTCAGGCAACATTTCACGCCCAATCGACCAATTTCATCACAAGAGCATTTCCGCGCGCTCGAGGGCGATCGATGGGTATCCACGGAATTGGTGGGTCCATTGGGCACTTTTCTGCACCCATTTTAGCTACCTTATTGATTACCGCCCTGGGCTGGCGTTACGCAACAAGCCTGTTGGTAATCCCTGGTTTGGTGATAATTATTTTTCTCGGGTATATGTTGTCTGAACCGCCAAAAGCACAAAAAATGGCCAAAGGTACTCCTATTATTTCAGCCAGGCTGCTCGTGCTTACCCTCAATATAGGCCTCATTTATATGGCATATATAGGTTTTCTGGCGTTCTTACCTACCTTTCTTATCGAAAATGGATCCAGCCTGACTCAGGCTGGGCTTATTGCTGCCACGATGTTTTTTGTGGGAGTCCTGGCTCAACCAGTAGGAGGATTTATTTATGATAGATTGGGGGGGCGATTAATGTTTGCGTCCAGTTCACTTCTGGCGGGTTTAGGTTTGTTGTTTTTTACACTCGAAAGCCCTGTCCACCCAATTATCTTCATCATTATTATTGGGGCTGCTGTACAAGCAACTTACCCTGTTTCATTGGCGATGGGGAGTGAATTAGCAAAGGGTGAGAACGTTGGGGTAAGTGTTGGTTTCGTATTTGGGGTATCTGGTATGTTAGCAGCATTTGCCCCTGCGCTGACCGGGTACGCGGCTGATTCGTTTGGTCTGCTGGCATCTTTTCGACTGCTTGTAATTTTGGCAGTCTTAGCCCTCGCAGTTTCTTTCTTTTTGCCGGGGAAACAGCTTGACTCATAGTTGCTCATCGGGTTAACAACATAATCACCCAGAAATCCAAAGGCAATAATCCATAGATCAAAAACCTGACCTCAATTTGAGGCGCAATCCCACAGCTTCAAAAATACCTATCAGCCAGGGGATGGGTGTCGATCCAAAAAATATTAGTTAGGGCTGGATATTCCCCCGCAGTTTTGCCAACAGGATGTGTATTGTCTTCCCTATCTGCCGCCACGTTGGCTGGCGCTTTGTACATCCCTGCCGGGAATAAATGCCGGCCATGAAGCATCCAGGTGGAAATAATTAGTCCGCGGCAGTCTGCATCACAGGCACTGGCACATCATCTGCCAATACTTCCTCGATTTCCTCTGGCTCATCCGGGATCGCATCCGGGATGTCCAGCTCCAGGTTGCGGATGCGCGGGTTGGTGAAGGCATACCCGCTGGATAACCACAGCGAGAACGCAGAGACCATGAAGATCAGGGCGATACCACGTCCCGCTCCAACCCCAACCACACTCGCCACAAAGGTGGAACTGAGCGCGCCGCCTTCCTGCATCAGCGGCTCAAAGATATTATCCGCCAGCGGCCCAGCCACCAGGTTGGCCAGCGGGATGATCAGGTATGCGATCATGGCGCGAATGGCGAACACACGCCCCTGGATATCTGGGGCGACCTTCTTCTGCCACACCGCCTGGCTTAAGGCAGCCGATATCGGGATGAAAAACAGGATCACAAATTGGGCCGACCCGATCAGCAATGTTGATGATCTCAAGCCGGCCATGAAATAACCCACGCCGCTGAGAGCGATGGTCGCAACCACGCCCCAAATTAAGTGCTTTTTCGGTCCACCCCAAATACCCATCGCCACACCGCCGATCAGCATTGCTACGCCGCCGGCCATCTGGATCACCCCGATATCCGTGGCCACACCAAAAGAGAGCACCAGCGGGATGACCAGCACCCCGGAAAGGCTCAGGAAGAAATTGACCGCCGCGTAATACCACAACAGGCCGAATAACCCTGGTCGCTTGCGCAGATACTTCCAACCGAAGAGCGCGTCCTGCCACATCGATTTCTTTTCCCCTTCCTCTTCGATCCCGGAGGTTGGTTTCGGTTGGGGAATGCGCACCAGGGCCAGGGCTCCGATAGCGACGAAGAAGGTGACAAAATCGATCAAGATCACGCCCTGCAATCCGAACGCAATATAGAGCACGCTGGCAATCAACGGGGTCAGGATCGACTGGACGGCAAAACCAATCTGCTGGATGCCGCCTGCCCGGGCCAGGTCCTTCTTGGGTACCAGCATGGTGATCGAAGCACGGTAGGCCGGCTCCTGGAATACGCTGAACGCGGCGCTGATGGCTGTCGTTAAATAGATGTGCCAGACCTGTAAATTGCCGCTGAAGAGGATAATTGCAATCGCCAGCGTGGTCAGTGCCGCGCCGGTATCCGCCAGCATCATAACCACCCGCCGGTTGTAGCGATCTGCGACCGATCCCGCGATAGGCGAAAGGATCACCCTGGGCAGGTTGAAAAACAGGGCGTTCAATGCGATCGGCGTGGCCTGGCCGGTCTGCTCAAACATCCAAACGCTCAAGGCAAAACCGGTCAATCCCGAGCCGATGATCGAGACCAGCTGCCCGACCCAGATAACCAGGAATGTCTTCATGCCCCGCAAGGTTTCTACCGCCTTGTTATTCATGATGCTCACCCTTTCGATAAATCTAAATGCTTAACACCATCCTCGTGGTGACCTAAGTGATGGTTGAATTGTTATTTGCTTTATCCCGCCATCTTCTTGGGCATGATCAATCCGACAACCGGTCAGTTTCCATTCTCTTGAGGCTCGTAATAGAAACTGGGATAGAAAGCCACGGTCAACGCCCAGCTGTGGGTGTCCTCATCCATTTCATCCACCTCATACTTTTTGAAATCATCCAAAACCTCATTTAGACGATCGGCGAATTGATCGGCGATTTCATCAGACATATTCTGCACTTCCCTACGGACAATCACATCGCGCGGGTGCGGCTCTGCACCCTGCTGGAGGGCGGAGGCTCTCGCCTCCAGGCTGCGCTGGATATCCTCACGGGTGGCATCGATCGGGGTCAACATTGATGTCATTACCGATTGCTGTCCTTCAGGAGTGGAAAAATTGAACAGTTCATGGTCCATCTTCCAATCATAGGCAGTTATCCAGTAAACCTTTTCAATGATGTTCCCCTTAACGGTCGAGTCAACTTCTTTAATAAAGCCATACTTTTCCAAGAGATTGATATGGTAGTAGAGTTTGCTGGGTGCCAGGCCCAATTTCTCTGCGATCTGGTTGACGGTCAGCTGCTGGGGAGCCAGAATTTCCATGATCTGGTTGCGCAGCGGGTCAGCCAGGATTTTCAGCGTCTCCAAGTCTGGGACCATGAGTACCGGAGCAGGTTTAAATTCTTCCATCGCTTATATTTCTCCCATCGCTAAAATTTTTTTAACTGGTAAAATTTATTTTAGCGCAATAAACTTATTTTGTCAAGCATACTTTTTTAAATTTATTTTCACATTCAATATTCCACCTTGAGATTAAAATTCACCCCAACTGCTCGAAGGGTTTACTCTATGAGCGCAGGCCTGCCCCGCTCCAGCGGGGTCGAAGAGGATTTACATCCCGACATCTTACCTTACAATCACAGACCTATCCTTGCTCAGAGGGGATCTGTAATCCCCGTGTTGCCATTAACGCCGGATTACAAATCCTGCTTGGTCGGGCATATTCACCTCCCCAAAAAAATCCCCTCCCCCGAAATTCGGGGGAGGGCTGAGCCTGCACCCTGCGAAGGTGCATCCCGCAGAAAGTACATCCCATACCTTCTTACGAGACGAGGCGAGTGGGGCAAATCAGGACGTGCTCAAATCTTCACCAGATCGTTTTCGTGTAAAAATCGGCTATCACTGGATCAGAGGTGACCAATGGGCAGTCGAATCGAGCAGCCAAGGCTACGATCGTCCGGTCGGCTGGATCACCCTGTTCCCACGGCAACTCCAGGTTATACAACCAGGTTTGACCATCCACCGGGAGGATCTCCAGCGATTCCAGGCGCTGAAGACGTTCCACATAGTCGCTGACCGATAGCGGAAGTTCCAGGACCTGGTTTTTTACTTTGAGGGCAATTTCCCAGATCGAAATCGAGCTGATCAAGATGCGATCCGCCTGCTCGATTGCCTGGTGTGCCGCTCCAGACAGTCTCTCGGGATCGAGGGTCCAGAAAAGCAGCGCTGAAGTATCCAGGACGATCACCTATCTCTCTTTCCATTCCGTCTGGGTGGGACGGTTGACATCTTCTGCATAAGATACCTTTCCCTGCAGGCTTGCGAATAATTCCATAACCGTGTTCTCTTGCTTGATCGGCACAATCTTCAGCACTGGTCGACCATAGTCGGTCACGATTAATTCGTTCCCGCTGGCTTCCAATTCGCGGAAGATGGCCAGCATCTTCGCCTTGAGCTTGCTTTTCGAAATTGATTCAGCCATAAAACTAATTAAATAATAAAGACCATGGTTATGACTATGGTCATTATTTTAACATCCAAATTGTCCAATGTCAATATCAATGACTGGCTTTCACCGAATCTGAAGGGTGCCAGGACTTCCGACGCTCATGCTCCCCTACAAAAAATTGTTTGAGTCAACTATCGAAGACAGGTTTGCAGAGAAAACGGTTTAAACTAAAAATATCCGCTATATGAAATTCTTGCTGAGCGCCTATGACCTCTCGTTCCCTCGGAACCAGTGATAAGATCAATTTCCTGGTGGAGGTGGGTGCACCTGCGTTAATAACGCATTTCAGACTTGCTAGAGGTTTATACCAGCGGCAAGTTAGAATTCCTGGACTAGCCTCCTTGCATGGCTTGCATGTTTTGTCCAACTACTTCCGCTTGCTCGCTCACCTTATCTGTTGGGCTGAATTCAATGTATTCAAGCCCCTCTTCGACAATAGGGGTGTGCCCCGGAGGGATGTAATACAGATCACCTGCGTTGTATTCTTCCTCGTGGTCAGCAAACTTAATTCTATACTTTCCCTTAATCACATATCCCCAATGGGGAACCTGGCATTGATCATCAGGTAAGCCCTTGAAAAGCGGCGCACCGTCGAAGCTATGGCGGATCTTGGTTGCCGAGACAGTCATGCCTCCCCAATGTTCCGCCTGGCTCAACCCCTGTGGAATATCATAAACAACTGGTAAATCTTCAATCGAGCTTTTCATCTTGCACTTCCTTGCGTGGTATTCAGGTTCAACGGGTATTTGGGACACGCTAGGAGTCCCATCAATAATTGTCGATATTTAATTCAAGTGAACTTTGCTGTTTCTCAATAGACAATCCTCCTTATCCAAGATCTGTTGCTAAGGTCTTAGATCTAAACCCAGGTAATTTCCTCAATGCAATTCCAAATTACCTCCTTCCAACGATTTTTTGAAGGCGAGTTCCAAAGTAGGACCTCAAATACCGGAAATAGTCATTCGTTCCATTACGGTATCTACTATCGATTTTTGACCTGTCCTTATTTGATTTGCTAAAGATAAATGACGGAGATTTCGAGGGAGGTCTTACCAAATCTCGCTCCATTTTACTGGTTGCATATACAATATCAAATCAGCCAAATCTTGTCAACATTGTGCGGATTTTCACACCAGTTAAATGCTTTGGTTTTCCAGTGCTAATTCCGCATTGGGACTCTAGCAATCCAGCATGCCATTTGAAATTACTTTTTTTGTTATATTGCCTCTACCTTATGCGCACATTGTCTACATCTTTTTTACACAATTACCCCTTATCCTGGGTTAAATCACAATTTTAGGATAGGAGGTATATCTTGAGACATATTCGCTTATTGATCACAGGCTTGGCTGGGGGTATGATCCTCGTCCTGGCGATGCTGCTTTTGACCGGTCTCACAGTCGCCCAGGAGAATCCAGAACCTGAGAGAGCTGTCCTCGATCTGGTCGTTTCGCCATGGGGTTCAGATGCAGCTGAAGAGGGTAATGAAGTCGGCTCGATCGCCATTCCCCTAGAAGGCAAAGGCACTCAAGCATCTGAGCCGGGGATGGTCACCATAACAGTTTCCGCAGACAAACAGGCTGGTCTCCCCGAGCGACCACCTCAAGCGTTGGGTGTACTTTTGAAAGAGTCTGGTGATTCCTTTTTGGTTGGCTCCATTGCTGCCCAGCTGGTTGACGGAAAACGAACCTGCGAACTTCTCGAGGGAGGCAAAGCAACCCGCGTATCAGTCACAGACAATACTCGTTTCGTAGAGGATGTCACCGATTTCAACCAGGCTAAACCATTGAGTGGACCATCCGACCTGCATGTCCAACAAGTTCTCAAATCTATTCAAAAGCCAGTCGAGATTCCAGAATGCGCCAGCATGCTCGTCTGGGGTGAGTGGCATGGCGACTGGCTGATCGCAGAGGTGATTTTCTTCCACGAAGAATCTTAAAAATCAAAATATTCCAGATAATGCCAGGCAGGGTGCACGTTCTTGCATCCTGCTTGGACGTCATGGTATAACCAATTAATGCCAGGAAAAATTTTGATCGTCGAGGATGACGCGAAGATCGTACGCACGCTGCGCCTTTACCTGGAAGCTGTGGGATTCTCAGTTACGGCAGTTTTCACCGGTGATCATGCCCTACCCGCTTTTCGCAGGGAAAATCCAGACCTGGTCATACTCGATTTGAATCTTCCCAACGTAGATGGTCTGGATATCTGCCGCTCACTGCGCCGCGAATCTTCTGTGCCGATCATCATGCTAACCGCCAGGGTGGATGAAGCCGACCGGCTGATCGGACTCGAGCTGGGCGCAGACGACTATATCGTTAAACCTTTTTCACCGCGGGAGGTCATAGCTCGCTGCCGGGCAGTTTTACGGCGCAGCAGCGGAGACCTGGCCATCCAAGACACGGTCCACTCCGGCGATATCATCCTAAACCTCGACACCTACCAGGCAACAGTTGCGGATGTGGATGTTTCCCTAACGCGTTCGGAATTTGAGATTTTAGCTGCCCTAATGCGCCGCCCTGGCAGGGTATTCAGCCGGGAGCAGCTGCTTGAAGAAACTCAAGGCCTGGCTTATGTGGGGTATGAGAGAAGCATCGACCAGCATATTAAAAACTTGAGGAAAAAACTTCGCCAGGCGTTTGATGAGGACGCAGAAGTAATCGAGACCATCTACGGGGTAGGTTACCGCCTCGTAGCCATGGATTAATCCCCTCAGGAAATGGACAACAAACATGACAATCAGAATAGGCAGTCTTTGGCTTAAGCAGGTAAGCGCTTTCGCATCTGTAACCCTGATCATACTCGCCGTTTCGGCTGTGGCTTTCTATCTCATCTCACAGGAAGAATTTGCCCGCTTTCTGGACAGGAATTCCAGCTCTGTTCAGGGTATTGTGATCCAGGCGCAGGAGGTGGGCATCCTTCAATCCCCGATTTCGACCTCTGATCCGGACTCGGATATTATCGAAATCACTGTCCCCCTCGAGGCAGCCATCCAGGAGTCAACAGTTTCCTCAGGCAGTCAGTTTCTGAATTCGTTGCAGCGCACCGCGCTTTATCTGGTTATTTTTGCAGCTGCCTTGACTTTAGCTGCCGGGACGCTTCTCTCCAGACAGATAACTCGCCCACTTGTCAACCTGAAGTCAGCTACACTGCAAATTGGCTCAGGGGAAATGGGGGTCCGCGTACCGGTGACCACCAATGATGAAGTTGGTCAGGTAGGACAGGCCTTCAACCAAATGGCAGATCGCCTTGAGGATCAAGAAAGGTTGAGACGTCAGATTGTCGCCGATGTAGCGCATGAACTGCGCACACCTTTGAGTGTGATTCAAGGCAACTTGGAAGCGATGATTGACGGCTTGCTGCCTGCAGGATCAGGAGAATTAAAAGAGGTGCATGGTGAAGTGCTGCGCCTGATCCGCTTGACAGATGACCTGCGCCTGCTCTCTCTCGCCGATGCCAGGCAGCTGCTGCTTCAACAATCCCTGGTGGATATGGGCGGCGTGATCGAATCCATCCTCCGCCAGATGACTCCGTCTGCTAGCGAGCGAGGAATTCACCTTGAAGGTGATATCGAAGGGATTAACACCCCGATAACAGCTGATAAAGATAAACTCAAGCAGGCGCTGATCAACCTGGTAGACAACAGCCTGCGCTACACCCCTCCTGGAGGCAAAGTCGAAATCCTCACTACCCAAACCAGTGATTCTATCCAGATCACCGTCGTCGATGATGGTCCTGGAATCCCGATCGAGGACCAACCCTATGTGTTCGATCGCTTCTGGCGAGGCGATCACTCCCGCAGCCGCGCGGCTGGGGGTTCCGGGTTGGGTCTTGCGATCAGCAAAGAGATAATCCAGCTGCATGGAGGTTCACTATCCATCGCATCACCACAAGCTGGAGGGACCAAATTTATAATTTCCCTACCGCTTATCAGTCAAAGGACAATTTAATCCATACTGCTTATACATGTCCAATATTTTGGCTGAAGCGGTCATTCCTCTGATAATTAAAATCATCCTCGCAACATGCCTCCTTTTTGACACCCAGGTATCGGAAGCAAATGGTATCATTGCTTCCTAGATCGTCCAGCAAAATACCCCTGGTAATAATTACTGGAGAGTAATTCAACCGAAGTGAGTTGATGGCATACATTCTTGCACCCAGATAATAGAATCATTTATGAACATTTTCCAGGATTTGCACCAAATAAGCTCATTTGTCCCGGGCTTATATAGGAAAATCTTCTTTAGGCAAACTAATTCTATTATGTGCCTCAAAATGATTCGTCATTTTGAACATGGTTGAACTAGAGCATTATGATGTTGTTTTCAACCAGTTATCGTGCCAGATTTCCCAGGAAATCAAGATGTATGGAGTGAATTGCTATGTTAAAAGATGAAAAAACCATTGCCAATCACTATGGCCAGGACGATCTGGATACAAAAATCATCGCAGATCTTGAAAACGCTGGTAAGAACGTCAATACTCTAACCAGGGATGACATAGCATCTTTCGATGAATTTCACTTCGGTGGACGCGCGGAAACCAGAGCACTTGCTAGGCTGGCTCAATTGGAAGAGGGTATGCATGTTCTTGATGTAGGATGTGGAGTCGGAGGGGCCTCGCGAACCCTTGCAGGAGAATTTGGTTGCCTTGTCACGGGTCTTGACCTGACAGAAACATACATCCGTGCAGCCGAAATGCTGACCAATCTAGTTGGCCTCGGAGACCGAGTTACATTCCATCAGGGGAGCGCATTAGATATTTCCTTTGAGGATGAATCCTTCGATGCAGCGTGGCTCCAACATGTGTCGATGAACATTGAGGATAAAAAACGGCTATTTGGTGGCATCCAACGCGTAATTCGTTCTGGAGGACGATTAGCAATTCATGAAATTATGGAAGGGCCTGCTTCGAATGCCCGCTATCCAGTATTCTGGGCAAACAATGAGTCGATAAGCTTTTTAGAGCCACCAGATGAAATCCGTGAGCTGTTAACAGAAACTGGATTCTCAGAACTCGAATGGAACGATGTCACTGAAAGAGCATTGGAATTAACCCGAAAGCGCCATGATGAAGCAGCAAAGGTGGGCCCAAATCCATTAGGATTAAACGTGATTGTTTCCAAGGACGTGCCACAGAAAGTTGCAAATTCACTAAAGAATTTAGAAGAAGGTCGGATTATAGTTGTCCAGGCCGTATTCGACCGTATCAGATAGTGGGCAGGCATGGAATTTCATTTATTCTAGTCCCAAATTACTTCCCACTGTGGGTTATGAAGATCTCCTTGTTCCGGGAATCTCCAGCACGATATCTGCACCAAATGCCTGGGCGGGTGTCAAAACACCAGTAAGCTTTCGCTCAATTAACTTCTCGATACTCAGAATCGCGGCTTCCGCCGTGAACAGGTAGGAGTCGATCGTTTCCAGCCAGGCCTGGTGCTCCTCTCCTTTTTCGTTCCGCACGGAAACCCAAACCTGGGAAGGTGTTCTCTCTCGCAAGTGATCCTCTGAAAGCGAGGTACCATTATTCACCCTCTCGCTGGCCATCCTACGGAAGAGTTCAAAGCCAAATAACCTGCGCAGAATTGGTTCCATCAGACCGTAGAAACCAGCCATTTGATCATTGAAGGCCGTATAAGTTGTGATGTTTGGAATTCCGGTGGTTTTATATGCAGTAACCAAGTCTCCAATTGATACCGGCAGAATTGGATGCACCCCATCCAGAAATCGCTGCTGTCTGCGCATTTTACGGGCATTAATCTCCACCAACTGGCCATCACGCCGGACCAATGTACCAAAATGGAATCCCTCGATCATCGTCCTGGTTGTTCCAGGGCTCATTCCTTCCGTGGCCCATAAGGTGGCAATTTCCAAGTGGGACGGATCCTCGATTTGCTCAGCCGCATAAAGGGCGAGGGGATCGGATGCCAGGACGTTAAATCCCACTCCGGGAATGATGGCGATCCCTGCTTCCTGACCTTCCTCCTCCAAAGTGAAGATCTCTACCATGACCATGGTTTCACCAGACACATCAAGGTAGTCAGTCTGCGTATCCAGGCAGGAACAAATGAGCGGCATC
>JBFFEL010000118.1:0-12909 GCA_041558875.1 Anaerolineales bacterium
GACCCTGTCAGATGCGCGCCCACTGCTGTTAATATTGGAGGATCTGCATTGGGCGGATTCCTCTTCACTAAGTTTACTTTTTCATCTGGGGAAACGCATCGGCCGCAGCAGAATTCTCATCATCGGCACCTACCGCCCTCAAGAGATCCCCCACCCTGGCACAGATTCAACTTCCACCCTCAATGATGTGTTGAGTGAGTTTAAACGCGATGCTGGCGACATCGTGGTCGATCTCGATCAGGATGACCAGGCAAGCGCACGCTATTTCGTCGATTCTTACCTTGATGTGACTAGGAATTATTTAGGTGAAGAATTTCGTCAAAAAATGACCTTGGTAACCGGAGGCAACCCACTCTTCACCACCGAGTTAATTAAGGATCTGCAGGAACGGGGTGATATTTTCAAGAATGAAGATGGCTATTGGGTGGAAGGTTCCCAAATCTCTTGGGATATCCTGCCAGCCAGGGTTGAGGGGGTGATTGAGAAACGCGTGGAACGCCTGGATAAATCCCTGCGGGAGGTTTTAGCGGTCGCCAGTGTGGAAGGTGAAATCTTCACCGCAGAGGTTGTCGCCAGAATAACTGATCGGAGCGAGCGGGAGATAATCAAGTTGCTCAGCCGTGAATTGGGCCGCAAACATGGCTTGATTATGGAAGGCCGCACCCGCCGTATTGAAACACGCCGTCTCTCCCATTTTTTGTTCAGGCACAATCTGACCCAAGTCTATCTTTACCATAATCTGGGAGATGCGCGCAAAATTTATTTGCATGAGGCGGTAGGCACCGAATTGGAAAACGCCTATGGGGCTGAAACCGAGGAAATAGCCCTACAGCTTTCGCGGCATTTTCAAGAAGCTGGCATCCCTGATAAAGCGATTCAATACCGCTACCAGGCTGGCGTGAGAGCGCTTAAATTGTCCGCACCACGGGAGGCAGTGGTTCACTTCTCCGAAGGTCTTGACCAGCTCCTGGCCAATCCAGGTGTTTTTGAATCCCAGGAAGATAATGCTGGTCGCTCTGATCCGGGCCGCCTGTTGCGCCTCAAGTTTGAGCGGCGCTTAGCAGAGGCGTATTATTGGTCAGGCGATTTGAGCGAAAGTTTGCTGCACCTCGAGAATTTGATGCGGTTGCTGGGCAGGCCAATTCCCCGCAGCCAGGTACGCCTGGTTGCCGGTCTAGCTTGGCAGGTATTGAAACAAATCGGCCATCTTATCTGGCCAGGGCCTGTCCCCAGACGCATCCGGGAGGGTACACCATACCACATTGAATCGGTGCGTGCCTATTACCAGTTATCTGAGATTTACTTCCTTTATAACAAGCCCTTACCACTGATATATGCCCTGCTAAACACGCTGAATCTGGCTGAACGGCAGGAGCCATCCTCCGAGCTTAGTTGGGCTTACGCTGGTGTGGGTAACGTCATCGGTTTGATCCCAATTCACTCTCTTGCCAAGCTGTACATCCAACGTGCCAGGTCAATTGCGGAGCAGCTGGAAAATCCATATGACCAAGCTTATGTCGCGCTTGTCGCAAGTTTATATTTAAGCGGTTTTGGGTATTCTGCCAGCACCCAGGAAGACTTGGAGAATGCCCTCCAGATATTTGAAAGAACAGGAGATCATCGCAGAATGGGGGAAACCATTGCTACCCTGGCGGTCTTAAACGGGTACAAAGGAGATCTAAAGACAACAGAAGCTTTGTACGATCGCCTTTTCTCTATGGCCATAAAGCGCAATAATGAGCTGTTTGAAGCCTGGGCATTGGTCGGCCAGGCAGAGCTAAATTTCTTGCATAGTGAGTACCCGTCCGGGTTGAAAAAGTTAAATCGGGCAAGAGAGCTGCTCAAGGAGAATATCGACCGTTCGGAAGAGATCCGCGCGGCTGGTTTGTTAGCCAAAACTCACCTGTATGCTGGCCAGTATATCCAGGCGCTCGAAATCGCCGAGGAGGGCTACAGTTTGATCTCCCAATCCCAGCCGCCCACCGTATTCTCGATGGCTGTCGGCTATTCCGGAGTGATAGAAGTTTTCTTGCGGCTTTGGGAGTTGAAACTTTCAAATCCAGATATTGTCGATCAATCTGCTGCTCAACTGCACCGCTCAGTGAAAAACTCCCTGCAAACACTGAGAAGTTTTTCGCGCGTTTTCAGAGCTGGTCAGCCCTATAAGCTTCTCTGGGAAGGAGTATACGACTGGCATAGGGGGAGAAAGTCTAAGGCATTAAGCCGCTGGCGGGAAGGGCTTGAAATTGCTGAACGGCTGGAGCTGCCTTATGAACAAGGATTGATCCATTCCGAGCTCGCTCGCTGCCTGGACCCCGGAGATCCTGCTCGTGAGGACCATCTGCTGGCGGCGCGTGAGATATTCGCTAACCTTGATGCTTCCGCAAATTTATCCCGCCTCTAGCAGGGCATGGATCAGGTTGAATTTTTATAGTCTTATTAACTTAGCCCCTTTAGGGCGTTATTCCAATCAGCCGTGTTGGCAGAAATTCGGGTAATTGTCTCATTCCCGATTGTGAAACCTTTTCTACGCCTCAGTCAACGGAAGCATTTGAATTAATATCTCAGAAGCAGGAGGTAGAAAATGAAGATTGGTATCCTCGAGCTCCAGTCTTACCCGGCCAGGGACGCCTGGGAGCGCATTGAATACTTCTTCTCCAACAAGCAATTCGTCAGCGTGACCACCCAGTCTATCTCCGTCTGGTGCCGTGGCATGGGACACCAGGTGCATTATGCCACCTATTCAGGTTTTGGTGATCCAATATCCAAAATTCCATCAGATCTGGACCTGGTCTTCATCGCTGCCCATACCATTACCGCCCCATTAGCTTATGCCCTCTGCGTGTATTATCGACGCCAGGGAGTACGCACTGTGCTTGGCGGACCACATGCCAAGTCCTATCCCCAGGATAGTATGCGCTACGCAGACCTGGTCGTTCTGGAGTGCGATCGCGATCTTGTGGCTGACATCCTCCGGGATCAGTTTCCGTCTGGATCGATCATCTCCAGCCCAGAACCATACCGTCAGGTGCCGTTGATTGAGGAGCGGCTGCCGGAGATCAAGAATTCCTCCTTCGTTGCTGGCCGGCCGCATCCAGGCAGCTTCATCCCTCTCATCTCCAGCATGGGCTGTCCCTATACCTGTGATTTCTGCAGCGATTGGGATAACCCATACCATCCGCTCTCTAATGAAAGACTGCTGGCTGACCTTGAATTTGTCTCCAGGAACTATCCAGGAGTGCCGCTGGTTTTCCACGATCCCAACTTCGCCGTCCGCTTTGACGAGGTTATCTCGATCCTCGAGAGTATTCCGCCAGACAGGCGCAGCCCTTATGGTGTACAGTCCACCTTTACGATCCTTAAACAGGATCGACTGGAACGCCTGCGGGATACGCGCTGTATTTTCCTGTTGCCCAGCATCGAGTCCTGGACCAGCGAATATTCCAACAAGCTGGGCGTCGGCAAGATCGAGGCAGACGAAAAGCTAGTCCGTATGGTTGACAAATTTCGCACCCTTAAGGAATATATCCCTTACCTGGGCACCAATTTGATTTTCGGACTCGATCACGATTCAGGTCCCACTTCTTTTGAACTGACGAAGCAATTCCTTCTCCAGGCGCCATTCGTATATCCCACTCTACACATACCTCTTCCTTTTGGTGGTACGCCTTTATTTGCCAGCCTGCTTTCTGAAGATCGGATCCTCAAAACAATGCCTTTCACTTTCTACCATATTCCCTACATGACCATCCGATTCAACCACTACGATCCGATTGAATTCATGGAGAATATGGTCGATCTCTTCGGGGTAGGCAGCTCTACTGCCCTGCTTCGCCAGCGGTTCAACCATGATAAACACATGCTGGCCCGCGGCACGAACACTATGCGTACCATCACTGCGAAGAGACGCTATAAAATCTTCCAGCTGGTCCTGGCCATGCTGAAGGATGATGCTCAATTCCTGGCCTTCCATCGCGGCGAAACAAATGAATTGCCGGATTACTACGCCCGGGAATACCAGCGCATAATGGGCAAGTACGCCGAGCTGGTGCCCCTGTCTGAGAGCACCCACCACGAATTTGATCGAGGGGAGGTAGTCTTAAATAGAGAAATCCTGCTAGATGTGAGTCTGCAAAAGGACAATGTGGCCGCATAATGACTGGATATTGGACTGTGGGATTTTAATAATTGAATATTCTTGAACTTTCATAAGCAGTCTACGGAAATCCTTGATATTGGTGCGACATTCCAAAGTAACCAAATATTGCATGAAAAATTAGCGTACATTCGCATAATTCGCGGATCTCTCCACAGACAAATTATTGACGCCGCAATTAAATCGGATTATGATCATATCACCACAGGTCGGCTGAGTGGTCGCGGCTCTGATTATCAGGGTCGAGGAAAGTCCGCACTCCACAGAGCACTTTGCCGGGTAACTCCCGGGGCGGGGTAACCTGCCGGATCGGGCCACAGAGACATACCGCCGGATTCCGGTAAGGGTGAAAAGGTGGTGTAAGAGACCACCGGCGTCCCCAGTAATGAGGGCGGCCAGGCAACCCCCAAAGGGAGCAAGGCCAAGCAGGGACCAGAGACTGCTCGTCTCACTGCCCCAGTGATGGGGTTGTAGTCCCGGGTAGGCTGCAAGAGCTGCGTGGAGACATGCAGCCCAGACAGATGGCCACTCAAGCGGTACCAACCGCTGGACAGAATGCGGCTTATAGGCTGGCCTGTGGGCATGTATCGGTTCGGGGGAAAATTTTCTAGCTGATCTTAATGGTGTCGATCCCAGAAACTTCTTTAGTTATGATCATGGAAGGGAGAGCACGATGCCTGACGAAAAAACCGAAGAAAAGAACGAAAAAGAAATGGAGAAGAGGGAGGAAAAATCGGCCGAAGAGAAATACCGGCGCGATCCTTTAGGCGCGATCATCTGGGCCTGCATCCTGATCTGGGCTGGGGCGGTTTTACTGCTCAACCAGCTGGGCTACCTGGAGCAGCTCAAGGATCTTTTGTTTGCTACCCAGGCAGAATGGACGATAGGATTCCCCGGAGATTTTTCTGTCTGGGGGTTGATCTTCCTCGGCGCTGGTGTACTTCTGCTGTTTGAAGTGCTGATCCGTTTGATTGTCCCGGCTTACCGCAAATCGGTTACCGGCACGATCATCTTGGCCTTCGTCTTTATCGGCATTGGCCTGGGGAACGTGCTGCGCTGGGAGTTCATCTTCGCCCTGGTGCTGATTGCGATCGGATTATCAATCATTGTCAACAGTATCACCCGCCGCAGGGAATGAGGTTATAAGCGACCCAGGTTGAACGACATAAATTCGTCCCAGCCATAGCGCAGGGGCACCCACCACTCTTCCCGCCCTATACAGCGGAAATAAGGCGCTTCCTTTGCCAGGATCAGGTCGCCGATGCGATAGCGCGGCAGGATCGGTGTGGACACCACCAGCGAACCCCGCTCCCCGGGACGCATTTCGTGCAGCAGCTTCATCTTGTTCCCGACTAAAACCTCGAAGAAGAACAGGTCGTAATTTGGCACCCAGGCGCGTTTCTCATCCAGCTGCTGCCCAAACATGCCCTCTGTAGCCCCGTAGATCTCACGGATTACGGCCTGTCCGTACATGGCGTTCAAGGCTGGCTGGTGTTTTGTATTTATCCCAGGCACGCTTCCCAGGGTCATAATCTGGGTCTTCCACAGGTCTTTCGGATAGACCTTGTGGGTGCGCTGCATGTATCGCCCGAAACGCAGTGCAGTGGGGCAGACCCCTCCAACCAAGGTTACATTCTGCTCTTTGCATTTGTTATAGGCCAGTTCAAAGCGCCGGTTCCAATCGCTCTCTTTTTTGCCCCCTCCCAGTTCATCGATCTCCTCTTGAGTAGGAGAGGATTTGATCGGTGTCGTTTTGGCGACGAATTTCGTGTAAATCCCGGAGCTGTAACCATACTCCACTTCATCTTCCCCGACACTGACTTTGCCTACGACGGAAGGGAAGTTGAGGTTCAAATTGACCCCAGCGAAAAGATCAAAGCGCTGGGAAGTAGCAACGTAGTTCATCATCGCCCGACCAGCGCTGGTGCGTAAACCCATGTCAGTTGGAGTCATGGGGATAAATTTGGATTCTCCCTTCGTTGTACCCCGCGTGATCGCCCAACCAATCGGCTGCTCCCACAGCAGCAGCTGGATGTCTCCTGCCATAACCTGTTCAATAATTTCTTTGAAATCACCATCATAGGTGGTCACCGGGAAGGCGCGCTGGTAATCCTCTAAAGTTTCAATATTTCCGGCACCGTGCTGCTGCCCGTATTTCGTTTTGGCATAATCGCCGACCAGGTTGTGCAGGACCCTGTCTTGAGCTGCAGGTGGATCAGCGATTGCCTGGTGCCAGGGTTCTAGAAAAGCTTTTAATAATTGCGCCCCGCTTTCTGGATCGAAATTCATTTCTGCCCTCCTTTAAGCATGTTACTTGAATGCAGATCCATTTTATAGTCGAATTGTTGGCAAAGCAAGTATTTCTTCAGGGAGGGCATTTTCTTGAATATATCTGGAGTGATATACTTACCAGACGTCTGGGGTAATCCATGCTCGAACGATTCGTCCGCTTACTCAATCGATTGCTCATAAAAGCTATCCTCGATCTAGAATTCTTAAATCTGGAAACTGCTCCCAGGGAAGGAGCTCTGATCGTGGCAGGGAATCACCTGGGTGTACTGGATGCATTGATCGTCTATTCTGTGATCGATCGCCGGGATTACATCGTGATGGTGGCGGAATACCACCGCGAGTATGCCTTGCGAAGATTCCTGGCGAACCTGGTCGACGCCATTTTTGTCGACCGCTACCAGGCAGATTTCACTGTGCTGAGAGAGGTGTTAAAACGACTTAAATCTGGGGGCGTCCTGATCATCTCCCCTGAAGGTACCCGCAGCAGGACGGGAACACTGCTTCCGGGGCAACCTGGAACAGCCTACCTGGCAGCCAAGTCTGGTGTGCCCGTACTCCCGGTGAGTATTGTCGGATCCGAAGATCGCCTGGTGATGCCCAATCTAAAACGCCTGCGCCGTTCGCCCGTCAAAGTCACATTTGGCGAACCGATAATTTTTGAGCCGATTGGGAGGAAAAATCGTCAAGAGGTTTTACAAAACTATACTGATGAGATCATGTGCCAGATTGCAGCCTTGCTCCCAGAATCCTATCGTGGAGCTTATTCTGACCATCCACGTCTCAAGGAGATCGTCCGCGAACCTGACTACAAGGCTCCTGAGCCCATTACGGAAATCCATAATAACTGAGTACAATTCGCAATATTCCCAGGATACGAATCTGTCAGCAAGATATCCGCTCCGGTTTTGACGCTCCATACTATCCTGAGGAACAAACTCCACGCCGGATACAGCGCTCCAGCGTTGTACCCAGATTACGAGATGCATGAAATTGCTCTATCCATGCAATCGCGATGTTGCTTGTAACCCTTTTCACGTTTCTGCATCTAACCTTGAGAAATAGAGTATAAATTCCGTTGAGATCAATTTATAGATTCTCGTCATCAAGGAGTATTAATGCCGATCTTTGAATTCATATGCCAGGAATGTGCGACACCCTTCGAAGAGCTGGTTCGCAGCTCAAGTGCAATTGGGGAGGTTTCCTGCCCCTATTGCGATAGTTCCCAGGTCACAAAGCAGATCTCGACATTCGCCTCCCAGGTAACAGGATCGACTGGTTCATTTGCAAGCACATCTTCATCAGCCGCCTGCAGCAGTGGGGGTCTCTGAGGGATTTAAGCACCTATCGACCGTGCGTCGATTTATATAAGTCCCTAAGAAAATATTGAATCACCATTTTCAACAAAACCCCTGATAGAATACCGGCATAGTAGAGTATCTTATGCCGGTAACTTCTGATATTTCCAAAGCACGCCCTTTTCTCAAGTGGGCTGGTGGCAAGCGACAGCTGGTTGAGCAGCTCAAATCACATTTTCCACCCGCATTGGAAAGCGGTCACATTGCCCGTTATGTAGAACCTTTCATCGGCAGCGGGGCCGTTTTCTTCTACCTGGTCCAAACTTACCAGGTGGGTGAATGCCTGATCGCGGATATCAACCCGGAATTGATCCTGGCTTACCAGACCATCCAACACGATGTGGATGGGCTGATTAATCTATTGCGGAAGATCGAAAGCGAATATTTGGTCCTGAGTGAGGCTGAGCGGCGTGATTTCTACTACCAGATCAGGGATCGCTACAATGGACAGCGCAGTTCGATCAGTTATTCAACCTTCGACACGAACTGGATAGAACGATCTGCTTACATGCTGTTCCTCAACCGCACCGGTTATAACGGCTTGTTTCGGGTGAATTCAAAGGGAGAATTCAATGTTCCCTGCGGACGTTATAAGAATCCCCGCATTTTGGATGAGCAGAACCTGCGCAGCGTTTCTGCTGTGCTCAGCCAGGTCTCCATCCAGTATGGAGACTTCGAAAATGTGGCGGAATTTGTTGATGCAAATACACTGGTTTATTTCGACCCACCCTACCGGCCGCTGAGTGAGACGGCCCACTTCACCGCCTATTCGAATCAAACCTTTGACGATCACCAACAGCAGCGGCTGGCTGATTTTTACCGGAAGCTGGATGCCAAAGGTGCTAAATTGATGTTAAGTAATTCCGATCCGCAAAATGTCGATCCGCTGGATGATTTTTTTGAACTTGCATATGATGGCTTTCGCATTGAGCGCCTCCAGGCGAAACGCAACATCAACCGGGATCCTTCTAAACGAGGACCTATCTCGGAATTACTAATCCTTAATTACTGATCCTGAATTAAAGGTCTGATATAGATAACAACATTCTTATTTATGCCCCCCAGAAAATGGATTGATGATGGATACCAGACCACGGACATGCGCGATGTGCGCAGGATCCGCTGGGTGCTGGTAGTCACTATGCTGCTCAACTTCTTGGCCACCGGGATCAAGCTGGCAGCCGGATTTACTACCGGTGCATTGAGCGTGGTTGCTGATGGGTTGGACAGCTTATTTGATGGTATCTCGAACCTGGTCGGCCTGGTGGGACTCAACGTGGCCGCCAGACCACCGGATAAGGATCATCCCTACGGGCACCGCAAGTTTGAGACCATCGCCGCTTTGAGCATCGCCTTCCTGCTTTTCCTGACCAGCTGGCAGCTGTTAGTAACCGCCTGGGAACGCTGGTGGAGTGATCAGATCCCCCAGGTCAATGCCTGGACTATCGCGGCGATGATCGCCAGTATGCTGATCCAGGGTGGGACAAGCCTTTACGAACTGCGTGAAGGTAGGCGGTTGAAGAGTGAAGTCCTGGTGGCGGATGCATTGCATACCAGGGCGAGCATCTTGATCTCGCTTTCAGTTTTGGCTGGCCTGTTGTTGGTTGGGCTGGGCTTTCCCAAGGCGGATCCCCTCCTGGCTGCGTTTGTGGCTGTGATGATCGCCAAGATCGGCGTGGATATCTTGCGCGAAACGCTGCCTGTTTTGGTTGACCAGGCCGTATTCGATCCCTATCAGATCGCCGGTATTGTCGATGAAGTGGGGGGAATAGAATCCTTCCATAAAGTCCGCAGCAGGGGGGCGGCTGGCAGCGCAGCCATTGATATGCACATCCGGGTATCCCCAGAGAAAACAGTGCGCGAGGCGAATGCCATCGCAGACGAGGTCCGGCGCAGGTTGCTTGATCTCGAGGGAGTTAGTGATGTGACGATCCACATCGAGGCACAAAGAGAGCCTCATCCCGATGCGGCAGATCTTTTTGCTACGGTTAAGCATGCCGCCGCTGAGCGAAATCTGACCGTCCACGAGATCTGGGCTCATCGCTACAACGATGATCTGGCTTTGGAAATGCATGTCGGCGTCGATCCAACTTTGTCGCTCGGGGAAGCGCACCAGCTGGTTGACCAGCTGGAGCAGGATATCCCCACTCGCTTACCTGAGGTAAAGTGGGTACACACGCATATCGAGCTGGCAACCACCCAGGTTCAACAGGCAGGTGAAGCTTTTATCCCGGTGAGCATTGAAATGCGGACAGTGATTGAGCGCGCAGTTGCGGGGGTCCCACATCTGTTCAATCCCCATAACATCCGCCTGCGTCACAACCCGGCTGACCACGAGCGATATTATATGTCTTTGGAATGCACCGTCGATCCTGAACTGCCTGTTACTCAAGCGCACGACCTGGCGTCGCGGTTAGAAGATGAACTCAACCGCCAGCTGCCGGATATTTCGGAGGTATCCGTCCATCTTGAGCCTCATGACCAGATATAGCAGCTTTGTTGCAGAAAAAATAAGGACAGGCTTATCCCTGGGAGGGGACAAACCTGTCCAGCTTGGGGAGTTCATCCTGTAGATTTCCTACAGGATGAGTTTGGCTTATTTTGGGTGTTTAGGCACCCTGTACAACTGAGACCTCTGCCGTTTCCTGAGGCACAATGATCAACATTGCCAGGTAAATCAGCACCAGCGCACCAGGAATGCCCAGGAATGCCCCTAAAATGAAGAGCAAGCGCACTAAGGTGGGGTCAATATCGAAATATTCTCCCAGGCCTCCACAAACACCGCCTAGCATGCGATTTTCACGCGACCGGTAAAGTTTCTTGTATTGAGTAGACATTTCTTTCTCCTGTTTCTATTTGTTCTACTATGATCTACGCAAAACTCGGCTCAAAGTTGCATAAGAAAACCCCTCAGGTCATTTTCTACCCGAGGGGTTGAGAGTGGCGATAGGTTTGCAGGTTCAGTTCACACCGCATGTGCTGCAGGCGTGCGTGGCGCAAGAGCTGCAGGCGGGTGCGGACTGGGTGACTGCGCGCCCATCAGAATGTGCGTAAAACAGGGAGAGCATGCGCGAGGTGTTTTCGCCCTGGCAATCCTTACAGGCGATCGGCGCATCGGCATCCTTTATCGAGCGCAGGGCATCAAATTGTGTCCGGCAATCCAGGCAGATATATTCATATAACGGCATAAGCTTTCCTCTCTACCAGCAAAGGTATCCAGCATATTACCGAAAGTTCTGGATAAAGCAAGTATAGCACAAAGCAAAAGAGACTTTTGAGAATGCCTTGCTTTAGCCTTCCAGCAGATAACAAGTATTCCATAACGGCAAATCGCGATATTTATACGCGGGCAGTTCCCCTGGCGGGGCATTGTAAGCGGCGTTGCTGAACAACCACTCGCTGAGCATTTGCTTGCTGACTCCGAACGGTTCCAGCATGGTGGTGGCTGCCCGCAGCAGCAGCTCGCTGTAGCGTTCGACATCCACGCTGTCCGGATCGGGTGGCCGGGGCAGGTTCCAGGCGTAAACTCCCGGCTCGCCACGCGTGAAAAGAAACCTGATCTTTTCACCAGGACTGGTGGTCTTGCCCACAGCCAGCAGCTGCGTGGCAGCGCGCGCCACCGGTGAAGGGGTACGGAATTCATCCAGTTCACGGCTGAGTTTTTGAGCCACCAGCAGCTCTTCCAAGGGCAGCCGCCCCTCGCGCAGGGCATGCAGCTTGCCGCGCAGCAAAGCCAGAATCCTGGGCAGGTAAACGTCAACCGGGGTATCCCGGGCGACGTGGGCCAGTTCGCCAAGCATCTCGGCCTGGGTGCGGGCGATGAAGTGGGGCGTGTCACGCCGTCTGGCCTCAATTCCACGCACCTTGACCGAGCCATCCTGGAATACGCCGAAATAGCGGTTGGCGACCGGCACGCGCGAGTCCACCCGCGAGGCGAGAAAGGCCATCCAGCGGTAGATCCCCTCCAGGGCGATGGGCAGGCCGGTGCGTTCGCTGATCGCCTCCAGAACCGGTTGGAAATCGGGAACCTGGGATGCGCCGGGCTTGGCGATCCACATGCCGTCCACGTAAAGGTGCAGCACAGCGAAGCCCAGGTCTTCGGCGGCCTCCTTGGCGCGCAGCAGCGCCTCCCGCCCGTAGGCCGTCACCGCCTCGTGAGCCTCGATGCGCCCAAAACGAGCGTTCTTGTAGCCCAGGTAGCCAAAACAGGTCACCAGGAGCCACTTGTGGGCTGAGGCGCGCGCCCGGTAGATCTTGTGCTGCGGGTGCCAGGGTGGCATGGTAGCCAGGCTGGTCTTGAGCGCCACCCGTTTATCCAGGAGCGGCGCCAGGGTTTGCGGCACCAGTCCTTGGGGCTGCGGGTTGCCTGGGGTGCCCAGCTCTGGCGCGGCATCCGCGATCTCCTGGCTGGAGCCGACCGTCTCCGGTGAGATGTTGAAGTGCACCATGATGCTGGGATACATGGAGATGAAATCGATCTCCGCCACGTCATAATGCAGGCCGATCGTGGGTTGGTAAACCAGGCCGCCCTGATCGGCGCGCATCAAATCCAGGATGGTCTTGGGGCGTTCAGCCTGCTGCTTGTGCCAGGGCACCAGGATCCCCTGGCGCAGGGCGGTGAGCATCTGCATCGCAGAAATACCGCTGCCGGGCGAGACGCGGGCCGAGATTTGTATTGGCAGGGAGGTGACGCGAGACAGTTCGTAGATGCCATGCATGCCGTAATCGTGGAAAAGCATGGCGTTGTAGCGGTCGATGTGCCAGCGTCCAAAGAGGTGCACCTGTCTGCCCTGGTGAACAACCTGTCCGTAAGAAAAATAGGTGCGCTCTGGCTTGTGGAGGGGAGCCAGGCTCCGCTCGCGGTTGAGGTGCAGGTCCATGCCTGCCTGGTGGGAGAGCTCCAGCAGGTGCGGCATCAGCCAGGTGTCGCCCCAGGAGGTGAGCAGCAAATCGGGGTCGTGGCGCTTGATAATAGAGCGCAGCCCAAGCAGCAAGGGCCGCCTGGGGGTCAGCGGCAACCGGTAGGTAAAACGCTCAAAGCGCAGGGAGAGGTGAGTGGGGAAGGCGTGCGCCGGATCAGAGTCTGGTTCGAGGTCCAGGATGCGC
>JBFFEL010000119.1:0-12779 GCA_041558875.1 Anaerolineales bacterium
GGCGCTATTCATAATATGCACCATTATCAACCATCCTATCAACATTACATTCCAAGAACATGGACCAATTTGAGATTTGATTATTCTTTTTCCGATTTGCCAATCCACAATTGAGGTTTGAGCGACCGATTCAAAAATGCTGGTGTAGTAAAATCCAAAGGTAGTTATGGCGTCAACAATTCGAGTCCTTCTAGCTGATGATCATGCTGTCGTTCGGGCGGGAATTTGCCAATTCCTGGAAAAAGCTGATGATATTGAGGTAATTGCCGAAGCTGGGGATGGGCAGGAAGCAATGGACCTTATCGCGCAACTCCACCCTGACGTTGTCGTTCTCGACATCCAAATGCCCGAAGCCAGCGGGATTGAAGTGACACGTTGGGTACGTCAGCATCACAGAGAGGTCGGTGTTCTGATCCTTACTGCTTATGATGATGATCCTTACGTTATGGCTGTCATTCAAGCAGGTGCAAATGGCTATGTCTTGAAGACCGCCTCTCCCGAGGAGATCATTCAGGCTGTGAAAGATGTTCATGAAGGAAAATCAGCGCTTGACTCTGAAATCGTTCAGAAGATGGTTGCCCAGGTTTCATCAGGGGTTCAAGAACAGCCTGTTGATAAATTGACCGAACGAGAGTTGGAAGTATTAGCATTGGTTGCACAAGGATATACAAATAAAGCCATTGGCGTTCAATTAGGAATCAGCGACCGAACAGTGCAGGGTCACTTAGCTCATATCTTCTCAAAATTACAAAGTGCGAGCCGAACCGAGGCTGTGATGCGGGCAGTATCTTTAGGATGGCTGCCATCTGATTTGGGGGAATTGGGGAGATGAAAAAAGGGCGATTTTGTGAATAAATCGCCCTGTAAAACTTGAATAAAGGATTTTATTCGTTAACCATCAATGATCCAACCATACCTGATTCGTAGTGGACACCATCCAGCAAGAAGCAGCCGATTTCCCACTCACCAGCCATATCTTCTGTGACAGTAAAGCTCATTGTGTAAACATCATGCGAAGCCGGAACCATGACCATGAATCCTGAATGGGCATGCTCATCTTCTTCGTGTTCACCTTCGGTATTTTCATCCCCTTCAGAATGTTCCTCTCCTTCGGAATGTTCATCTCCTTCAGTATGCTCATCACCTTCAGTATGCTCTTCTTCCCCCTTTTCTACAGTAACCTCAGGTTCCACTCCAGCGCTCTCGAACATATCGATCATGTATCCACTGGGCCTGCCATCCGTCATCATCACATCACGCCCAAACATGATTTCGTGTTCCAAGGCACCTGAGTTTGTGAGATGTATAGTCACCTCCTGACCAACCTGGAATTCTAAATCAGCCGGTTCAAAGGCGTATTCAGTCATATCGATGGTTAATTCTAGCGGTTCAGGAGGAGCTTGTGAACCACAAGCTGCTAAAATCAGCGCCAGAGCTGCAAACAATGTTATCCAACCAAATTTTCTCATTTCTATCTCCTTAATCAGTTACTAACGGCCTAAATGTATAATAATTTCTATCTTGACTTACTAATAGGGCAAAATGGCTGAGTAGTATATAGGCATAATTGCCTATATCATATGATGATGACCTCAAATAAGAACAATCCGATATCTGGGCCAGATAAATCAAGGGTTCGGAGTTCTCAATGGCAAAAGTTGACTGTCCAGGTTATCGGTTTAGTGTTCCTCCCGCTAACTATATTAGTACTGATAGTTGCCTTTGGCAGCACAAGTTTGCATCAAAACGCCATGCGTATCCTGGTCGGCGAACGGGATGAGCGGGCGGCGAGGTCTGTTGCCAATGCGATAAATGCTCAATTGCTCCATCGTGCTGATTTGATTCGCAGTTTAGCAATCAGAGGGCGGGAAGATGCCTCGCTTGATGATATTCTCGAGTCGTCAGAATTCCTAGATCAAGAATTTGATCTGGGATTGGCCTACATGTCATCAGATGGAACAATCATCACCAGCAGGGGCGATATTAAAAACTTGGAAGCCATTCTTGAATTGGCACAGCTTCCTAATGATGGGATAGAAATTGGACCTGATTCAGAATTACATATCACCAAAGCCATACCTTTCCCTAATTCCGATAATTTCATTGTATTAATATACGCAAATTCTGGTCTTTTGGATCCAATTGCAGTTGGTGCGTTCTCAGTAGCTTCAATAGCATTTCAGCCCTTAAAAAGCGCATTTGAACCTGGTGAACATGCAAGTGCTGTAGTAGTTGATGCTGATCAACAAGTAGTATTTTCAATTGGTGAGAATTCATCGGAGCATTTTGATGCTTCTCATCCAGGTGTTGTCGAGGTATTGGCAGGTGAGAGTGGCGCAACATATTTTCCAGTGAACGGTGACGAACACGTCACTGCTTTCAGCGTTATCCCTCTGGTTGAGTGGGGTGTCGTGATCGAAGAGCCTTGGGAATCTGTGACCAACCCAATATTAAACACCACCCTGTTAGCGCCATTAATCTTAGTTCCAGTGTTAATCCTTTCTCTAGTAGTCTTATGGTTTGGAGCAAGAAGGGTCATCCAACCTTTACAGTCCCTGGAAGATAGGGCTGCAAAATTGGCGTGGGGAGATTTTCAAGCGATTGAAGACCCAGTTGAAGGAATCGAAGAGATAAATCGCTTACAACGCACACTGATCCATATGGCTCATAAGGTTCAGATAGCCCAACAAGGTTTACGTGGCTATATCAGCGCCATTACCACTGGTCAAGAAGAAGAACGCCGCCGGTTAGCTCGGGAATTACATGATGATACGATCCAAAGCCTGATCGCTCTCAAACAACGAGTTCAATTGGTTGATATCTCAAAAACAGAACAGGCAAATACTGATCAGCTCCAAGAGATCCAGAAAATGGCTGATCAAACTATTAACGATTTAAGACGTATTACAAGGGATTTGCGTCCACTTTATTTAGAAGATTTAGGATTGGTCGCTGCTTTGGGGATGTTAACCCGAGAAACCAGTAACAACATTGATATCCCTGTTGATTTCCAGAGCCTTGGAACCGAAAGACGATTGTCACAAGAAGTTGAATTAACCCTTTTTCGAATGGCACAGGAGGGTCTCAGCAATGTTGCCCGACATGCCAATGCATCTCAAGCCTTTATCGTTATATCATTCAATCAGCGATCCGTGACCCTTACAATTTCTGATGATGGACAGGGATTCGTCGTTCCAGAGAGCCCGGCAGAATTTGCACCCCGTGGTCATTATGGTCTTTTAGGATTGCATGAACGGGCAGAGCTCATTGGAGCAAATCTGGAAATTCATTCCACGATGGATCAAGGTACCCGCCTCATTATCACACTCCAGTCTCCTAATACTCATGCAGATTGAAAAGTATAAGTTATAGAAAGGTTTCTTTCTTGATCCAGCTTGAAGTTTTTTCGAGTTTTTCTATCAAATATAACTTAAGTAAATACATTTTTCCGTATTCTGTTCTTTAGCTTGATCGATGTATTTCAAGATATCAGCATAATTGCCTATATCCCTCCCCGCTAAAGTGCGCTAGTTAAATCGGAAATATTTAGTTAGGATATTAACTCGTTGATAGATTAAACCTCAGCGAAACTTTTTCGTAATATGTAGTAGCAGGCGCTAAGGAAGTGTATTATGGATAACAACCATCACAAGAAACATGAACATTTCGAGGAACCAGTAATCGATCATGAACATCCAACCGATATGGAGATGTACGGGAGTCATTCAGAACACGCTGATCATGAGCACGGCGCACCCTCAACAGTCGCATCTTCTATGGAACACAAAGACCATGCTGATCATGATGTATCTCATACCGGGAAAGTTCATGAAGAACATGAGGATCATAGTGCTCATGTAGATCACCGCGGGCACGAGGAGATGTTCCGCAAACGGTTTTGGATCTGTCTGTTACTTTCCATTCCAGTTTTGTTATTCAGCCCGGCTGTGCAGGGCTTCTTTGGCTTCAGTATGCCAACATTCCCAGGGAGCCTTCTAATCACCCCAGTATTATCCGTTGTCATCTTCATTTATGGTGGCGTGCCTTTCATCAGTATGGCTGTCCCTGAAATTCGCAACCGGCAACCTGGCATGATGACTTTGATCACCCTGGCGATCAGCGTGGCTTTCTTTTATAGCCTGGCTGCATTGATTTTCTCCCTTGGACCAACATTTTTCTGGGAATTGGTTACTCTAATCGATGTCATGCTGCTGGGTCACTGGCTCGAGATGCGCAGCGTCCGTCAGGCTTCTGGTGCACTCAACGAGCTGGCTAAATTAATGCCGGATACTGCCGAGCGCATCCGACCTGATGGATCCACGAAAGAAGTAAAGACCCATGAATTGCGCAGTGGAGATCTAGTTTTAGTTAGGCCTGGAAGCAGCGTCCCCGCTGATGGTGTCGTGATCGAAGGCGAGTCTGATGTCAATGAAGCCATGATCACAGGTGAATCGAATCCCGTCAGGAAATTACCTGGCGGTAAGGTAATTGGCGGGACGATCAACATGGATGGCAGCCTCAGGGTTCAAATTGAAGCCACAGGCGATGAAACTGCTCTCGCTGGGATCATGCGACTGGTCGAGGAAGCTCAACAGAGCAAGTCCGATACTCAGATCCTGGCCGATAGAGCTGCCGGCTGGTTGTTTTACATTGCAGTAGGGTTCGCCTTTTTGACGGGGATCGCTTGGACGATTGCCATAGGTTTCAACTCTGAAGTGATTGCGCGCGTGGCAACAATCCTGGTCATCGCCTGCCCCCATGCACTTGGTCTGGCGATCCCGCTAGTTGTTGCAATTACCACTTCACTCGGAGCGAAAAACGGCATCCTGGTTAGAGATCGTCTGGCTTTGGAGGAAGCGCGAGAGATTAACATCGTAATCTTTGACAAAACCGGAACATTAACCAGGGGAGAGTTTGGTGTTGTCGGAATAACTACGAAAGATGGCTGGAATGAAGAACAGGCACTTGCAATGGCTGCTGCGATTGAGGGTGACTCTGAACATACTATCGCGCGGGGTATTCACAGATCGGCTGAAGAACGAAACCTTTCACTACCAGAAGTTTCCGAGTTCGAAGCAATAAAAGGTCGCGGGGTAAAAGCGGTAATTGATGGAATGGAAAGTTACATCGGTGGACCGAGAATGCTCGAACTCCTGGAAATCGATCTCCCTGACAATTTCGCTCAATTTGACTCCCAAGCTGGAGAAAAAGGGCAAAGTGTTGTAAATCTCATCGTGAACAAAGATGTAGTCGCCAGTTTTGCTGTCGCTGATGTCATCCGTGAAGAAAGCAAACTAGCAGTTGATAAACTTCATGAGATGGGGATTGAAGTCGCCATGCTCACCGGTGATAGCGAGGCAGTTGCAAAAGCAGTATCAGAGGAGTTGGGAATTGACCAATACTTCGCTGAAGTTTTGCCAGAACATAAAGATCAGAAAGTGGCCGAATTGCAGGCTGAGGGTAAACTGGTCGCCATGGTTGGTGATGGTGTCAATGATGCTCCTGCGCTTACACGGGCAGATGTCGGTATTGCGATCGGCAGCGGGACGGATGTGGCAGTCGAATCGGCTGATGTCATCCTGGTTAAAAACAATCCTTCTGACGTGGTCAATATCTTTTCTTTGAGCAATGCCAGCTACCGGAAAATGAGGGAAAATTTGATATGGGCTACTGGTTACAACGTGGTCGCTCTCCCCCTTGCAGCAGGCATTCTAGCCCCCTTCGGATTCCTTCTTTCTCCTGCCTTGGGAGCTTTGTTTATGTCACTAAGTACGGTAATTGTAGCGATTAATGCCCAAACATTGCGGCGAATGAAATTTGCCTGATCGGATCAACTTGACTCGTCCAAATCCCCCATCTTGATCCCCCGCACCTCTTTCACCTTCAGCTCAGGATCGCCGGTGATCGTGCGCGCTCCACGTTCGTTGGCCAGATAATTCCACACCCAATCCATCATCACCACCATCTTGGAACGGAATCCAACCAGAAACATGATATGCACTACTCCCCACATCAACCAGCCGATCAGGCCGCTGAAAGTGCGCTCATTGATCGATGCCAGTGCCTTCCCACGCCCGATGGTCGCCATTGAGCCTTTATCCTTGTAGCGAAACACTCCCCGGGGATTGCCATTCCCTCTCACCTCGTCCTTGATCACCTGGCTTACAAATTGTCCCATCTGGATCGCACCCTGCGCAACCGCTGGAACTGGCTTACTCGTTTCCGGATCGATCACATGCGCCGCATCCCCAATCACAAACACCTCTGGATGTCCTGGCAGAGACAGATCCTCCCCCACAACGATCCTCCCTATTTGATCTCTCTCAACCGCTAGTGAGCTGGCTAACGGGGTTCCTTGTACTCCCGCTGCCCAAAACACGTTCTCAGCCGGCACGAACTCATCACCGATAAAGATTCCTCCTTCGGAAACAGAAGTAACACCGCGCTCCAGCCAGATTTCGACGCCCATCGACTCGAGATCCGCCTCAGCTTGCTTACCCATCTCTGCTGGCATGCCACCGAGCAATCTTTTACCGCGATCAACCAGGATCACTCTCGCCGTTGAGGTATCAATATGTCTGAACTCGCTGGGTAATGTCTGAGTAGCTGTCTCGATAATCGCTCCCGCCAACTCCACACCCGTTGGTCCGCCCCCTACGATAACGAAGGTCAATTTTCCCTGTCTGGACGCCTCGTTGGCTTCAAATTCCGCTTCTTCGAATGCCACTAGAATTCTCCGGCGGATTTCAAAGGCGTCATCCAATGATTTCAAACCGGGAGCATTGGCCCTTAACTCGTTGTGTCCAAAATAGGACTGCTCCAATCCAGCTGCGATCACCAGGTAATCGTAGTGCCTGCCAGCTCGCTCGCCGTAAACGATCTGCCGCTCAAAATCCACTCCAGTGATCTTCACTAAGCCAACCGCTGTATTTTTCTGTTTCCTCAGCACGCGCCTGATCGGTGCCGCGATTTTTTCCCCTGAGAGTACAGAGGTGGCAACCTGGTAAAGAAGAGGTTGGAAGAGATGGTAATTTCTGCGATCGACCAGGAAAACCTGAACTGGTGCATTTCGAAGGCCTTTGGCAACTTCTAAACCTCCAAAACCACCCCCAACAATCACTACTTCAACTTGATCTTTCCCCTGAGCAATCATTTTCTGGACTCTCCCAGATTCTGAATTTATTGATCACAGGTTGTCGTTCTTTTCCATGTCAGCCAAAACAATTCCGCTTTATTTCAGACTTTTTGAGTTGGTCACGAAAATAATTGACTATCCGCACATGCGCGGATAATTTTACTCCTGGCAAATTTTGCTACCAAGAGAAAACCCAGGAATTTATAAACTCAGCATTTTTTGGAAAGCAAGAAGATGAATGTAAATCGTCTCTAGCTCACTCACCCTCTTCTTCAGGTACTTCTTCTTCAACAATTGCAGTGGTTTCCGGTTCCAGGGGGATGATCAACCACAGGATGAGGTAGATCAACAAGCCACCGCCCACAATCAGCGCCAGCAGAACGAATATTACCCGGATGATCGTCGGATCGAGATTGAAGTAATTCCCAATCCCTCCGCACACCCCGCCAATCCAGCGTTCTGTTCTCGAACGAGTTAATCGTCTTGTTTCAGCCATATTGCATCTCCTTTTGTTTGATGTTACTCAGGTATCAATTATATATCCAAATGAAGGCAATCATGAGAGTTGAATTATGTAACGGATTTCGCCCGATCTTCTCTTGAGAGAAATTGGTTTTACATATTATGTAGGTCTTTCGACATTAGATCTCAGAATAAAGGTTATCAAACATGAAGATCTTCAATTGTTTTTTTCTCGAAGGTAGAAGCCTCAATCTTTGGTACTTCCTGGAACAGGATCGCGTCCTGAAGTGCGCTTGTCCAGGTAGTGTGCTTCAGTGATACCTTCCTTGCGCATCGCCATCCCGGTGATGGCTTCCTGGATCACCCGCAGGCCATTTAGCGCATTGGTATAGCCGGGGTCCCAACCGGGAGCAACTTCGACCAGCTCAAGTCCAACCACGTTGGTTTCAGCGCATAGGCGGCGCACAATGGGGAATGCCTCTCGCGTGGTCAAACCTCCGGGTTCAGGAGTACCAGTACCAGGAGCATAGGCTGGATCGAGGGAATCAATGTCAAAGGAGATGTGCAGAAACTCGGCGCCGTCCATTGCTTCTACGATCGCCCGCTCCATTACTTTCTCGAATCCATCTCTCTCGATTTCTGCCATGTAATGAGAACGGATGCCATGTTCTCGCATCCACTCAGCATCCTCTTCTGTAGGTATCCAGCCCCGCAATCCAACCTGGATGAAATTCTTTCCGTCCACGAAACCATCCTCGAGCAAATTCCGCACCGGCGTACCATGGGTAATATGATGTCCGAAGTGATTGGATCCGGCATCATAATGTGCATCGAAGTGAATCACACCAATATTGCCCTTGCCGTAAACATCTGCCAATGCCATGCTGTCAGGACGCATGAGGGAATGGTCCCCACCGATGATGATGGGCATCGCTCCCGCATCGACAATCTCTCTCACTCGCTTGCGGATCTCCTCATGTGAAGCTTCTACATCGAAAGGATCGACGCCTGCATCCCCGTAATCAACAATCTTTAACACCTCAAACGGTTTAATCATGACATGGGAATGGGTCATCACGGCTGGAACCAGCGGACCTCCAGGCAAATATCGATCAGCCGTGCGAACTGCCCGCGGACCAAAAGAAGTACCCCGCTGCCCCGTCGAGAGATCTAGTCCAGCTCCAATGACCGCCACATCAACATTACCAGCTTTAAGATCCTCCGGGGTCAGCGCAATTGGTGCACCCATAAAGGTTGCAATTCCACTAGGCGCTGTACTATTTACAACATAGCGATTTAGCTCGATTGGACCAGGCTCTCGCTTGGGATCCTGCGAACGGTCGTATTCCTGTTTCCAAACATCACCTTCTATGCCTGCCATGTTTCATCTCCCTTGATATAAAATATATTTGGTCATCAGCGAATTATTTCATATCTCTCCAGATCAATGACCCTTCGCAAAAACTCTTGCTGGGAATTATTGTCTGAATAAGACTTATATTATCCAGTACATTATAAACATATTCCAATTTATGGAAAATCCTCCAATGCAATCGATAGCTTTAAGACATTGAAAAACGAGGTAACACATCATATTCAGACTAAAGCGCGTATAATTAGATGAACCAACCATAATAGCAATTCTCATTCATTGCACACAAACAGGCAATCATTTTTGATGGTGGGGAACCTCAATTCCCCAATCTGGAGACTGAATCATGGCAGAATCTTCTCAAATAGAAGATAAGATTGGCCCACCGATAACTCATACACAATCCCTCCCCGTTCCCGCTCAAGAGGTTTGGAAACTTATCTCTAAACCCGGCAACCTGGTCGATTTCCACCCGTTTTGTAAGAGCAACGAAGTGGAAATCTGGCCCGGTATCGGTTCCAGAGACGTACTCCATTATTACAGCGGCCTGGTTCTGGTGCGTGATTTTGATGCCTGGTATGAAGGCACAGGCTACGATCTCATCGCGAAAGCTGAGATGGGCCTGCGATTCAGGGTCTGCTGGCGGATCAATCCCAGTGAGGATAACCACAGCTCCCTTACGATTACCATCCAGCAGTTCCCCGATCAGATGTCAGAGAAAAAACTTGACCAATACGCCCGGCTGCTGCATAAATATCTCCAGCAGGTGGGTCAGGGAGTTGAATATCACCTGCGAACTGGGGAGCGTGTCACCAGAAATCAATTTGGCTCTCATCGTTTTTTCTCCCCGCCTATCGAAAAACAATCCACGGCTTAATCAATTCAACGGGTAAAGCTAATCTATAACGTTAAATCATTGGTTTGACAGGAGGTCATCATGCAGTTATCCCTCGTCTTTCCCATGTTCTGGGGACGGAAGAAAAAGAAGATCTATAAGAAGAACGATCAATTCTACGATCATCCCACCGCGCTGGACGATCAGGGAACCATTCCCCCACTCTTCGAAAGCATGAGCATCCTTGAAGATCGCGACTTTGATGTCATCGCCGTGGCAGGCGCCAATCACCCCTCCATAGAGAGAGCTGTAGAGAAGGCATCCCGCAAACTACTCAAGAAGTACGCTCGCCGGGCAGGTGTCAAATTGCACTTCTTCTCCTATTCCCATCTGGAAAAGCTACACGAGTACCTGACTGAATTAGGCAAACCAGATTTGCTGGAGACCATCTCCCTGGTCGGATATTCACCTTTGCGAAATGCCTGCCTAGTCGCAGCCCAAATCCTTGGTAAGGATATCGCCGTTTCCATTGATGACGATTGTGTGTTCATCCGCACAGATTACATCCGGCGCATCAAAGAGAGAGTCTATTCTGATTTCGCCGGGAATCCCATCCTGGCTTACTGCGGACCGTACATCACAGAGAGCGATACGATCTACCTGGCTCGGGGAACCAGCCCACATGTCGCCTATTGGAATGTGATCGACGCCATGAACGAGATGTTCCGCAGATACATCGTCGAGACGCCAGGCATGAAGGAAACCCCCTTTGCCATCATGGGCAATATCGCCGTCCACAAGGATTTCTTTAGTCGCATCCCACTCGACCCGCCACTCCGCCGTGGTGAGGATATGGACTGGGTGATGAACTCCCACATCCTCGGGGAGCGCTTCATCATGGATACCGAACTGCTGATCAAGCATATCCCCCCACCGCGTCCCTATCCAACCTGGAGACCGATGAGAGAGGATATTTACCGCTTCCGCTACCAGCAAGCCAAGATCGCAAACAGCAAATCGGGTGATGGCTACCACCAGCTCGATCGAGATCGCTACTCACCATATCCAGGTGTATTCTTCCAGGATGATTTCCTTGACCGGGTCTACCGGGCATGCACCACGCTGGCCGTTGATTACCTCTCCCAAGGAAAAGCAAAGGATGCCAAAGAAGCCCTGGCCAATATCTATCACGCACATTATCTATCGGAGCCGGAGTATGATCCATTTCAATCCTACCTGAGTTTCCAGAAGAAATGGGTCGAGATGATGGGCATCATCGAAGAGCGCCGGGCGGAGGTACAGAAGGTGGTGTTCGGGTGAGCAACCATGCCGCTGAGGTCCTTCAAATCAGGCAGGAGACAAATGCTGACCTCGAAGGCATCCAGAGAGTTCATCTTTCAGCTTTCAACTCCGCTGCAGAAGCTCATTTAGTTGACCGACTACGCGCTCAAGGGAAAGCTACCATCTCACTGGTGGCTGAAATCGGTAGTGAGATCGTCGGTCATATGTTATTCTCACCAGTGTCAATTGAACCGCCAGCTAAGGGATGGAATGCATTGGGGCTCGCTCCCGTGGCAGTGATCCCTGACAAACAGCGGCAGGGGATCGGGAAGGCATTGGTCAATCACGGATTGGAGCATTGCCGATCACTCGGTATTGACCTGGTGGTCGTGCTTGGCGATCCGGGATACTATAAGAAGTTCGGTTTCCAGCGGGCGCTTGATCATGGCTTGGGTAATGAATACCAGGCTGATGAGCATTTCATGGTCCTGGAGCTCAATCCCGGCGTATTGCACTATTTCAATGGCCTAGTGAAGTATGCACCTGAGTTCAACGAGACCGGCTCGTAATTATCTTCATCTACAGGAGGTAATACTATGACACAGCAATCCACAGCATGGGCGGAGGGTATTCCCCGCATGGTCGCCCTGGCGGAACGTTTCGCTTCGGAGGGACACATGAATCTCAACAAGCTGATCGAAGCAGCGGTTTACGCCCAAACCCGGCGCGCCGCCTGGCGGTACCGCCCCCTGGTAACTAAAGAATCGATGCCGGCCGAATTGGACGCCAGCCTCAAATTTCTGAACCGGGAAGGAGCAGACCAGGAGCTGGTCCGATCACTGGAAAAAGGACTGCAAGGTTTAATCGAAGCAGAGAGTTCTGTGATCCTGTTTGCCGACGCACCGGATGTATACGTTTGCCGCACCTGTGGCCATGTCGCCATGCGTGCAATTCCCGAGCGCTGTCCGGATTGCGGTTCCTGGCCGGGTCGCTTCCGCAAGTTCACGGCCACCTTCAACATGGATAACATGGAGCCGCTCAATCCGGTCGAAGTGATCAGCCTGTTCGCTCAGAATGCCGTAGACTTGGTCGGGCTGGTGGAGGGACTGAGCGAAGATCAGCTGAGCCAAAAACCTGCGGAAAACGAGTGGTCGATCCGGGAGCACGTGGCACACTTCTACGATGCGCAGGAGATGCTGGACACGCGCCTGGAGCTGATGCTCAACCAGGATAACCCGGAGCTGGCCGCGATGGCGATCTATGAGGATGCCGGCGAAGAAGAGGGTCGCCCGGAGACCACCGCCGGCCTGCTGAGCGAGTTCCTGAACCTGCGCGCCAGGAGCATCACCCTGCTGGAATCGCTGCCTTTGAAGGATTTGTGGCGCACAGGCAGGCATACTGAATTCGGGCGTATCACCGTCCTGCGCCAGGTCGCTTACCTGGCATACCATGAGCAAACTCACCTGCCGGAGATCGAGGCGCTGCGGGAGGGATTAGTTTCGTAATTCACCGGTTGGAATGGGGTAAATTTATTTTTGGATTAAAAAAATCCATTTCTACACGGAACAGTTCCAGTGAGCTGCTGATCAAAAATAGTTGGAAACCCTGGATTTGCCCTTCAAAATTCATCACGATCTTGATTATTGATTAAATTATTTAAGAAAATTTTTTTCCAATCCAACTGAATGGTTTCA
>JBFFEL010000120.1:0-12622 GCA_041558875.1 Anaerolineales bacterium
AGCGTATACACCAGGATGGCAGAAGTGGAGAAAAAGATTGCTGCATATGCCACGGCATCTTCCCCAAAAGCAAACAAGTTGAGGGAGAGGCCGAAATTCCCCGCATTTCCAAACATGACGGTCAACAAGAGGGCGACTGTGACGCTGCGTTTTAAACTGAGCGCATAAGCGATGATCGCAGTGATCAACCCCATGACCAACACACTCGCCACAGTAAAAAAGACCATTTGAGTGATGTCATTCCCATTCAAACGGCCTGAAGTCAGCAGGGTGAATATCAAGCATGGACTGAAGATGTAGAAGACAATCCGTGATACTGCTCGTGGAGTAACCCCGAGATATCTGGCAACGAGAAAACCAGCTCCGGCTGCCAATAAAATAGGAAGTAAATTGTTGACGAACAGAACGAAAAGATCGCTCAATCCTGAATGCCCCTGTTCTCGTCGTTATCTTCGATGTCGTCCCGCAGTTCGAAATCCTCCTCCCTCTGGCTGCCTCGGTTACTTCCATTGTCTTCTACTTCAGAACTGCCTTCTTGCGAGATTAGCATCTCAAGCAACTCATCCTCAGAATCATCCTCAGGAAAATCAAACAATGAGAACGGCTGCAGCCCGTCCGTGAAGGCGATATTATCTAAAGCTGATTCAAGGAATTCCGCTTCCTTATCATCGTCAGCCTCCTGGAAGAGCTTTTGTAATGAATAGCGCGCTCGTTCACCACCAATTTGTGAGAGCGACCAGATGGCAGCTGAGCGGACGTTTTCCTCACTATCTGAGGTTAATTCGATTAACGTTGGAACCGCATCTTTCATCTCGATTTCGCCAGCAGCCCTGGCGGCCTCAGCTCGCACACCAGGCAAAGTGTTGTTCAGCATCTTGAGGATCGTTGGTTCCCAGCGGGAATCCATGGAACGACCCATGGCGATCAAGGCAGAGATCTTCATCTTTGGATCATCAGAGGCAAAAGCGTTCTCAACCATCCCGGGAATTTCGGCGCGACTCGAAAATCCTACCGATTCAAGAGCTCTGCACTGGACCAAACTATCCGAGTCCAGGTTGAACGCATCCAGCAGTAGATCCTCAATTTCTTCCAAAGTCCCCTTGTGCAAACGATCCAATTCTCCAAGATAAACGAACTGCCCTAACCCCGAAGCAGATGCAGCCCGTACCTCAGAGACTGGATCGGACTTAAGCAGCTTCAGATAAATTGGAACCAGATCCTTCTCCTCAAATTCCCACAATATTTGTACTGCGAGAAGGCGAACTTGAGGATCTTCATCAGCGATCACGTTGCGAGCGATGTTTTCAAAGGAAAGTAAATCGTCCGCCGACCCCAGTTCATTAAGATCTTCCATCAGTGCCTGGCGGCGCCACAAAGCCATTTGCGGCCAGGTCTGGATGAACAGATTTAGATCGTCCCCTTCAAGATCGGTTAGCCGGTATAAATAGCGTGGATTAAAGGGCGTATCTTCGTCCAATAATGCATCGATCAACGTCTGGAATGGTAGTTCCGAGATATCATCCATGATCACACGCTTGAATAGTTTTTTTTCTAAAGACTAATAATTTGCTGCTTCCAGATGCTACCTCGGCAGCGAGATTGGATTGAGGAAATCTTGCAAGTTAACGAAGAGCAAGATCATAAGGAGCAAAGCCAGACTGACGAGATGGATGGCGTTCTCATACTTTGGAGGAACACGACGACCGAGGAAGATCTCTGGTAGCGTGAACATAATGCGACCACCATCCAATGCTGGAATCGGCAGCAGGTTGAGGATGCCGAATGAGATTGTCAAAGTAGCAAAGAAGCCTAAAACATTGACACCAGCGGGAATTGATTGGGTGACCTCGGCTTCCTGTACAGCCTGATAAACGTCAAACATCCCTTTAAATCCAAGCAAGCGTCCTTCGCTGGGATCCATCTGGCCCTGGATTATCTTCACGGGGAATGTGAGCAGCGTTTCGCTGTGGGTATATACTGCCCCAAGGCCAGCTGGCAAGGCAGCGATCACACTCACCGGCTCAGTTGGATTGGTCATCACGATCCCAATGGCGCCCTCCCCTTCAGGTGGATTTTCGCGGGGAACCAAAACGGCGGTAAGCTCCTCCCCATCACGGGAATATGTAATCGCTGTTTCTGAGCCTAGATTTTCGTAAATGGCGGTCTGGATAGCCTCAGTTCCGATAATTTCAACATCGTTCACCCACAGGATTAAATCTCCGGGTAGCAATCCAGCCTGGGCGGCTGGGGAATTTGGGGCAACTTCAACCACCTGGATCTGATCTGGGATCGGTGATCCGAGGCGGTTGATGATCATAGCGTATAGTACAACGCCAACCAACAAGTTCGCCATTGGACCTGCTATCAGCACTCCTAATCTCTTCCAGGGGTTTGCTGCGGCCAAGCCATCGGGGATATCAGGATTATTTTCCCCTTTTGGCCTTACAAAGCCACCAATGGGGAGCAAATTAAGGGTAAATTTTGTCCCTCCAGCCGTGAACAAAGTCGCCACCCGAGGTGGAAATCCAAGCCCAAACTCTTCAACCTGTATTTTGAATAACCTGGCGGCTGAAAAGTGACCAAATTCGTGAATAATAATCAGAGCCGCCAAACCAAAGGCTAACTCCAATATTCGTATCAGTACATTTGAATCCATATAAAAATCCGATCAACAACCATTAATAAGCCAGGGAATCCTATATCTCAAGGCTGATTATATCCCTATCTGTGCCTGGATTCCATACATCCTGGCAAGTCTAAGACGATTCTAAGATAAATGATGTTCCTGCTTCTTGCGAAAAGACTGAATTGTGATTCCTGATGAAATCCAGGAAAGCACCCCCGAATTAATCTCCAACCAAACGCACCGCGGCTCCAGGACGGCTGACGAGCACTTTTGAGACTCCGGGAATTTGAATCAGGTCACCGATCACCCTGGGAGAATTCTCCCCCGGCGTGATAACATGCACATTCGGACCCGCATCAATCGTAAAACAGACTGGCGTTCCATTCTTCCGCCATTCGCCTACTGCCTGTATCACGGCCAGGGTGGTTGGTTGCCAATAAAAAAGTTGTGGCTGAGAGGTCATCATCACCGCATGCATCAAGTTGCTATCCAACTCGACTACCTCCGCGAAGGCCTCAAAATCCCGATTTAAAATTGCCTGGCGACAAAGGTCCAGGCGGCGAGATGCATCCGCCACACGAACCTCCTGCAGCAAGCTGGTCCCAGCCAAGAGATGACCATCCTGAGAGCCGGTCTCCTTATGTTCCTGGCTGACAATGGCGATGCAGTCAATCAACTCCCAATGGTCCGGAGGACAGATCGAGTACGCAAACGAATTCGCATCCTCCTCCCCTGCCTGCCATTCCACAAATCCGCCTGGCACAGACCGGCAAGCAGATCCAGATCCACGGCGTGCCAACCGGGAAAGGGCAGCTTCATTCAATTTTATCCCGGCTGCTGTTGCTGCTGCCAGACTCAAGGCCGCAAATGCCGATGCGGACGAAGCAATTCCCGAACCGATTGGAAAATTGTTTTCGCTGGTGACTCTGGCAAAATCCGAGATACCCGCCAGCAGGCGCACATGGTCTAGGAACCTGTTCACCCGCTTAATCGCCATTTCTCCCGGAACCCGCCCATCCAAAATAAGTTCATCCCTCTCCAGGTTCGCATCGAAGATTACTTTCGTAACCGTGTGGAGATCCCCCAGGTTCATTGATATGGATCCATTGACAGGTATTCGCAAGTCCGGATCTTTATCCCCCCAATACTTGATAAATGCGATGTTTGGGTTAGCTATTGCTGCAGCTGTTTTCATCTTTATTAAGACATGAAAATATTAGTTATAAACTCAATACAACCAATTCACCATTAGTTCAGGTTGTGGTTGGTTCCTCGCTGGATGATTCGCTGGAAATCGCCTTGATCACAACCTCCCTGAATTCCAGTTCTTCAGGGGTGAAATATTTATGAAGCAGCTCATCCTTGAAATCTTGAGCATCGCATCCTGGCGGAATGACAAAAGTGTCTACCGGATTTGCAGCCAGCTTTTGATCCTGTCCCAGGATAAACTTCTCGTTAACCACGAACCCGGAACTGCGCGCCGACAAGGGAAATGTAGCATCCACCACCATACGACCACCGCCAGGAACATCCAGCAGCAAATAATTATGCACATCCACAAAACGACGATTAGCAGATTCATACAAAGGCTGGATGGATGCCGGTATAAGCTCCGGATCAATAGGCTCTGCACTGGTGCAGGCCATTACCTCGGATTCCAATCCTAATTCTGCGAACAATTTTTGGAGCAGATAATGCTTACCTGAACAGGTTCCACGCCATTCGGATATGATGGTCTCCGGCCGCCTGTTGCTGGCTCGCTGATAAACCATATCCCTTACCAGTGAAAAAGCCATCTCTGCATCAAGTTTACAATCCGGGCTGATCAGATCTTGCGCGATCGCTGCAGATTTTAATTGATCTAACAATCCCATGTCAAAATTATATCAGCCTGGACGATCCATGAAATCGCTCACAGCCTGCTAATTGAGTAGTATTTGGTCGTGAAAATCCATTCAATTGCCTTGAATTTATTGTATGACTGTTCAGGATACTGTCCAAGTTAGCAGTTTTGTTTGAGCAGGAGAAGCCATCCTCTCGACCTAAGTTTGAAAATAAATTCACGTCATTTCTGCACAGATTAGCCAATGTCTGATTCCAATGAGAACCTAGACAATTTCCCCTCGAGAGATAACCTTCCACCAGCAGCCAAGCGCTGGTGGAAAAAAGCCCTACCGGCGGATTATGTCGATCCTGAAACTATCAAGATCGAACAGGTTTTCATTAAGAATCAGAGAGTAAAGAGTTTTACCGCCAGCAATGATCCCAAACGGGAGGGATGACTTCCATCCGCATCCCAGAGTTGCAGCAGCAGATGTTTCTGTTCATACATTCCCCTGATTATCCATCACCAACTATCAATTTACAAAAAACTGCCTCCTTCAACGAAAATAATACCCTGAACTTCTCATCCCAATCTCACTTAAACCTGTGAAAACTTATCTATACAACCCGCAAAACGATAACTATACTTAGTATTATGACCATGATCTTACAGGTAATTGTTTGGAAATGGTAGATAAATCACCTCCCCCACCAGCGAAAAGAGAATACCCGGATTTTTTTGAAAAATCGATCCCCATCGCACTTGCGATCCTGATCGTGATCATCATCGGTATGCTGCTCTTTGCCATTGGAGTCATCCTGGGATTATTCAGCGGGATCTAACCAATCCAATCCACCAAAAGGAGAATTCATCATGACGGCCATTAACACCTTAATACCGTTCACCTCCGCAATAATCAGTTTTATTTTTTCTTTCGTAATATTCAGACGTTATGCTGCCAAGCGGCGTCCCCACCTGCTCTTATGGGGACTGGGCATGCTGTTCTACGGGATCGGTGGATTTTGTGAGGCTTATTTCGGCGCCTTTGGCTGGAATTCGCTCATCTTCCGTATGTGGTATCTGTTCGGTGCCATCCTGGTGGCAGCCTGGTTGGGGCAGGGTACGGTTTATCTACTCGCCAAGCGCAGAACCGCCAATATCTTGATGGTGATTTTAGGTGTTGCCTCTGCCTACGCAGCCATTCGCGTCTTTGGCGCAGAGCTGGATCCTACCCTGCTGACGACCAGCGTACACACCGGCAGTGAGCTGAGCGGTCACGCCATTGTCACCCCGGGCATCCGCACCCTGACTCCTTTCTTCAATATCTATGGCGTGGTAACCCTGGTCGGTGGTGCGGTCTACTCAGCATGGATTTTTTACCGCAAGCGGGTTTTGCTGCACCGCACGATCGGAAATATTCTGATCGCAGTCGGGGCATTGGCACCAGCATTCGGCGGCGCTTTCAGCCGCTTTGGTATACCCGGAGCGCTTTACATCGGTGAGCTGCTCGGAGCTATCCTGATCTTCATCGGGTTCTGGCGAGCGACGACACCAATGGAAGAGAAGAGCCCACAAACGGTAGGCGAAGTGGTTGGGTAATTTATCAGAGTGAAATTATCGATCTGAATTCCTATACGGCTCATTATTAAACAAATCTATTGGGTTTACCCCCACCCTCAAATTCCCTCCCCCAATGTTGGGGGAGGGGATTTCTTGTACGGTATGAATGCCAAGAATTAAAAATGTTCAGGAACATGTATAAAGGCAGATCTCATCTGGAGTAGTTATAGGATCAAATCTCCTGATTGGTATAATTACCCAGATTTTCTCCGAAATTCAAGTTAATAAAGAACCCTTATATAAGGAGCGTTAAATGGCAGAAGCTAAAAACCCCTATGGTGGTGGTCCAGGCACGGGATTGACTATTCCAGATTATTTCAAACCGACGCCATCTGTAAGAAGCCGCAACAATTATTACCCAAATTCCGAGAAACTTGGGCCCGACGAGATGCGCATATCTTTTATGGGCAGCACACCTTTCCCACCTCGCCGTGACCAGGCAGGAACGTGCATCATGGTGGAGCTGGGCAATGGTGATAGCTTCTTCTTCGACTTCGGACCCGGTTGCCTGCGCAATATCATTTCGATGGGGCACTCGCAGCAGCTGGTGCAGGACATCTTCATCACTCACCTGCATGTGGATCACTATCACGACCTTTCCTACCTGCTGCCGTTCTCAGCCTGGTCTGGTCGCTATACACCCTTACGAGTTCACGGACCATCAGGGCGCACCCCTGAATTAGGTATCCAGGGAATGGTGGACGGTATGAAGCAGATGCTGAAATGGCACCTGGAGGCATTTGACCTCTTCCCCATCGGTGATGGCTATGAGGTCGATGTGAATGAGTTCGACTGGAAGGATGAAAACGGGATTTGCTATGACAAGAATGATGTGACAGTGCGTCATTGGCGCCGTTCGCATGCGAAAGACGGCGCTACTGCCTACCGGCTTGACTGGAACGGCTTGAGCTTCGTGTGGACCGGCGACGGCCGCCCAGACGAATTAACTGCTAAATATGCCGCCGGTGTGGATGTTTTTGTCACTGAATGTCAGACTGATACGGCTCGCATCATTAATCAAAAATATGGTCTTCCTCCCTGGCTTTACAACTACACGATTGATACACACCACACCCCTCATTATGCCGCTGGCTACCTGATGAAACAGGTCAATCCTCGCCTCGGCATGGTCACTCATATCGAATACGAAGATGACTTGCTCAACGAGGTCAGTGCTGGAATCCGGGCCTACTGGGATGGCTTGTTTTTGTACGGCGCACCGGATGTCGTCGTAGTTAACGTCACCAAGGACGCCATCTGGGGACGAAGAGCCGCTCTCCCTGGTTTGACAGGTGCCAATGTACCTCATCCCAATGAACTATTGGGATTGGGTGATGGCCCACTTCCTGATAGGGTTCCGATCCCTAAACCAAGAATGCCGCGCGAGGTCCAGCAGGAACAATATACACGGGATATTGAGATTGACCCGGCAAAGTATTACCCACCGGATGTATATCGCGAACCGATGAAAACACTGCCCGATGATTTGGCTTTCACCAAGGAAGACCTGGAAGCCATGATCGCTGCTCGTCCAGATAGCGAAGAATAGTCCTAAAGCAACAATGCATCCCGTAAACTTGACGTCTACGGGATGCATCTTGGAAATAAGATTAATACCATGTGCAGGTTTTTAGAGATAGTTCCCGGAATTACTTCCTTCACCAAGCATAGAGTTTTATCAATATGGAGATCACAAAAACCGAGCGCGACGTAGTACCAGTAACTATCCTGACTGGCTTCTTAGGGGCAGGAAAAACCACGCTGCTCAACCGCATCCTGAACGGGGATCATGGCTTGCGGGTGGCCGTTCTGGTCAACGACTTTGGCGCCATCAACATCGACACAGAGCTGATCGTCGGGGTGGAAGACAATGCCATCAGCCTGGCGAACGGCTGTGTATGCTGCAATATCCGCGACGATCTGGTCGAAACGGTAGAGATGGTGATCGATCGTCCTGAGAACCCGCAATATATCCTGCTGGAAGCCAGCGGAGTGGCTGACCCTTCTGGGATTGCATTTACCTTCATCCAGCCAAATTTCCAAGACCGCATCCGGCTTGACAGCATTATTTCGATCGTGGATGCAGATCAAATCTTTGCCTATCCAGAATATCCGGCGGTTCAGGAATTGAAACTGCGCCAGATCGGTTTCTCGGACATGGTGGTACTGAACAAGATCGATCTGGTGGACGAGAATCGATTGGGAGAGGTCAAGGACTGGATCGACAGCCGTATGAACCGCGTGCGGATCGTTGAATCTGAGCAATGTGACGTTCCCCTGGAAATACTGTTAGGAGTGGGTCGTTTTGAGGTCCAACAGCTTGCAGATATTCCTGGGGAACATGATCTCGATCATGGCGCAGATCACGAGCACACATTCAGCACCTGGAGCTTCGAGACGGAGCAACCGCTCTCCCTGGAGGCGTTGAATGTGATGGTCACGAAGAAGCTTCCGGCGAACATCTACCGCTGTAAAGGCATAATTTACACTACGGATAACCGGGATCACCGGGCAGCACTGCAGGTGGTCGGCCGCCGGGCGGAATTATCCTTGCTGGATGAATGGGGAGATCGCCAGCAAAAAACCCAGATAGTGGCGATTGGAGCTAAAGGTAGTATCGATGCAGAGGAATTGAGCGCGCTGTTTGAGGCCTGCACAGTGGAAAATGCGGCCAAGCGAATATAACAAATATTGAAGCGAATTACAGCTCTGCCTCTTCAGATGTCAAAAGTTCGTGAATCACCCAAATCGGATCCCAAACCCCCTCCTCCAGGTTCGAGAGCAGCACAACATTGATGTCCAACGCCGGATAATTGCGAATGAGAGCACTGACTCCGGCATTGATGCCCTCCTTTTGAGAGCAAACCACCTTGCCAGCTTTATCTAGATAGAACTTCAACCCATACCCGTACATCAACGTCCAATTGTCCATTTCGCCGTAATGAACCTGAGGTGAGAAAAAGGCCGCCTTTAGTTCAGGTGAAAGAAGATGCTCAGCTGCCACTGAGCGCAGGAATGCATCCAGGTCATTGGCAGTAACATGCGCACCGCTGTCAGGAGAGCCAATCGGTGGAAAGGAATAGATGTTCTTTTTCCAGCCGACCACGTTGCCCGCCATATCTTGAATAGGATCGCTTCCTTCCGCAACGTTTTCATGAACCCGGTCCAAGCGGAGGAAATCTGAATGATCCATCTGGGCTTTTGCAAAAACGTTTTCCCTGACGTAATCCCGGTATGACAATCCACTCACCTTCTCTATCATTAATCCCAACAGAACATAACTGCAATTGCAGTAGCGGCAGCCCTCTCCTGGTGGAAAGTTTGCAGGCTTGTGAACAAATTGTGGTAAGAAATCAGCTGTGGAGGTAACCGAATAATTGGATCTCGTTTTCCACAAATCTTCATATACTTCTCCATCTTCCTCTTCGCTATCATCCCCAATACCGGAGGTGTGAGTCAGCAAGTGAAAAACATTCACATCTTTCGATATGGTCGTATCCTTCATACCCAAAAAATCGATTACAGGCGTCTCGAAATTAAATTGACCCTGGTCGATCATTTGCAATGTGGCTATAGAGGTGAACAGCTTGGTAACTGAGGCCGTATCAAAACGAGTTTCCAAGGTATTTTTGATCTTCCAAGGACGGCTGGCGTACCCATATGCGCCATTATAGAGGTGGGAATCACCTTTCGTGATCAAGACGACACCAGAGAACAAATCCTGTTTCTCTAAATATCGGAAGTAGACTTCTAATGTTTTTTTCCAATCCATCATTAAGCTCCAAAGCAAGATACTTAGATCACCAGGAACTCATCCAGGACTATTGAAGATTGATTCTACTCTTCAGGGCCAGGGTATGGTGACAGGATCGGTGTAACCATGTTTTTCGACCGCATAAAGCCTGCCGCCTGATGCACCACTGCAGTTGGATTCATCAGTGAATTTGTATTTCGGGCGATCGGAATGGACAGCCACGGGGATCAGGTTACCATTCTGGCAGATGGTAGCCTCGATCAAATAACCGCGGTAATCATCATCGGTCATCCAGACCGCATTCCAAGTGACGACGACCTGGTCTCCATCTCTGGAGGCCTGAACATCTCCCGGCGGTCCGTACAACGTAGAATGGGGTAGTTGGGATCTATGGACGACAACCGTGTTGATATCGCCTTCAATTTCAACCACCGAAGCCGCCACCCAACAGTGCCAATCCAGATTTTCCGGCTGGATCCACAGCCAGGTGCCGGAATAATTGCGCCCATTGACCTCACCATGATTTCCTTCGTATAGACCGTGGGCATACAGGTAGGCGGTTCCCGGTCCGTAGCGGCAGTTGGCCTGCATCTGCACGGTGACATCCGGGAAATCGAATGTCGGGGTGGGAGAAATGGTCGTCGTAGGTGAAATAGTCGGAGTATATGTGATAGTTGGGGTCAGTGTTTGAGTTGGTGTCGGAGTTGCTGTCGGGGTAGTTGTGGCAGTGGGCACAGGAGAGGGGGAATTTGTCGGTGTCAAGCTCGCGGTCAAGGAGACAACTGGCTTTGGGGTGTCAGAAGCAGTTAATTCAGCGCTGCAGCCTGAAACCATTAATGTCATCACAAAGATTGCCCAGTAATATTCTCTTAAATCTTGAAAACTGATTGACCTCATCCTAAAATACCCAATTCAACATTGCAATACTCTAATTGATTTAAGAGAAATCATACCAGTTGTCAGCGTTGAATTTCACCCAGGAGTACTTTTGTATTAGCGATTTATATGATTAAAGTCGGTAAGACCACAACGATCCCATCTGTGGTTATAATAAACATATCCTACATAAACCATCCAAAATGGAAAACGAGAAATTATTGAATTACCAATTTTCATTTGAAAGGTTGATTTACTGGTTAGAATGGTGAGTTTGCGACTTTGAGCCACCGGCGATGGTCGCTTGAGCTAGCTCTCTATCAAGAATACTAAGGCATTTAGCGGAGGCTTAGTTAATGTCAGACGCAGTTGAATTTCTAGAGCGTCCCGAAGCAGAAGAAATGTATATGATCGTGGGTTGGCGGCAGTGGGCGGATGCTGGATCGACCTCTTCCGGGCTGCCAGAATACCTGATCGAACATACAGGGGCAAGCAAAATTGGCTCGATCCGGCCGGACGGATTTTACCTTTTCCAAATTCCCGGAACTCATGACCTGGTGCGTCCAATTGTTAAGTTCAATCAGGGATATCCTGAAAAACTCGAAACACAGCACAACGATTTGTATTATGTTGAGCACAACCAGCACGGTTTGCTCATCTTCCTGGGTGATGAACCCCAGTTGGACATCGAACGTTATACCCAGGCGATGCTGTATATCATAAAAACGCTGGGGGTAAAACGCGTCATCGGGTTGGGCGGTGTTTACGGCGAGCTGCCTTACAACAAGGAACGCATGATCTCTTCTATCTACAGCCTGCCTGAAATGAAAGATGAGTTGCAGAATATCGCAGTTAATTTATCCGATTACCATGGTGGAGCCAGCGTGGGATCATATATTTGCCGCCGGTCAGGCGAACAGGGCATCGAGTACGTCTCATTTTATGCTTTCGTGCCAGCATATGATTTTTCCAACGTCACCCAGATTTCCAATTCGATCCGCATCGAGAACGACTACATGGCCTGGTTGGGGATCATGCAGCGCATCAACCACATGATCCACCTGGAGTTGGACCTGTCCGACCTGGAAGAGAAAAGCAAAGAGCTGGTTGAGTTGTTCGATGCACGAATTGCAGAATTGGATGATGAATCCCCCCAACTCGGGGTGCGCGATTACATCAACAAGCTATCAGATGAATTTGTGCCCATTCCCTTCTCACCCCTGGATGATGTCTGGGAAGAGGAGCTGCGCCGGTTGTTCGGTCAATCCGATGGAGATGACCGCACCGAGATCGAGCCAGAGTAAGGTTGTTCTACTGGACACCACTCTAACAAATCCGAATGAGAAGCTCGACCTGAATCAATATCAGCTTGAGATGCAAAATCATCGTGGGGGATGATGAATCAATCGTGGTAAGGCACATACCCGCTTTGAGCTACTATTTCCTGTCCTGCAGGTGAAATCAACCAATCACGCAAACGAATTTCGATGCTGTCTTGAGATGAATCAGCGCGCACAATTGCATAGACCTCGGTAGTAAATGAGTAATCGCGCGATCGTATCGTCCCTTGGTCAGGCATGATGCCATCGACCGCCAACAGTTTTATCCTCTCATTAGGTGCCATATTCTCTTCATAATAAAAGACTGAATATCCAATCCCTTGTGGATCCTCTGATATGGCATAGAAGGGAGCGATCATCTTCATCAGAACTAGTAAAGGGGCATCGACCATCTGGAGGTCTTTCATGACGAATGATAGCATCAACTGCTGGCTGCCAGATTGTTCAGTTCGCTGATAGGGGTGGATTTCTTGCGCTGATCCTCCAACTTGATCCCAGCGAGTCAGTTCACCGGTATATATTCTTTGGATTTGTTCCAACGATAATCCGTCTACAGGATTATTTTCGTTAACAATAAATAC
>JBFFEL010000121.1:0-12480 GCA_041558875.1 Anaerolineales bacterium
CAGACATCACGTCATTCTGAGTGAGGTACGAGCGAAGAATCTCTCCATAGTTCAGCTGATTCTTCACCCAGGACTGAGATTCTTCGTCGCTTCGCTCCTCAGAAAGACATCCGAAGGGTAGGTGGCAACTTGAGGTACTTAACCATTATGCGATCCGTAGTTTAGCCCTTTGTGGGCGTTCTATAAACTGGATAACGGACACAGGGCCCCGCTTTGACGGGGGCAACGGTTCTTAAAATCAAATTGGTCGAGTATAAGGAAGAAGGCTTTAATATCGTCTAGACTCCCCATTCTGTGTTATTCGAATTCGCGATCAACCACTGCGCTGAAAAGTACGTGGTCAATGTCAGTGCTCTCGCAGCTGCAAATGGCTCCCCAAACTTGTTTAAAGCCAGGATGCTGTCCGAGATCACGAATAACACTGCCCCGATAAAGGCCAGCAACGCCCAGCGAGCGCGCACATCATCCCATTGATCCCAGGCCTGCCAGGCCATCGTCAATATCACGATTACATAGACCGCCACCGGAATTGCCAACCCACTCAATCCTGGCAATAAAATCATATAAATTACCACCCCGTAAATAATGAAAGGTAACATCGCCAGGATTTTAATCCGCAGCGGCCTTCCCGTTCGGAAAGCATAGGTATAAATTATTTGGGCGACCAGGAAGCTCAGCAATCCGGCGATGAACAGGTCCATAGGCAGCATCAGGAAGATGTCTCCAATCATCGAGAATAGCAGACCCGCGATGATGGCGAACTTGTATCTCCTGCTGGGCGGCTCCTTCGCCAGCACCGCAATTGTGATAATGAATATCATCGTCAGCGGTTTGAAGATATAGATCAGGATATCTGGGCCCTGGTATTCCCCCCACATGTGGAGCGAGGCCGAAATTATGGCCAGTATTGTCAGGACGATGGTGGTCATTTCTCCTCCTTGGACGATAGCTTGAATGGATAGATCAATATTCCTTCACCCATCGAAGTAATAACGTACTTAAGCAGGGTAGATACAATACGGGCAATTTTCTTCGCAAGCAGCAGCACAGATACTTCAACAGCTGACGTGGCTTATGGATTGATCAACATTAGATAATATTGACAGTCCCATCTTCTCGTACTTCCAACCAATCACCATCCTGTACAGCTTGTAGGAACTGGTCTCCAAGGCGATCTATTGTGCAAATTCTGTGCTGAGCCCAAATATCTGCCACAAGCAGTCCGCCTGCCGCCAGCGAGTCAATCGACTGGGAGAATAACATGGCCCTGGGTGCTACGCCAAGCTTAGATACTCTAAGCCAGACCGCACCCGCCGAGGTCGACCCCACTGTTTTGGGTACGCAAATTATCTTATCCGTCATGTTTTTGCCAAATAAGTCCGAGTTACCGTTGTCCGCACATTCCGCGGAAATTGCTCCGTCATGGAGGCTATTGTTGAAACAGGCATAAGCATTGAAGCCTTTTCGAGACACAAGGGCTTTCCCACTCAGGTTAGCCGCGAGAATTGTCCTCCCGGTGAAAGTTTTACTCATATCAATGTGCTGTGATTTTTCCTGTTGCTAAAACTTCAGCAAGAGCCTCATCTGGGATAAACTGTGCCGTTGTGTAAGCCCTGAGCTTGGTTGAGTTGGTCAGGATTGGCCTGCCAGAACATAAACCTGTTTCGAAGATCGTTTCACTGCAAGCTGGACTGAATTTAATCCCAGCCTCCCTTAATTGCTCATACACCTCTGCGTCTCCTTTGAATTTTCCCAGCACGTTTGGTGCCGCGCAGAGAACAGTGTCTATCTCGAGACGATTTTTTTGGTGTGTCTCTAAAGCAGCTTGGATAGCGTCTGCCCACCAATACAACTGGCTTATACTCAGATGTGGACACCCGATATAGCAACGCTCCGGTGTGGCGTTTTCATCAGTCCACAATATAGGGAAGGAGTCGTGCAATACTTGCAATTCATGATCATCAATCACGTAGGTTTGAAATCCTGGTCTCAATAAATCCTTTCCAAAGTCAATCGCTTCCGGAGTGATGTTCTCTGCGTGAAAGAGCCCGACAGCCCCATAAGTAGCACTGGCTGTCCCCATTTCCTGCAAATAATCCGTTGTCTCAGGTTCAAGCTCTGGATTTAGGTAGCGGTCAAGATTGACGATATAAGGTACATCCTCAAGGACTTTCAGGCCAATGGCCGCACCGAGTAATTGGGGAAGCGGCTGTTCTTCCGTCCTGATTTCAATTAACCAATCAGCTTTGCGTCCTTCATCGGTGAGCAACCCGGCAAATGGTGTTTTGCCAACAATATTGCTGATTAAATCGATGATTGCTCCGTTGCGGTTAGACCGTGCACCCAATACAGAATTTGCGTAAACCACACATGCAGATTCCGACCAGGCTAGGATCTTATCTCTTTCTGGGATATTTCCGACTTCAGGTTGGCATGGATTACAGGTGTATGCATTTTGATCTCTGAGCCCCAAATTGCTCATGAGTTCATCATAGCGAGCTTGATTACGATACATCGTCTTTATCGCAGCTTTTTCTTCAGATCGCACAAACAGATTTTCAAAATCGAGCGGTGGTCTGGGATCAAGTGTGAAAGGGAATTTAGTTTTTAGACCATCCTCAACCAGTTCTTCCAGCAGGTCGATCGGGGGAGCAATTCCTGGCACGGACCACGAAATGACAAAGTGTCCTGGTCCTTCAATTTTGACCAGCCTTTCCGCTTCCATCGCCTCACCGAATTTAACCACCGTTTCCATAGCCCTTTGCAATACCGGACCCTGTTCACCTCTCAGAATATCTATCTCTTCTTGACAGAGCTTGATGTTTAATCCACCAATGGCGATCATCAACAAATATTTATTCGCAAGTGTGCTGCACGCACTCGATTCTTATTTCAAGTCTACTGCTACCATACGCATTCATTAGGTCATATATCCAGTCGAATTTTTCAATTCCTCGAGGCTGTTCACAATGGTCGGATATCCTCCAGGTCGGCAATCATCATCACCCCTGTTAGCTGAGTCATTGTCTTGACTTGCGAAAGGAAAAGGTCCTGGTTCCACCTATCTATGTTGGAGTGAATGGTGTAATAGTAACCAAGATTACTCGCCAGGCCGAATCCTGGAACATCAAGGCTATGAAAAGCATCACTATCGAGATCGCTGATGGCATGTACACTTGATCCTGCCCACCACATCCTCTGATAACCCCCATTTATTCCGGGACGTTCGGGAGCAACCACATTCACCCTGGGAAGGTGATGTTCTTTTACTGCCTCGATCGCATGGTCAATTAACCTTTGATTATTTCTAGTCCATAGGTAGGAATGCTCTGCCAATCCAGTTGGCTCAACTTTCCCCTCGACCTCCTGGTATTCCATCTCCCCCAAGTGTTCAACGTGGATTATTCCGACGATCGGTTTTTTTGCTTCCGGATGTCGATTAAGCCAATCTGGGCGTTTGTGTTCCTCTTCCATACCGGGCATGTAATGGCGGCAATCTAAAAATAGGGTCAGGGTTCTTGGACGATCTTGTTGTGGAATATTGGAAAAGAATTTGATTATGGCTAACAACCCCAACCCACCATTGTCCTGCGTGATAGATGGCCCGTCAGTGTGGCCAACCAGGATGATCTGCTCATCCTGTTGCGTACCAAAATTTTTACCTGGAAGGTAGCCGATTAACTGGTATGCTTCAGCAGTTTCGAGTGAGGCTTCCAGTCTCAAGGTTGCGGTCTTGCCTTCTTTCGCATTGGCGATCACCTTTGCTCCAGCCTCGCGATCCAGGATCAGCGTTGGCGAATCGTATAGCGCCGGTGTAGGAAAGGTGTAGAGACCAGTCGTCCGTTCGAACGCCATGTCATAGACAATTATTGTTCCTGCAGCGCCACCATTGACGGCAATTTCGTGCAGCCCCTGCTGCATTTGCCACCAGATATCAAAGGTAAATGTCTTCGCAGGATCGACATACTCAAATATGGGGGGAAATGTTTCACTATCGCTCCGATATTCGTAATCGCTGAATGTGTGGTTTTCAACATAATCATCGGAGAAAGGTGATTCTGTGAATGTGAAGTGCCCTGTTGGACCTTTGGTATAAGGTGGGTCTGGATGGGGTAGTGTCGGGATTACCACGATTTTATCTTTGATCGATTGCGGTGGGTTGAGATGGTTGTAGTACACGAGTTCCCGAGTGATACCCTTGGATGTGGTCGACCCTGAATATGCACCGTAGAAAGCGACCTCAATTGCCTTTCCGTTTGATGCCAATGACCACTGGCTGGGATCATTGGATGTCTCCCATCGTTCAAAAGTCCAGCTGTTCTTAGTTATATTTACCACACCGAATGCTGCCAATTTTTTTTCCAAGAATCCCATGTAATTTAACCAATTCTGGCTTCCGGTCATTGTTGGCAGATTGGCATTCCTCACCTTTGCCCAGTTATCTGCTTCATCCGGGGTTATTATCCAGTTCGGATTAAGTTTACTGAAATAGCCTTCAGTCATTATCTCCTCCACGAAACAAACAAGAGTGGGGATGGCTCTTGTTAACCAATATTGCGATCGCGATTTCTTAACTATACACTTCTAAACAAATCAAATCAAGAAATCGTTATCAGGGATTGATATTTATGATTATCGTGTTTTGGGGAAATATTCAGAGAAATTTTTATCCTCAGACCCTAGAAGAATTTTTATTCGGGCTGAGTTTTCCCACCAAAACTGTCTGTACCTAATCGGAAGATAATTGATATTGGATTTTCTTGTTTTCAAAAAGACTAACCGATGAGGTTGCCAAGTTTTGCCTTTCAGCGCTCACTCATCAAACAGGTAGGTCGCTTCGGCATAGTAGCGCACCCCCTTCTCACCCAGGCGCCGGTGTATGAATTCTTGCAGTAGGGCGTTCTTTTCTTCCAGCGGCAGATTGGCCTTCATCGCCTCCAACGGGTAGTTGAGGTGCAGAACCCGGGGTGAGACCATGAAGCGGGTGATGCCGGTTGGCAGCATGCAGCCATTTCCCGCCAGGATCAAGATATCCTTGACATCGAATCTTGGAAATATCACCAGGGCGCATAAATCGGGGTAGACTGCATTCAAGCGCACCACGCTCCACTCGTTCGTCCGGTCCAGGCTGGCCTTATCTTTGTACAGGTCAACAATGGCATTCAATAACTTGACTCGACCCTCCAGGTCCTTTACTTGTGTACATACTGTGTAGAGATCGCCTCGCGCAACCTGGATCACTGTTATCCCGCATTCTTTCCGTAAGTTTGGTCGATCATCCTCCCCGCTAACCAGGTAGACATCCTGCAGCTGCTCGATATTTTCCACAAATTGGGAAGGTTCAATGCCCCGGATCAGGTGATTCCAGTTGTAGAGTTTCAAACCCGGGTCGTCCGGGTGAACTACTTGCACCAGGGCATCGGCAAAGTTGAGCTTTTTCAACGCTGCTACCCGGTTGGCCCCATCCAGCACCATGTAGCGCTGGCTGCCATCCTGCAAAGGGGCCACGATGGGCGGGTTGCGCCAGACCCCGCTCTCCTCGATGCGCACAATCAAAGGATCGGTGCGCTGGTCGTCATGCCACTCGTGCTCCAGCAAGCTGGTGACCGGCAGAATTTCCAGGTGAGGGATGCTCTCTTCTGATCTGGCCAATTCGTTTACCGTTATGACCTATCTTGAGAATCTGGTTGTTCGCTAGCCCTAGTTCTGCCCGGCAATGAAATCCAGCATGTCGATCTTGGTCAATATCCCCACTGGATGGTCGCCTTCGGTAACCAGGATCACATTGCCCTCCATGACCGAGGGCATGGCCTCCTCCAGGCTGGCGCGAATCGAAAAAACAGCATCAGCAGGTTGGGCGATGGCCGCGATCGTCTCTGTCTGAGAGTGCTCGTGACCCGTCTCAAGCATATGTTTCAGCAAATCCACCTCCGTGACGATGCCTGCTAGCGTGCCGTCTGGATGGAGGGCTGGAATTTGCGATATGTCATGTTCTTTCATCTGGTTGATCACTTCCGTCATCGGTGTTTCTAATGGGGCGCAGATCAAGTCAGGGCCAGCTTTGGCTTCGAGGAGTTCCTGCAGCGAAACTTCACCCCACTCGATATCCAGGAACCCGTTTTCACGCATCCATTTGTCGTCGAATACTTTCGACAGGTAGCGCGAGCCTGAATCGGGCAATACCACGACCACCAATCGTTCTGGGGGCAGGTTCTGGGCGTAGCGTACCGCAGCAGCCACCGCTGAACCAGACGATCCCCCACAGAAAATACCCTCTTCTTTAACCAGCCTTCGTGTCCACAAGAAGGACTCTTTGTCGGTAACCCTGATTACATCATCGATCACCGAAAGATCCAGGGAGGTGGGAAGAAAATCCTCGCCAATGCCTTCTACCTTATAAGTCGTTGCCTCCACATCCTCCGGAATCTGCCCCTGCTGCCAGGTTTCCAGCAGGATCGATCCGGTAGGATCTACCCCGATCATGCGTACCTCGGAATTTTGTTCCTTCAAATACTGGCCAACTCCGGTTATCGTTCCACCAGTCCCCATGCCAACGACTACATCCGTCACCCTTCCTTGAGTCTGCTCCCAAATCTCAGGCCCGGTCGTCAGGTAGTGGCTTTTTGGGTTTTCTGGATTATGGTACTGGTTGGCAAGGATCGCATTCGGGGTTTCTGCCACGATGCGATCTGCAACGCTGTAGTACGAACGTGGGTCATCCGGGGCGACCGCGGTTGGGGTGATCACCACTTTTGCTCCAAAGGCGCGCAGCAGCTGTATTTTCTCCTGGCTCATCTTATCCGGCATGACGAAGACCGATTTATATCCTTTAATCGCACAGGCGATCGCCAATCCTACCCCTGTGTTTCCTGATGTTGATTCGACGACTGTGCCGCCCGGTTTCAAGCGACCTGCTTCTTCTGCCTCATTTATCATGGTTATGCCGATGCGGTCTTTGACCGAGCCGCCAGGGTTGAGGAACTCCAGCTTGACATAGATCGGACACGGCGAGCTGCGCCCAACCCGGTTGAGGCGGATTAACGGTGTTTTTCCAATCGCTTCCAGAATGTTATCGTATACCCGCAGATCGTCAGATCTATTCAGGGTGGAAAGGGTCATGTCTATTACCTCCCAGCAAAAATTGGACTATTCAGGTGAGAATTTAAGCCTACCACGAATCCAATTCAACGTCAAAAAACCTCCCTCTCAATTCGATTGAGAAGGAGGCTTTGAACGTGAATTATCGGAGGTTACATTCCTGCCAGGAAGGCCAGGCCGACCACACCGGGACCGGCGTGTGTGCCCACTGCCGGACTCACCTCAGCATATATTTTCTCATCAGGGTTCAGATGTGCACAACCGACATCTAGCAGCCAACGGGCATCTTCTTCGGCTTTGGCATGCAGCGTCGCCAGGTGCAGCGGCTTGCGTCCATCAATGCGCTCCTCGATCAACCTGATCACCCGTGCAAGTGATTTTTTGCGTGTACGCACCCTTTCAACTGAATCTATTGCACCATCCTCGACCTCCAGGATTGGCTTGAAGTTCAATGCCGTACCCAGGAATTTGGCTCCGCCACCAATACGCCCGCCTCGGTGCAGGTATTCCAGGGTATCAACTGCAAATACAACACCGGTCATCGGCTTCGCTTTTTCAGCAATCTCTTTGCATTCCGCCAGGGTTGCCCCATCTTTTGCTGCCCGGGCAGCCATCAATACCTGCCAGCCTAATCCCATTGTAACGGATTCTGAATTGAATACTTCAATGGTTGCGTCTGGATACATCTCCTTGGCCTGGTTGGCTGACTCTATCGTCCCAGATAGTTTTGGCGATACCAATATTGCCAGGATTTCATAATCATCTTCCAGTAATTTACTAAACAATGATTGGAAAAAGACTGGTGTGACCTGCGAAGTCGTTGGGTGGATGGGATCTTTTTCCAATCGCACGTAAAACTCGCTGGGCTGAATATCTATTCGATCTTCAAGTGTCTCCTCACCAAAGATCACCACTTGAGGAGCCTCCCACAACGGATATTGGTCCATCAAATCTTTAGGGATTCCGGCAGTGCTGTCTGTCACAATGGCGACTTTTGACATGACAAGATTCTCCTTTCGTATTTAATGCGGAATAAAGTATGAATTATGGGGGATAATTACATCTCTCCATAAAATAATTAACCCCCCGGTGTGTGAGAAGTTCCTCACAGCACCACAGTGAGTCTATCCAAAAAACCGTAGGGAAAATCAGTAAAGTGAAATGCCCTTCTCTCCAACCAGATCCCGCTTCCTCTTGACCTTTCCCCCCTCCCACAGTAAAATGCACTGCTACAAATTTCAGTTCTTTAAGGTTGATTTTTTGTGTTTGAGAATCTTACCGACCGATTAAACGGTGTATTTAAGCAGCTCAGCCGTCGTGGCAAGCTTTCAGAAAAAGACGTCGACGCGGCGATGCGCGAAGTGCGTCTAGCCCTGCTGGAAGCCGATGTGCATTACAGCGTGGTCAAGGATTTTATCGCCCGCGTGCGTGAGCGCGCGGTAGGTCAAGAGGTCTCTAGGGCATTAAACCCTGCCCAGCAGGTGATCAAGATCGTCAATGAAGAGCTTATCGCCACCCTGGGAGAACCAGAACGCCTCAACTTGAGCGGTCCCAAACCACGCGTGATCATGCTGATTGGACTGCAAGGGTCCGGAAAAACGACTGCGGCTGGTAAACTCGCTCGAATGCTGCGTTCTCAGGGTGAGCGGGTGATGCTTGTCGCAGCTGACCCTTATCGCCCGGCTGCGGTTACCCAGCTGAATACACTCGGAGAGAGCTTGAACGTACCCGTTTTCTCTGAAGCAGGCGTAGCACCGCCGGAGCTGACTGTACATGCCCAGCAGAAAGCCGAGCTGGGTGGTTATACGGTCCTGATCCTGGATACCGCTGGTCGCTCTCAGCTGGATGATGAGCTGATGGACGAGTTGCAGGCGATTACCTCCCGCGTGCATCCAGTAGAAGTCCTCCTGGTGGTGGACTCGATGATCGGCCAGGAAGCGGTCAATATTGCCACCGGCTTCCGTGATGCGGTCGAAATCACCGGACTGGTGCTGACCAAAATCGATGGTGATGCCCGCGGTGGAGCAGCCATTTCGATTCGTTCGGTAACCGGAGTGCCGATCAAATTTCTCGGCACCGGGGAAGGCCTGGACGCGATCGAAGTCTTTGATCCGGACCGCCTGTCATCACGCATCCTGGGTATGGGTGATGTCCTCGGCTTAATCGAACGTGCAGAAGCGACTTTAGATGAGCAAACCGCACGGGAGCAAGCCGAACGGATGATCGCGGGTCAATTCACCCTGGAAGATTTTAGGGATCAGCTGAGCCAGGTGCGTAGTATGGGACCCATCGGCCAGCTGATGGGCATGCTGCCCGGTGGCATGGGTCAGATTGCGAACCAGGTTGATCCGCAGGAAGCTGAAGAGCAGCTTAAAAGGACCGAAGCCATCATCAATTCCATGACGATTGGTGAGCGTCGAAATCCAAAGATCCTCAACGCCAGCCGGCGCAGGCGGATCGCTCGCGGCTCTGGCACCGAAGTTCAGGATGTCAATCGCCTGCTCAAACAATTCAAGCAAGCCCAACGTATGTTTAAAACCTTGAATAAAGCTGGAATGCGAGGAGGTTTACCGCGCATTTTCGGTTAAAATACCCCTATTGAAAGGCATCTATGGCCATTCGGCCATAGTTTTTTGCCCGCTGAGCTGCACCGGTGTTAATGTGTGTCCTTCCACACCCCCTCTGCCCCGGTCGTTTGCCCGGCAGAAAAATTTAGCTTAAGATTTGAAGGAGATTTAAATTTATGGTTCGTATTCGTTTACGCCGTGTTGGTGGGAAAAAGCAGCCCAGCTACCGGATTGTCGCCGCCGACAAGGAGAGTCCTCGCGACGGTCGTTTCCTGGAAATATTGGGATTCTACAATCCGCGCACAGAGCCGGCTACCCTGCAGATGAAGGAAGACCGCATCTATGATTGGATGAGTAAGGGAGCCCAACCCAGCGATTCTGTCAAACAACTGTTTCGTTCGGCAGGAGTGATGGAAAGATTTGCCCGGTATAAAGAAGGTGAATCGATCGAGGTGTTGTTAGAGGAGGCCGAGACGGCCGCCCAAGCGCGTGTTGGCAGTCCGAAAACCACTGGGGTCACCCCAACCAAGAAATCCAAGAAGAAAGCTAAGCCAGCTGCTGAACCCGAAGCTGAGCTGGTGGAGGAAGTGAAAGCTGAAATGGAAGCTGAGACGGAAGCCGAAGTGGAAGCGGAAGAAACTGCCGCCGAGGTCGAAGCTGAAGTCGAAACTGAAGCTGAATCAGAAGTAGAAGAAGCTGCTGCCGAGGAAGAGGCCGAGGCTGAAGCTGAAGCCGAGACAGAGACTGAAGAAGAAGCTGAAGTTGAAGCGGAAGAAATCACCGCCGAGGTCGAAGCAGAAGTGGAAACTGAAACTGAAGAAGCCAAAGCGGAAGTGGCAGAAGCTGCCGCCGAGGAGGAAGCTGAGGTTGAAGCTGAAGAAGAGGTATTAGCAGAGGCCGAGACAGAGGCTGAATTAGAAGATAAAGCTGACGTAGAAGCGGAAGCTGAGGCTGAAACTGAAGCTGAAGGTGAAGCGGAAGCCGAGACAGAAGCCGAGTTGGAAGAAGCTGAAAAAGAAGGTGATGAATAAAGGGTTGGTCGATTCTTTGATTGATCAAGCCTGAGAGGAAACGCGGAGGTAAGTCGTGCAAGATTTAATCGAATATATTGCCCTTTCCCTAGTGGATGACCCGCTCCAGGTCCGCGTCAACCAGTATCGCCGGGGATCGAATGTCGAAATTCGTTTGCAGGTGGCCAAGGAAGATATGGGCCGGGTGATCGGTAAGGGAGGCCGGGTGGCCAATTCAATGCGCAATTTACTCCGCGTGGCAGCCGCTCGCGAAGGCAAACGCGCCTCTTTGGATATCATGGAACCGAAATGAAACCGGTATCCTCACCTGACCAGCAAGATGATCAACCAGGCTCGTCGATTCCCGGCGAGCCTGAATTCTTGGTAGTTGGAAAACTTGGTAAACCACACGGGATTCACGGTGAAATCGTAATGAATGTTTTCACCGATTTCCCGGAACGATTAAAACCTGGAATTTTCGTGTGGGTTGGATCCCAATATCAACAGGTCAGGATCGCCAAAAAAAGACCCCATTCCAGGGGTATGTTATTGTCTTTAGAAGGTTACGGGACCCGAGAAGAGGTGGCCGAGTTGCGCAACCAGCTGGTCTACGTGCGTACAATAGATCGACCTCAACTGGAGGAAGGGGAGTATTACCACCACCAGCTGCTGGGGATGCAGGTGATTGATGAAGATGGAAACCTGCTGGGCACGATCTCACGCATTCATGAGACCGGAGCCAATGATGTTTACCTGGTGCAGGGAGAATCGGGCAAAGAACTGCTTATCCCAGCCATCGAATCAGTGATCTTAGATATCGACCTGGAGCATCACCAGCTTCATGTGCGCCTGCTCCCCGGCTTGCTCCCTGAGGGTTGAGTTTCAAGCGCTGCTTGACAGCGGCGAAAGTCCTGTGGTATTCTCTTCGCCATGTTTTGGTTTTAAATGAAGGAACTATCCTTCATGAAGGAGAAACCGGGTGAGTGAACCCCGCCAATATTGGGTGGCATTTTCTCTGGTCAAAGGCATTGGCGCTGTCCGCTTCCAGGCAATTCTAAATTTTTTTGGCGACCCACAGATTGCCTGGGGGGCTCCAGGCGAGGCTCTGCGTGAGGCCGGACTAAGTGATAAGGTCGTCGAGAATTTACTTGAATTACGTTCCTCGATTGACCTGGATCAAGTGTGGGAGCAGCTCCAGGCGCAGGGTGTCACCGTGTTGATCCAAACGGATGATGCCTATCCCCGTCGCTTGCGGGAGATCGACCAGTCACCTCCGGTGATTTACTTGAAAGGCAAGCTCACCGAAGGTGATGAATGGGCTGTAGCAGTCGTTGGTACCAGGCGAGTGACTGGTTACGGTCGTCAGGTCGCCGAAGAGATCGCCGCTACCCTGGCGAGAAATGGTATTACCGTGGTCAGTGGTATGGCGCGAGGCGTTGATTCGATCTCGCACCAGGCTGCCATGAACGCGGGTGGCAGGACGGTTGCAGTTCTCGGGAGCGGTGTGGATATTATTTATCCCCCGGAGAATAGGCGGCTCGCGGAGCAGATCATTGAACATGGCTCATTGGTCAGCGATTATGCGCCGGGTACACCCCCGGAAGCCTCGAATTTCCCGCCTCGAAACAGGTTGATCTCGGGTCTATCGCTGGCGGTTATCGTGGTTGAAGCAGGCAATACCAGCGGTGCCCTGATCACGGCTTCTTTTGCAGCCGATCAGGGTCGGGAAGTTTTTGCCGTCCCTGGGAACATCACTTCTCCGGGAAGCAAAGGAACTAACCGGTTGATCTGCGATGGCGCCATAC
>JBFFEL010000122.1:0-12335 GCA_041558875.1 Anaerolineales bacterium
CATCAACGTTATCTGGATTTAGACTAATCGCCTTATTGTATTCAGCAATTGCCAGATCATACTCGCCCATTCTGCGATAAATAATGCCGAGGTTACTATAGCTACCATCAGATTCTGGATCAAGACTCAATGCAGTTTCCAGATCAGCCAAAGCTGATTCGAAATCCCCATTATCAGCATGGTAAAAACCCCGGTTATTGAAATAATCCGGATCGTCAGGGTTGATTTTTATTGCCTGGTCATAGTATTCGATCGCTTGATCAAGATCACCTACCATGTAAGAAACTATACCAAGTCCAGCATAAGCTCTTGATTCTTCAGGATCCAATCCGATTGCTTTTTCGTAATTTTTAATTGCAAGCTCAGTTGCTCCGAGTGAGGCATGGCCCAATCCAAGGTTGATATAGGCATCTACTAAATCTGGATCAAGAATGATCGCTTGATCGAAGTCCAAAATCGCTTCCTCTAGTTTTCCTGATTGGGCGTAAACCGTTCCTCGCCTTAAGTGAGCATCCCCAGATCGCGGATCGATTTTTATTGCCGTGCTGAAATCGGAAATGGCTAGGTCTAATTCTTCAGGAGGGGAATTTTCAATGCCACATTCCGTAAAAATTACGCCACCCGCATTCCCTATGTCGGTATATATGGATCCACGATTGAAGTATGCGTCGAACAAGTCAGGATCGAATTCGATAGCCCGGGAAAAATCTTTGATCGCTTTTTCGAGTTCCCCCGAATCGGAATAGATCATACCGCGGTGGTGATAAATTTCAGCTGATTCAGTTCCCAACTCTATTGCCTTGTTGAAATCTGCAAGCGCAGCTTGAGGATTGTCAGATTTCCAATGCAGTAACCCGCGTTGAAATATAGCTTCACTATTTTGAGGCGAAAGATCAATTAATGAATCGTATTCTTGTATCGCTTGCTCGATATTACCCAACTCACTATTGATCTTCGCACTTTCGAAGTAAGCTAGAGCAAATTGGGGATCGAGCCGTATAACTTGTTGAAAGTCTGATAAAGCTAAATCGAGTTCGCCTGAATTCAGGTAAATTTGCCCCCGTTCAAAGTATGCTGTGGTAAGTTCGGGGTCCACTCTAATCGCCTGATTGAATGAATTGAGTGCATTTTCGATATCCTTCTCTTTGACAAATTGGATCCCTTGTTCGTAATAACTTTCTGCACTTGGACTGCATCCTGAAAACAAACAAATTAGTAGTATACACATAGTTAAAAACAGCAATTTATCAGGTGTTTTGGAAAACATGTTATTGCTTCCCTTTCTGGTCAATTATTGAAAATTAAGAGTATTATCATTATTAGAATATTTTGATGGCTGGCAAGAATAGAGCAGCGATAAATAAGATAGTCAGCATAAAATGAATTTTTTGGCTGGTTGATACTCTCATGGCTGGCCTCCTCAATCCGGTATGCTCATAATTATGCATACTAGAACTGCCATAGCCAGATTTTTAACTGCCAAAAACTGCCAATAATCAGATAATCCCAGTGATAGTCCGAATTTGGGATGATGGTTTGGCGATCGTGTTTTCCCTCCAATCTGTGCTGCAAAGAAAAGCCCAAAACACCCTTCTTCAGGGTCAAAGCGGGTTCTAGGTGATGTAGGCCTGATCTTTTGCGATCAGCGCAATGCCGCTTCCATTTCCTCCAACATGCGCGTCACCGAACGAATGCCAGATCTTCGCGTGCGGTTGAAGGTTCCTTCCGAGATGTAGAGCTGCGACATGATGTCGCGGTTAGGACAGTCTTCCAGATATGCAAGATTCAAGATCAGGTATGGATACCATTCTCGAGGTGGGGGATTGCTGGCAGGCTCCCCATCGGGACGCAGTTTTTCCACAACCCCAGTCACAACCGTATGAACAGCCTTGCCTTGATCGATGTGGGTCACTTCGCTTGGGGGTAAGTGACGGTGGATTAGTTTCAATTCCACCAGTGAGGTATCCCCCAGATAAGCGTAGTCAAACAGGTGTCGAAGGGCATCTTCAACTTCAGTAACAGAGATTTTATCGGGTGATTGCAGTGTTCCCGAACTTTGCTCCTTTACCAGCTCTGATAGCTGAGAAAGATAGCGCTTTTCTTTCAATGCACTTTGAATGGCATCTGCGATTTGATCGCTGGGATAAAGAAGCAGCTCGACATCTGCTGGGGAAAATTTGATCCCATTGATCGGTCGGCCGAAGATGATCACACCGATCTGTTCTGCATCACTGTAGAGAGGAATTAACAGCGCAGCATCACCCAGCGGGGCAGGGAAACTGTCTGGTTCAAGATGTTGGACGTCATCAATTTTGAGGTCACCCTGGGAGACGGGCAGCTGCTTTCCCCGCCAGTGGCAGGTAACGATAAGGCGCAGTTTATATTCCTCGAATAAGATGATTACCCCATAAGTGGCTCGCACGGAACTGCACATTGATTCAAGGATGATCGCTAAGCTATCCTCCAAATCCTTCTCGCCAACCGATTTGGTCAGTCGTTGTAAATTTAAACGAATGGCCCGGCGATCTTTCCCATAAAAAACGAAATCAAGCGCCTGCCGGGAGATATCGATCAAGGAATGGGTGATGATGGCCAGCAGCACGATAAAAATATATACTTCCCCCGGGACATTGAAGATCTGGGCGGAAACCCAGGTGACCAGTAAATAAAACCCGGTGATCAAGCCCATGACGATGGCGTTGTAAATAAAATCTCGCCGGATAGTTCTTCCCTCAGAAATCGCACTGTACCTTGCCACGCCCACTCCCAGCAGGATTACCCCGCCTCCCAGCAGCAAAGTTAAGGTCACTCTTGGCATGGGTATGTCGAACGCTGCTGTGACCAGGGCTACAGGACCAGTTAACCCCGCGATCAACGTCGCAATAACCAGGATATTGAGTTGCTTTTGCTGCATTAATACTGGAGCTGATTGTGCCGAACGTCTCAGGTTGATCAGGCTCATCCCGGTGAACAATAGCAGCAGTGCCAGAATTACCGGGTACATCGGGCCAGGTCTTAATGATGTGAGCAGTAATGGGTCTCCAGAGGCCGAAGAAAAAACGAGATCGGTGAACAGATGTGCATAGATGACCAGACCTGCTACCACATATCCGAAAATCACCCGCACCCAGCGCCAAAGACCGCTTTTCCCCGGGCGCAGAATCACAGTCGTGTGATGCCAGATTATGATCGCTGGGATCACAAACCAACCTTGAAGCCAACCGCTCCAGCCGCTGGCAGTCGTACCCGCCGGCCAAAACGGAAATAACAATGGCACCCAGGCAGGTAGATACTCTGGTATGGGTGGGGGATTAAAGGCCAAGAGCATATTCAAGAAAAGACTGGATACTGACCAGAGTGTTAATCCGGTCAACCAGGCTACCAGGCTGCGTGGACTGCGAGAAACGATATAGATTCCCAACCATACCGCCGCCACCAGGAATATGAAATTTGTGATGATGGATATCCAATATAGCATTGTGATCTATCAATTTAGCAGAAGAACGGTGGTTTCCTCCCTAAACACCGCTGCAGATAACCCCCACTCAACCATTCATGGTCATCAGTGAGTTTCTTATTGTTATTCAGCAACAAAACACGGAGGCTGTCCTGAAAGGCTGTCACCCTGAGCGTAGCGAAGAGCCTGCCCCGATTTTTCGGGGGTCTCCCTCTCGATGAAAAGGAAATGCTTCACATTGCTTAACATGACAAATAGTGTTTTTCAGACGACCTCATTAATCTTCTATTAATATTATATATTGCAACCTGGGTTTTTGACTAGTGATTAACGTCACGTATTAAATTAACGTTTTTGCAAGGAAAATTATGCCTGTTTTCTGTTTGAATCGATCAAATGACTGCGATCGTTCAGGCGATCTAAAAGCCATATGTGGCGTTTGGGATCGTAATATACTACTGCGAAAGATGTGTTTTGGAAATGAAATCGGGCTCCTCTGAAATTTACCTGGGGAATGATGCCTAACATAACGTAGAGTACCCGGTTTAAAAAGCCGCCATGTGAGACGACTAGGTAGCTGCCTGGTGGACGATGAACTAGATTCTGGACGACGGCTCCGGCACGTAAATAGAGATCCCAATTGCTTTCACCAGTTTCCCCGATTGAGACGAAGGGCGACCTGAAATCAGGGGTAGGGTGGTTTTGCTTGACTTCGTCGAGTGTTTTGCCAGCCAGGACGCCATTATCAATTTCTCGCCAGTTATCATCAAATTCAAGAGGCACTGAAAGCGATTTGGCAAGGATTTCCGCCGTTTGCCGGGCGCGGGATTGTGGGCTGGAAATGATCTGGTCGAAATTTACCTCTTCTTGTTGCCAATAGGCAGCCAGTGAGCGGCTTTGCGTGCGACCTTTATCGGTAAGATCGAATTCGGCGCGACCTTGATAAACGCCGTTGACATTTCCAGAAGATTCACCATGCCGGAGGAGCGTGATGCGGTGGGTAAATGATTTCTCAAAATCAGCCATCAATGCCATCTGACCAATTGCGCACCCCTCGTAGGAACATTGGACCCTCCATGGCTTTCTTTCCAGCCGGCTGGATCTCTATTAATACCAGGAGTCCCTCGCCTGTGAATACCGCTGGGTGTTCTTTGTGGACGGTCCGCTGGCCAGGCTGACCCTCTGATCCATCTACTGTGCGGTAGATTGCTGCAGCTTTTGCTTTGAGTATATTCAACCGCTTGTTTTGCCAGTTCATGAACGTACCTGGCCAGGGATCGAAGGCGCGAATTTTTCGTTCCAGCGCTTCTGAGCTTTGAAAAAAGTCCAGCTCTCCGTCGCGTTTCTTTAGCATCCGGGCATAAGTATGTTCACCCTGTTGGTGATGTGGCTTTAGTTCACCGCTGAAATATTCCGGCAATGTCTCTATTAGCAGGTCTGCACCCAGCTGGGCCAGTCTTTCCGATAAACTCCCGGCAGTTTCATCCGGCGCAAGGGGCACTTTTCTCTGGCTGAGCAGTGGACCAGTATCAATACCTTCGTCCATTTTCATGATTGTGACCCCGCTGTATTGATCGCCGTGCATGATTGCTGCCTGGATGGGTGCTGCACCACGCCAGCGCGGGAGCAGGGAGGCGTGTACATTCAGGCTGCCGAATGGAGGCAGGTCAAGCACCTCTGCGTGTAGGATCTGTCCAAAAGCGGTTACAACGATTAGATCGGGTCTCCACGCTTCGATTGTCGCCAATGCAGTTTGATCCTTAAGGCTTTTGGGCTGAATCACGCGTAATCCTAACTCTTCAGCGAGACTTTTCACTGCTGGGGGAGTTAGCCTTCTTCCTCTGCCGGCTGGACGATCAGGCTGGGTGACCACCCCGGCCACTCGGTAGTGATCTGCCAATGCTTGCAGGGTAGGTAGGGCGAAATCGGGAGATCCCATGAAGACAATGCGCTTCGTCATGCGGTTATTCTAGCACAGCCAGTATTGCTTATACCGCAGTATTGTCTAACATTTAGGATATTTGACCTAATTTTGAATGCAGAGATTTAAAATCTAGTACAATCTTGTACAATGAGTGATGTGAACTCTCCTTCATTCTGGGAAGAAAGCTATCGGCAGGGTCACACCGGTTGGGACCTGGGTATGCCTACCCCCGTATTTCAAAGGTTAGCTGAAAGCGGGAAATTCACACCGGGGAAAATGCTGGTTGTCTGTGCTGGACGTGGGTATGATGCCCGCTTGTTTGCCAGGCTCGGATTCGAAGTTACAGCAGTTGATTTTGCGGAAGAGGCAGTCAAAGAGATGCAGGCACTCGACGACCCTCAGGTAAAAATGGAAGTGATGCAGGCGGATCTTTTCGATTTGCCAGTCTTCATGGAAGAGGAGTTCGACTATATCCTGGAGTACACCTGCTTCTGTGCGATCGATCCTCAGCGTCGGGCTGAGTATATCCAGGGGGTCAGCAGCCTGTTGAAACCCGGAGGATTCTATATCGCCTTGGCGTTTCCAATTGGCGGTCGTACTGGAGGACCACCGTTTGTCGTCTCGCCTGATGAACTGATTTCACCCCTTAATGAGCGTGGTTTCGAGCTGGTATTGAGAGAAGTACCAGACGATTCTGTTCCCGGACGGGAGGGAATTGAGGAACTCATCATTCTCAAGAAAAAGCCCAATTGAAGATGAAGACCAATTTCATCCTGACTCCATTCTTTCTCGATCAACCGCTGCAGGGTTTATCGACTTTGGCGGAAGCAGGTTGGGTGGTCAATGATCCCCAACTCCCAGATGGAAATCCCCAGCTTAGAATGGGTACCCTGTACAAACCGCTGGCAGAGTTTATCGCCAGTTCCGCTGGATCAGGCGATATCCCGGTCAGTATAGCCGGTGATTGCTGCACCAGTATCGGTGTCCTGGCAGGCCTGCAGCAGATCGGTCTCACCCCAACCTTGATCTGGTTCGACGCACATGGAGATTTCAACACCTGGGAGACGACTCCGAGTGGTTTTTTGGGTGGTATGCCCCTGGCAATGTTGGTGGGTCGTGGAGAGCAGACCATTATGGACCTGGTCGGCGCAAAACCGATGCCTGAAGGGATGATTATTCTCAGCGACGGGCGTGACCTGGATCCAGGTGAAAGCGAAGCCGTTACCAGCTCCAACATCCATCACCTTAAGAACATTGGTGATTTGCTGAATTATGAACTCCCCCCAGGTCCGATCTGGGTTCATTTTGATACTGATATCCTTGATGCTTCAGAAGCGCCAGCGATGAATTACCCGGTCAGTCACGGCCCGGGAGTTGATGACTTGCAGCAGGTATTTACCACGCTGGCGGACTCTGGGCAGATCGTCGCGGTTTCAATGTCAACCTGGAATCCCGAGCTGGATCAGGATGGACGCAGCCGGGAAGTTTCGATGGCCTTGCTCGCCAGCTTGGTTCAGCTTTCCTCCTGAGAATCTTTGCAGTGAATTTTAGCTGTGTAAAAGGCAGGATTATCTTTCCACCTGAGATTTCATCCCAATTGTGGGTGCAAAAAAATAGGGTTTGTTGGGAAGGAGTTGAAAATTATGTCAGTGGTCGCTGATCCAGAAGGCATAGATGCTGAAACCATCCTGGAGTTTTTTGATTTTACCGATCAGCGTGTGCTTGAGATCGGCTGTGGAAGCGGACGCCTCACGATGGCCATTGCCGAAACCAGCCAGCATGTCACCGCCATCGATCCGCTCGCGGATGATGTTCAAACTGCTGTAAAGAATACCCCGGCTGAACTCAAGGAAAAAATCGATTTCATCCCCTCTGGAATTGAGGAATTTGACCTTCCTGCTGGCAGTCCTAACTATGATATCGCCTTGTTCACCTGGTCGCTGTGATGAATGAAAACTGAGGGCATGGTCCATGCCCTGGAGAAAGCAGCCAGCTGCTTGAATCAAGGGGGAGTCATCCTGGAGGTCCATGACCTGGTCGATCCACCCAGGATTGAAGTCCATTCAGATAATGGTGAATTCTTTGCCGGTCAATTATTGAGCGAGGACAATTTTGAAGATTATCGCCAGGCGGACAACGCCCTCAACCACCTTGTGGCCGCAGGGTTGCTCTATTCCGACCAGGCGTTTATCTTTGAAAATTACATCCGGGCAGATTCCTTTGATTCATTGCTGAAATATCTGGAAGAGGAGTGGGAGAGTGCCTATATCCCAGATGCCACCAAAGATAGGGTGATTAAACTGGTCGCAGATGCGAGCGGGGACTCTGAAGTCGTTTTGAGGATGGTATCCCGCATTAATCTGTTGAGAAAATTTGGAAATATGTCGCGCCACATAAATCCATAGTGAATCTTGTTACAATTTGGTTGCACCTTGAATCCGGCTTGTAACTTCCCTGCCATGATCTTGGGATAGACCGCTGGTATTTTAAACTCATCAATATAGAATAGCTGTAGATTTTTATTATGTGGAGTAAGATCATGAATGTAAAAAATACCCTGACCATATCCCTGGCGATTTTCCCGGCCATTTTCCTCGTCGCCTGCGGGACCTTCGAAATTGGCATTGAATCTAACACCATACCTCAACCCACCATCCAGACAGTTGAAATACCAGCCGATTCAACCCCCGATCCTCCGACAGCAGAACCACCTGAAGATCAACGGCAACTTGATGAAATTGCCATCGAAGTCGCCCTGGCAGAAAAACTCGGATTTTCAGTTGGAGAAGTGCCCTTCGCCATCACGAAAATATCTGCATCGCATGCTGTAGGAAACGTGAGCAATGGCTATTTCCTCGCAGCCAAACAGGAAGGGGGTTGGATGATTGTGTATGATGGCCAGGCGACTCCCCCCTGTCGAGACGTTGACTTCAGCGGATTTCCCTCTGAATTGGTACCAGAGTGTATGAATGAAAATGGACAGCTGATTGTCAGGTCTGCGGGTGATTATGTCCTCATCGGAGAAGCGCTGGCGGAATACCATGGAAGGGAATATGGCGAGATCAACTATTCTATCATCCAGGATTTTGGCAGTCATGCCTTGGGACACGCACTACGGGGTTATTTCCTGGCTGCCAAGACGGGTGAAAAATGGTTGATCGCCTTCGCCGGCAATGGCACTCCATATTGCGCACAGGTCGACCTGCATAATTTCCCAGCCGACATGGTTCCTGAGTGCATGGATGCCGATAACAATCTGGTATACAGAAGCGGCAGCGTCGCGCCGCCCTCAACCGACTTGCAGAGCCTGGATTGTGGACCGGGCAGCCCAGGTGCAAATCCTGGTACAGCAATGTATGTTGCCTGTAACGTCCAGGACAGTTTACTTTCCAGGAACACCGCCGCGCTGCTCGGATATATGGAAGATCCCTTCATCATCGGTTACTGGCTGTCTGAAGGAGTAATTGAATCGCCTGAATTACAGGTTCAAACCATTCAGGGCCTTTACAACTTCCATGATCCAGATTACACCCCCCGGCTGACTTTCACCACGAACCGGGATCTATTTCCAGAATTGGATGGCAGGCCCTTGGAAGGCAGGTTTGGACCGGATGTGAATGTCGTTGAAATAATCTACAGCCAGGGTTGGGGTGAAGGCGATCAAGAAACCCTGATTTTTATATCGCAGGATTCTGCTGGGAATTTCAAATGGCATAGCATGCTCACAGGTGATTTAGATGTACCTATCCCAGGCCCCTAGGCGGATATTAATATCTGGCATCCTCCGTTCGGTGGATGGTTCTTCAAGCTGACATTCCAGATGCGAAATTCTTGGTGTGATGCAAATTTGCCTCTCAGGACGATCAATGAGCTGTCATTTATTTGGAGTGATCACACCTGGCAAGGTGAGCGAAAATAATCCGTTCGCGATAGGCAAAATCATGTACTGCAGAACATGACCCGCATCAACTCCCTCCTTACCTGTTTAGTGTGACATCAATCCTGATAACCTATTGGTTCTCACACGAAGGTTGTTGTATTGGTTTACGGTCAGGGATGGGTTGAAATTGGTGAACCTTCAGCTATCCTCAAATTCGTCGAAAATGGTTCTGGTGAGTATCAGTTCTACGGATAGGCCAATGGTAATTTCCCCTCGTAAGTTTATGACCAGAGAATCAGAAGAGGCTGTTCCCTTCGAAAGAACAGCCTCTTTTTTATCTATGTTGTTAGATTAACCTAATTATTATCGGATGGATTCGATCCAGCTGCCAGCGTAGAACCTCAGCTGTCGCCACAGGCTGCGAGCCTCAAATTCGGTCAATCCGGTGTTGTCCTCGAAGCGCTTCCAGAACACGTCCCACCAATCCGCCGGCTGCTGCTTGGGACCATCGTATTCGGTGGGGCGTGAGGTATCGCCTTCGACCACCAGGCTGCCCACGTAATCCGCTTCGGCGTAAACCCGTTCGATTTGCTTTGCGATCTCCGCCATGTCCTCTTCAGAGACGATGCCGTTGCTGGTCGCCTTGTAGAACTGCACGGTTACCCGCACCGGGAAGCGCGGATCGCGTTCGATATCCAGCCCGTCAATCTCCGCGAAGGGTCCTTCCACTTCGCCATGCCCGATCACCGCCACTTCCACGTCGCTCTCCAGTTTCACGCTCGGGGCAGCGAAGGCCATATCTGCAGCTTCTTCGACCGGCATCATTTCGAATTCCATCGGATTTTTTTGTTTTAATGGCACCTGGATGATCAGCACCATGTTCAAGCCCGCTTCGCCCGCCGCCTGGGTTGTATCTCCGGAAGGCTGTTCCGAGGCCCGAAAATCGCTCAACCGTTCCCCGGTGAAGCTGGCTCGCTCACCGTCCAGGTTGAAGAACAGGCGCTGGCCCCAGGAAAAACCGGCGGAAAAACCATCGCGCACATTGTCGATCACTGTGGCGCTGGTGCCTTCCCGGGTGGCGACGATGGTCAGCACGGCCGGATCGCCCTGGTAGGATTGGTAGTTGAAGATCACCGGGTTGAATTCCGCTTTTCCTTCCTTGGGCACGGGCAGAAATGCAGCCTGGGCGCTGACCAGTACATGCGAATCCCGGCTGGCTAGCAGTGAGTCGCTTCTCCCTGCCCACGAACCCGGTTCGGACAGGTAGCGGCGGAAGTTCCCCAGGTATTCCTCCAGGGTCACTTTGTGCAGGCCGGAGCCATCCTCGTTCCCCACCAGCAGGTAGAACTTGTCCAGCGCGATGTCCGCCGTCTTGTCGCTGAAATTGGGAAAGCGGATCACCGGCATCAAGGTCAGCATGGATTGCCTGGTCTGCGGATCCTGGTGCTGGATCTGGATCGTCACATCCGAGATGTTTGGCCCCACCGCAGAGTTTTTATAGCGACCGGTATCCTCCCAGGTCACGTTGAGGATGTTCAGGCCGTACTTGCTGGCCAGGGCTATGGCCTGCTCATTCCAGACCATCTCCGCTGTGTTCTGGATCGCTTGCAGGTATTCCGGGTCTTCTGGGATCGTGGTTTCGCGCTGGAAACTGGTAAATTCTGGTGCCTGCAGCGGCTCCTGTTCCATCACGGCTGCCATGGCATCCTGGCCGACGGAGTACATATCCCGCACGATCGTCAGGTTCATCGCTTCGCTGACCACGAAAATCAATATCGCTGTTATCAGGGCATAAAATAATTTCTTCAACATGACCGCCTCCAAATCCTGATGTCTAGAATTATTACCAGGACGAAGGAAGCGTGAATTTTGTTCCACAGGAGGGGGAGGTTGGTGAATATTTCAATTTTCTGAGGCTATCCGAAAATTCTGTCACCCTGAGCGTAGGCGAAGGGTCTCCTGCATGAAGAAAAGGAGGTGCTTCATTTTGTAAAGCATGACAATTTTTTCATAGCCCTGAACCTCAACCACCAAAAATCCCCAAAATTCAGTCTGTCATTGCGATCCCGGGAGGGAACCGACCGGGAGAGGCAATTTCCCTCCTTATTGGTGATTACTTCACTCCTAGTGGGAACATATATGTCTGAACTTTTATCCGAAGGCCAATGATGACTATTGCAATTTATTTGGTTTATAACCGGATTATTACCAACTTTATGTGACAAATACCTCAAATGGGGGATGCAATTATCTCCCCAATTGAATAAAATGAAGGTGGGAGAAGGGTTTTTACACCGTCTTTTTCCCTCGATCCTCCTGGCTCTTTGGTTGGAGGTCGAGAGAACTGCGGGGCATTTGTATGGCAAGTAGTTATTCCTGCAATATGCTTCATTATCATTAGGGGAATACGGGGGTTACTTGTTTGTCCGTCTCACAGCATAGGGAAAGTATAGCAATAGATATCTTTGTTGAATCGTAAATAATTGTTTGCTTGGGACTTTTAATATTAAAGTCCCTTAACTGGGGATCAATCCCCATTAATAAATTACCCCGGCCAGTTGCAGCTGGCCGAGGTGAAGTACTCGGGCACTGGGCAGCACCCTCAGTACGTGTTTAATATAACACAAGCTGTCGTGCCTCCTAAGAACAATTATGAAAGGAGGTCCTATCGGGAAAAGCGACGATTTCGCAGATGTCCATCTAAGGATGGACAAAAATCTCCCCGGGGGGAACAAAGCAGCGCTCTTTGGTTGTAAATCTGCATTGCCAGGAGCAGCAATTAAAACTCCTGGGGGGAAAGTGAAATGATGATCCCATCGGGTTCACCATTTCATCCGAACAATTCAAGTGAGAAAGAAAATTATCAAGATAGGAGAATCTAAAATGTTTAGCAGAAAATCTTTGCCTGTTGGCACGCTGTTCATGGTGCTGGTGATCATGCTGGCGTTGCTGGGTGTGGGCTATGCCCTGTGGAGCGATACCCTCGTTATCGAAGGTGAAGTCCACACTGGCGAAGTGGATATGGCATTTTCACCCTGTGAAACAAATGATCCTGGAACAACTTTTGATCCAGG
>JBFFEL010000123.1:0-12264 GCA_041558875.1 Anaerolineales bacterium
CTGGTTACCTGACTCACCATATCGGAATCAAATCACCCTGCGCCATGTTGTATCTCATACCTCAGGTTTGACTCAACTAGGTAAGCAGAGCATTTTCCCTCCAGGCAACGCGTATTACTATTCTGGGATGGGCATTAGTTACTTGCAAACTGTCATCGAACAGATTACCAACCAGTCGTTGGAATCATTGGCCAGCGAGTTGGTTTTCGAACCACTGGATATGTCGTCAGCGAGTTACATAAATCGGCCTGATTTGATCCCATTAAATGCAAATGGGCACATCCGCGCGATCGCCCCGTTATTGCTCTCCTTCATTATTTATACAGCCTCTTTCCTGGTCATCACACTTATTGGATTGCTGGTTACCCGATTACGTAATGGATCCTGGCGACCGACTCGCCGTTCTATCGTCTGGTGGGCAATTATTTCACTTTTGTTATCTCTTCTTTTGGTAATCTTGCTCTTTAATCTTATTGATTTTCTGGAATTTACCTGGTTGATGGTTTTCGTTGAGCTGGGAATTTTCCTGATTCTAGCCGGGACGCTCTTCCTGGGCTCACGTCTGGCATCCAGATTTTTTCCGGAACGCACTTGGCTGCGCGCAACGTTTACAGCCAGTTTGGTAATCGCGGCTTTGGTTGGATTAGTAATATTGGCCATCAACACAAACAACTTACCAGTACCTAAATGGCCTCCAGTCAAAGCAAGTGGTGGGGGATCGCTGCGGGCACAGCCAGCTGATATGGCAAAATTCATGATCGAACTCAGCAACCCGCGATATCTAAGCCCCGAACTGGCCAAAGAAATACGAACTCAACAAATTTCCTTAGCAAACGACCTCTCCTGGGGACTAGGTGCAGGCATCCAACAAAGCCAGGAAGGTGATGCTTTATGGCAATGGGGGCAGCATATCCATTCTCAGAGCATCATGATCATTTATCCTGATCATGGATTCGGGGTGATCGTTAGCACCAACAATGATTTGCTCAAACCAGATGTGGCTTTGGAGATTGCTCAGAGAGCTTTAGGTGGTCCGATAGAGTCTATACGTCGGGCAGTTCACCTTAATTTCAATTACCAGCCATAGCGTAACCCCAATCGAAGTTCAACAAATCCCTCGAGATAAACTGAACGAGATTCTATGTTATTAGGACAATTCTCTGTCCTTAACCCAGGGACGTCTCGAAGTCGCTGGAGATTGTTCAATGCCCTCGAAATAATCACTCTCAACAGGTTAAGATGATCTTATAGAGTGTTTTATAGCTGAGTTCTACGAAGAGGACCACCGCGTGAATATAACGGAGATATGATTATCAGATATCGAATTATCCTAAAAAATTGTGATATTGGACAATTTATTTGTCCCAATATCATCCCCCAGCAAATTCTTCACTCAGTTATTTCTTGGCGATGAGTAATGGGAGGTAATGATACACAACCTGGCGCCCTGATGATACGGTAATTATGACCTCGTCGTACGCAGTTAATTCACTATCATTATTTGAAGTGCTTACAGAAGATCTCTTATGGCACCATGCTGTACACTACCGCAGTTTGATCCTGGTAAATTAATTTCCACTGATCGGATTCATCCACTCCATTTATCAGTGCTCCTTGCTCATCCGGATTTACGATTATTGTGCGGACGTTATATTCAGCCAGTTTCTCCTGCCAGCCTGGCCCCGCCCAGGAAATGATCTTGTAGTCATCCCAAATTTGTTGTGAGAACAGCTCAATCCGCGGATCGGAGAACACCTGGTATTCCGGGTGCGCGGCCCAGATCAAGTAGCTGCCAAAGGCCATGTCATTGAAGATCCTTCCGTCAGGTCGTTGTTCGACCAAGAATTTGACCGCTTCCACCGGTGTGTCGCGAGTGATCAGGCTGCGGTAATCCGCTCGCATGGGTACCAAACTTCGAAACCAGGGTAGTGAAATTAACGACAACCAGAATAAGAGACCAATGATCCCGAAATTAAGCAGCTGCAAAATCTTTCGGGATTTCCGGCGATTGGAGTCTACCTTTTCTTGCTCCTGGAAAGCGGCAATGTGATCGGCCAGGATCGGTGCGGTGACGAGTCCAAACCAGACCACACCCCGGGTGGTCCACAAGCCAAGGGCGGCAAAGGCGACAAAGCAAGCCAGCTGAAAAAACGTCGGTCTGCGGGGTGAGCGGGCTAAGACGACCGCAGTGAACAGGATACTTGTGAAAAACAGCGGGCCGATAGGGGTATTAAAATTCGGTGGCAACCATTCCGGCACGGTATTCTGCACAGCCGGGTTGGAAGCCATGGTCACTAAATAAGTAAGAATGCCAACTCCTCGAGGGTTGAGGACACAAACTCCAACCGTAATCGTCAGCACCACGACTGGGGTCAGCAGCCTGTGCAATATCAACCGCTGTTCCTGACGCCAGGAAAGGTACGTTTGCCATACTTCATCCCCCACCCAAATACCCAACAGCAGCAGTCCGACCGGAAAACTGCCGTGACTGTTTACCCATACCAGCATCCCTAGCGGGAATACCAGCAGCCATTTGAACTTTGGCGTCCGCCGATAGGCATAAATGGCGTACAAGAAGATCGCACCGATCAAAAATGAGATCGCCTGCGGCCTGACATTCCAGGCATAAATCCCTAATACGATCGTGTATAACAGGCAGAATGAAGTCACCCCCCACTTCTTAGAGATCCTCCAGACCAGGAACAGGATGATGAGATAAGTACTGGTGATAATCAGGCTTTGGATAAATAAGACCAGCTCTGCACCACCCAGAGAGTACCAGGCGTACAACCAGATATCCATCAACCAGAACATCTGGTAAGAGAGGTAAGGTTGTCCAGCCATGGTGTAGGAGTAAACATCCACGGCTGGGATTTGCCCATTGGCGAGGATGTCCCGCCCCACCGCCATGTGCCACCAAAAATCATTCGGCGCGATCTGGCTCATATTCACATAGGTGAAGACGACCGTAATGATGCCCACAGCCCACAACATGCGAACCGGAATTCTGATGTTGATACTCGAGTTTATCTCTAGGGAGGATGTAGCGTTCTCAGATGCACTCAGGTAGGTAAGAAAGTAATTAAGCATGTCAATATTGCTGGCTGCAGTATGGCAATTCTAATCTTACAAATAAGGCTTCCGATTAACAAATTTGAAGGGCATCCTGTCCAGGGATAGGGATCAATTGATCGTCAAAAATTCTGCGAATTCTATCTCCCAAAGGCGAAGTTAAATCTATGAAACTATCTGCAGTTAATTGGTATTAACTCTCTTTCTTGACTCCAATTTGAAAATATTGCTATACTATTCACAGAACAGGGTGAAAACCCTCGTTCCTCCTCCAGTCGGTCGCCACACCGATTGAAATTTTTCCCGATGGCGACCGGCAACGAAAACCAGGGGAAGCGATCATAACTGCCACCTGCACTGAATATACCTCCTCTAAGATTTTTTTAGCAGTATTTCTGGATTGAATCACATTTCGAATACTTCGTTCGTTGCGGGATCTAAAACGATTACCCAACCAGACATTATCCGGGAAGAGGATCGATCCATAATTTGAATGAATTTCTCAACCCGATCATTCCCCCTGTGTTAAACTATTCATTCAAGTGAGTTCACATATCGATAGCATGATCACATGGAATAAATCGAGATAATTATCTTGGCATTGGCGCTTTTGGAGAACCCTTATGACCCCACCAGGCAACATTATTGCACTAATCGTGACCACCCGACCTGACGAATCAAGAGAATTTTATGAACAAAGATTGGGATTACCCCTGGTCGTAGACGAACAATTTGCTCTGGTGTTTGATGTTAATGGGATCATGCTGCGGGTGACAAAACTGGAGACTTTTTCTCCCGCACCTTTTACCGTTTTGGGTTTCGATGTGGCGAACATCTCCTCGGAAATCACCCGGTTAACAGCTAAAGGGATCAAATTTGAACATTTTGTGGGACTTGAGCAGGATGCGCAAGGAATTTGCACTTTCAGTAATGGCACCCAAGTGGCCTGGTTTAAAGATCCGGATGGCAATATGCTCTCACTGACCGAATTCAGTCAATCACATTAGGATAACGAATGCAAAGCTGGATCTGAGGACGGATAATTTGGTCCATAGACAGGCGGCTCAAACCGCTCTCACTTTTGCAAGCCTCCCTTATTTGCGACATTTTGCGTATATACTGAGTGCAGGCTGGAATGACAGGTAACACTCGGAAGGACATTGTTTGGTAAACCTAGTGAGGGCAAGGCTTATGTTGATTTATTCAAAGAACAAAGAGGGGGAGCGGGGATCAGAACTGGAAACCGGGCAAGATCTTGCAGAATATGCTGTGTTTATCGGTTTGATCGCTTTGGTTGTCTTGGTTTCAATCACGCTGATCGGAACCAACATTAGTGAAATATTTACCGCCTTGGCGACGGCCATCCGGAATGGGGTCTAACCGGGATCTCTCCACAGGTATTTTGAGATAAAAGTCTCCTTTCTAGGGTGGATATAAGACTCACTCGTTCAGATCCTGGTTATCAGCATTCGAAAAAGAGCGCTCGCTGGTTAGCGAGCGTTTTGTTTATTACCGATCCTGTTCCCCACAGATGAACCAGCACATTGTTGAACTCAAAATTCTAGATGACCAAGTGAATATTATCCCCAAAAAACCAAACCCTTTTGCCGTTAGCAAAGGGGTTTGGCGTCCCCAACTTCCGCATGGGTTTGCGCGCAGGGCACAAACAATAATTAATATAAAGGGTAGTTGCGGGACTTATGAATTCATTATATATCAAGAATCCGAAAAATTACATTAATTTCACCTGCCTCTCGGTCGAATAATAGAATTATCCCCATAAGCTTGAATTCTAAAGCAGACAGCTTGACAAAGCTAATTTCCTCAATATGATTAATTAAGGTGGTGAGGAGGCCTGCAGAATATTGTGTTAAGCTCTTTTCCATCCGCTGGGGTGAAAACCTTCTTAAGAACCAACAGTTTTACCATTTTTGCCGGTTGACAATTGAATACTTTTAAGGGTTTACGCAAATCAGCAGTTTTCGAATAAGAACAGGAATGCTTTTCTATTGCCAAGGTTGCATCCATCGATTTGGGGGTATGGAAATGTAATATTGATCAAGAACCATAGTTTCAATGCTGTTAATTGATGAAACCCAAACCCCATCCTCATCAATTAAGGTGGAAACCAAGATAATCAAAAAAATCCTGGGAATGAAAATCATTCATAATTAATATCCCTGGAGGGAAATCATGAGATACAGAAACCGAAAAATCATCCCGCTTCTGGCATTATCCCTCACTGTAATCCTGATGGTATCATCAGCAGCCCTTCAAACTTCTGCTCTGGCTGTTGATATTCCAGAACCTGAAGAGCCCGGCTTTCCCCTGTTAGATGATGAAGAACCTCCTCAGCCACCAGTTGGAACTCGGACGAATGGTCTACCTTCTAACTCTGATATAGCTCCACATCACGGGGGCGATCCATCTGTCGATCGATCTACGCTGAATCCCGGTTTAACTACCGTTGAAAATCATCTTAAGATCTCGCCGCGCAATTCCTCATCCAAGGGCAACTCGATCCAGGTACCCGCCTCGTTGGACGGTTGGACAACAATCACCTCCGAAGATTTCGAAGGTGCTTTTCCAGGTCCTGGATGGAGCGTTTTTGATGCAGATGGCACAACAAACGGGGAGTACTACTGGGATGATGATAGTTATCGTCAACACAGTGGTTCCTGGAGCGCCTGGGTTGCGAATGGCGGCGCAGATGCTCTTTTACCACCAACAGATTATGCGAACAATATGAATTCCTGGCTGGTGTACGGTCCTTTTGATCTCAGCGACGCAGTCGATGCTGAGTTGAGCTTCTACTACTGGTTGGAAAGTGAAGAATCTTATGATTTTCTTGGTTGGTATGCCTCGATTGATAATACCAATTATCATGGAAGTCTCACAAGTGGAAATTCTGGTGGTTGGGTATCCCAAAACTTCGACTTGACTGCGGTGCCAACCTTAGGAGATCTCACAGGACAATCTTCGGTATGGATCGCATTTATTTTTACCAGTGATAGCAGCATCACGTTGGAGGGAGCTTACATAGACGATATCCTCCTGCGGAAAAACACCGGTGAGCCAAATCTCGCTCCTTATACACCCAGCGGTTGGGATTATCCAATCGTGCCTTCTTCCGTGACGGGCACTGGAACGGTCGGCACGCTCTATACTTACCAGAACACATACATCGATTGGTCCGTGATCAACAACGGCACAGCTAATATCGTTGGCCGATTCTATTCCTGTCTTTACTTGGACAACGCAGAGCTCTCCTGCTGGTACACGGACGATTTAGGAGCAAGTTGGTGGGCCTGGATTTCAGATTGGATCCTCAATACAACTCCGACACCTGGTTGGCATAATCTCAAACTTGTGGCTGATGTCCATAATAATGTCCCTGAATCAAACGAAAGTGATAATTCCTGGTCAATGGATTTTTACTGGCATCCGGATGCAAACCTCGCCCCATATAAACAGGGCAGTTGGGATGCTCCGGTCGTGCCGTCCTCTGTCACCGGGACATACAGCGTTAATGATTTGTACACTTTCCAGGACACATATATAGACTGGACGATTAAAAACTTTGGACCACAAGACATTCTGGCTCAATTCGACACCTGTCTATATCTCGACAACGTGGAGCTATACTGCTGGTACACGAACGGAAAGATCGCCGGTAATATCGCTTTTATAGAAGATTGGGTGCTCAACACGACCCCCACAGCGGGTTGGCATAACCTGAAGATCGTCACTGATGTCAACGACGATGTGGAAGAATCGGATGAGACCGACAATACCTGGTCAAACGATTTTTATTGGATTCCACCTTTCCCCGATATTCATGTGTCACAAGGTAGTTTGGTAAGCCGACAACTTCCCGATGAAGTAAAAATCTTAAATTTTGAGATATCCAATTATGGGAATTTATCTTTAAACTGGTTCATTCATGAATCGAATTCAGACAGCTGTACCCCGGCAGACATCCCATGGGTATCTATCTCACCTGATTCCGGAATTACCTCACCAGGTTCTACTGATCCGATTGATATGACGATTGATTCAACAGGTTTGGTGGTTGGCACTTATCAAGGCTTCTTGTGCATCAACAGCGATGACCCAGATGAATCTCTGATCATCATAGATATAACGCTAAATACCGTTGAGGATTTAACAATATACCTGCCGATGCTGTTGAAACCATGATATGTCAGTTAATTGAAATCAGCGATTCTTAAATCGATTTATCCAACTACCATTAAACCGAGTGAGAAGGAATAGGGAGAACCTCTTCACTCAAAAATTCCTTGACACACCCATCTGCCTGTGCAATAATCCAGGTTGAGATTAGATGTTTAAGGAAATCTAATGGCAGAGAAGACCAAGGATTATCACGACTTTATCCCCGAGGCGGCCAAAGAGCATGCCAAAGCAGCCCGTGAAGAGATGCGCAAGAGCTTCGCGGCAATCCTGCCCCCAGAATTCATCTCTCACCGCCGGGCTGCACGGAAAGAAATGCTCCTCGCAGCAAGGGAGATCATCAATCACGCACTAGATCGGATGGAAGCTTCCGAGGGTGAAAGCGAGTAGCTTCCAGGCAAAACCAGAATCACCCCCTCTTTTGTCTGGCGAGGATTAATCCCACCAGGACGATAACTGCACTTGCATACAGCACCCTGGAAAACTGCAGCTCGCCTCCCAGCTGCAGCTGAACAGCGCTGATCAACAGGGCCAGGAAGACCAACGCGTAAACGATACGGCGCATGGTCAATTCCAACCCACCCAGCCGGGATTCAAGCTGCGGGATCCTCACCCCCAACTCATCGCGCTCTATCTTGCTTAAGGCAGAATCCAATTGTCGGGGAAGGGCTACCAATGTAGCCAAGATGGCACCTACCTCGCTTAAGAAGAAATCAAATCTGGATCCACCATCTTCAGCTAACAATTTGCTCGCATAAGGAATCATACTCTCCCAGAAATTAAAGTTTGGATTAAGTCCAGTACAGATTCCAGAAACTATGGCGATGGTTTTCAAAAAGAAGACAATATCTTGTGGGACCTGGAACGGCATCGCATAGACGAGTTGCCTGAATTCCTTGGCGAACTCGTGCATCTCTTCGAAAGGGATATTACGCAATTCATCCATCGTCATGCCCCAAAACCGGTCGAAGACTTTCGCCTCTGCCTGGGCAATGAGATCCAAATCAGCTCCGGGTAGGAGCACATTCAACATCTGCATGGATTTGACCATGCGGTTAGCATCTTTCGTCGCCAAGCCAATTGCGAGCTCCCGCAAGCCAGCCCGTGCCCCGGGCGGCACGTGCCCTACCATACCGAAATCGACAAAGGTCAGCGTCCAGCTTCCCTCTTCTTTGGTTCCTACTGGTTCGACGAACAAGTTCCCAGGGTGTGGATCAGCGTGGAAGAAACCATCCTCAAATATCTGGTACAGGTAGATATCAAACACCCGGTCAGCAACTTCATCAAGGTTGACTCCGGCATCCACGATCCGTTCATAATCCGTGATTTTGATCGCGTAGACATCTTCCAGCGTCAGCACCCGCCGGGAGGTCAACGACCAAACAATACCTGGAATCCGCACACCGGGAATGTTTTTGAAATTTTTACTAAAGGTCTCCGCATTTCGTCCTTCGGCCAAATAATCGATCTCTTCATATAAAATGCGGGAGAATTCAGCCAGCAGTGCCAGCACATCTACCCTGCGGCGAATCGGTTCATAGCGCATTGCCCAGGTTCCAACCGTGCGAAGCGCGGCCAGGTCCGTGGCTATCACTATCTCGATATCCGGTCGTTGAACCTTGACCACTACGTCCACCCAATCACCATGCTCATCCTCTTGCCTGGGAAACATCTTCGCCCGGTGAACCTGCCCCAAAGAGGCCGCGGCTAACGGTGATTCATCAAACCTAGAAAATTTCTCGCGCAATGTGCCACCCAATTCAGATTCGATCAGTTCTCTTATATCGTTGAAATCCTCTGGAGGCACTTCGTCCTGCAGACCGGATAATTCATCGGTGATCTCTTTAGGCAGCACATCCGCGCGCGCAGAAAGGATTTGCCCAACCTTGATCAGTACACCCCCCATTTGGACAGCCAGCTCTCGATATTCACTGGCGTAACGGTGAAGTCTTTTGGAGCGATTACGGTCGACAGTTCTCCTGAAACCTACCCTACGGAGGATGAGATCCCAGAAGATAATGCTCAGGAAAACCCGCCCAAAGAAGAAAATAATCCGCCTGTACCTGGATCGATTCACGGTGGGGATTATAGCACGCAGAATATCTCAGCGGTATCCGTATAGAGCCAATACTATTCCCACAACCTCAAGATGCTGATCCCCCCAATTGGAGAAATATTAAGCTGGTAGATATCGGGGAAGGTCATTGATTTCCAGAAGCTAAAGTCTATCGAAGGATCGAAATGCTGGAGCAGAACAGCCAACAAATTTCCATGCGTCGATAAAACAATATGCTCCGTGCTTATCTCTTCCTGCAGCCAGGATATGATCATCAAGCCACGTTTTTGGACTGCCAAATTTGACTCGCCACCAGGGTGAGCGAAGGTGGGATCAGCCCAAGCTTGCTCAACTGCAGAGTAAAAGTCTTCAATTGCCTCGCTGCTTAAGCATCGCTCGCGCAAATTTGGCTCAATCTGAATTATTAGATTCAGCCGCTTCGCAAGCGGGGCGATCGTCTCTTTCGCACGCCGATAGGGGCTTGATAAGATCAGGTCGATTGGGAACCCAATTAGAATATCCGCCACCAGCTCAGCGTCCCGCCGACCACGACCAGATAATGGTCGATTTTCATCCTCGTTCCAGATTGATTCGGCATGTCTGACCAGATAGAAATTATTCATAATTTGGAAAGTGCAATTATGTAATTTGGGTGGTATATCAAGTAAAGTTTATGTCACCTTTTTGCTGGACCAACAAAACGAGACATGATTTCTATTAGCGCCTAACTATATCCTAACTGGAATATTAAACCGGTTATTTCGAACCATAACGCCCACAAGGGCCCGGCTCTAAATCTTGGCGGGACAGGGCTAAACTACGAAGAAATTGGTAATTGCAGTGCTGACCAGGGCAATGATCAGATCGAAGAAGCAGCCCACCGGGATAGATTTGACGATGTGCACCTTCATCGACTCCCAACCCATCGCCTCAGGGAGCTGCAGAAAAGCCGGTCGCCAGTATCCCAGAACCAAACCATCGATAACGATGGTATCAAAGAGGAACAGGATCAGGTAAAGAACCAGATTAAGCGAGTAGAGGGCACCAAAACTGAGCCTGATATTTTGCCTGGTTAAGCCAAGGTAATTGGCCAGAACCAGAAAACCGATAATACACAACACAAAAATACCCGACGTCAAATATCCCCTAAAGGGGATTTCTTCCTTTAATAAACCATCTTCATTCCTGGCAGTATAAACAACGCCAGTTCGGAACACAAATATGACAAATATCGAGAAAAACACGGCACCAATTATCCCCCAGGTGACCAGGTAGATGATGATTTCACGAGGCGACATCTAAGTTAACAGTTAATTAATGGAAAGAAAACAGGTCAATAATGAAAGCCCTTGATGGTGCACATTCACTATTTGAAAGTGTTCACAATCTCCCCTTGATCGACGACAATAAACTCAACTCCTGTTTTCCCGCCAATCTCAGCTACCAAATCCTGGATATATTCAGTGGTCACCACCCCCGTACCTCCAGCAGAACTCCCCAGAACAACAGTTTCAACTTGGTATTCGCCGATCACCTCGGCCAGGACATGGCGGAATTGACCCCTTTTCACGATAATATTGGAATTTACGTCAGCTTTCTCAGCTCGTTCTCGAGCCATTGTCAGCATAAACTCGCCCATTTCATCCATTTCGTGTTCAATATCGATCAGTTTCGGAGCAGCAGTTAAACCCAAAAACTCCACATTGGTGACGTACAAGAAAATCACGTCAGAGTCGCGCTCTTTGGCAATGGCGATTGCCCGGTCCTGGTTGGGGTAACTCTCCTTCCCACCTCGTGTTGGACAGAGGATAATCTTCGGCATCTCTTACACCTCCCAAACTAATAAACCTGGAAGTGGAATATCAGCCACAAGAACCCTATGGTGAGGGTTAGATATGTGACCGGCAATCCAATTTTCAGGAATTCTTTAAAGGTGATCGGGGTGTTGGCCTGTTCGGTGATACCGGCAGTCACCAGGTTTGCCTCACCGCCAATCAGGGTGCCGTTGCCGCCCATCGCAGCACCCATCGAAAGGGCATAAAAAAGCACCTGATTTTGCGCGCCGGGAATGGAAACGGTCAGGAATCTGATGATCGGCAGCATGGCCGCGGTCAGGGGAATATTAGCAATCACAGTGGAGATCGTCCCCACACCGAATACGATCACAAAGACACCCAAGACCAGGTTGTCACTTATCAAACGGCTCATCCCTTCAGCAGCCAGGCTGATCAAACCGACCTCCTGGATGGCACCAACAATCATAAATAGGGCCATGAAGAAAACTAACGTCGTCCAATCAACCGCTTTGATCATGTGCTGCACATCCGGCTTCAACCAAATCAGCAGAACCGTTGCGCCAGCAATAGCGGTAACGGCCAGTGCCAGGTGGATCCTTTCTCCCAAGATGAAGCCAATCAAAACCAGAACAAACACCACCCCAGACTTCCACAACCCCTCTGGATCTTCGATTTGGGCATTTTCTTCAAGCTTCTGATATAGCATCGGGGAGATACCACTGCTTTGCCGGCGAAGTTCTTTGCGATAATACAACAGCACAAAGCCCGCCATGACTATCAAAGCAAGCACCACACCTACCGTTTGATTGACCAGGAAATCGGTAAAACCGATCCCCGCAAAAGCACCGATTAAGATATTCGTCGGTGTACCAACCAGGGTGCTGATCCCGCCCACATTGGAGGCCAGCACCTGAGGGATGATCAAAGCCAGGGGGTTAATCCCAAGCGCGAGCCCAATCTGTAAGCTGATGGGCGTCATCAACAGCATGGTGGTGAAATTATCCAACAGCGCAGAAGCTACCGCGGTGATCAACATCAAGATCAATACCAGCAGCCAGGTCCTGCCGCGACTCAACCGATAAGCCTGGAATGCCAGCCACTGAAAGATGCCTGTGCCTTCCACGATGGCGATAATGATCATCATGC
>JBFFEL010000124.1:0-12102 GCA_041558875.1 Anaerolineales bacterium
CGGCTCAAATTCTGCAAGCAGCTGCAGTTATTGGGCGAATTTTTGACAGCGAATTGCTAAAATCAACAAGTGGGCGGTCGGAGGAGGAGACAATCCAGGGCATTGAAGAGCTACTCTCTCGAAATTTAATTCGAGGGGTGCTTGCTCCAGATGACAGTGCTTTGGCTACAGCCAGTTATGATTTCAGACATGAGCAGATTCGCGAAATAGTGCAGGGGGATATAAGTTTGGCTCGGTGTCAGCTACTTCACCGCCGTACTGCAGAAGCATTGGAAGGACCAGGGAGATTCGATTTGCAGAGCTCGCAAAGGGGGCAGATTGCGTATCACTATCATCAAGCTGGGCTGATTGAAAAAGCCGCAAATTACTATTTCCTGGCAGGTAGAATGGACCGGTCGATGCATGCCAATAATGATGCGCTTGCCCATTTCCAGAAGGCACTCGCTTTGGGGTATCCGCAAAAAGCGGAACTCTTTATTGAATTGGGTGATCTATATACTCTCAAAGGAGATTACCATCGAGCGATCCGGCAATATGAAGCTGCAGCGGCTATTTCTGAATCTGATTTATTAACAGTAATCGAACAAAGAATTGGACAAGTCTATCTGCGGGGCGGTCTTTGGGACCAAGCTGCATACCATTTTGAGAATGGGCTGAAAGTTCTTGGAGAGTTGGTGACTGAAGAGAAAAATGCCCTGGAGGCCAAAATTAGAGCTGATTGGAGTCTGGCATGTCTTCGATCTGGGAATGAAGAGCAGGCAAACTCTCTTGCGCATGAAGCCTTATCACTTGCTAAAAGGGTGGAAGATCCGCTGGCACTGGCACAAGTGCACAATTTACTAGGTGTCTTGGCTAGGTCTGGAAGCCAAGCTGAGCTAGCATTGAAGCATCTTGAAGAAAGCTTGGCTTTTGCCAGACAATCTGAAAGCCGGAGCGCACAGATTGCAGCACTCAATAACCTGGCTCTTGCACAAGCCGATCTGGGTGAATATGGTCAAGCCATCAAAACAATTCAAGCCGCGCTCAGTGATTGTATCGTGATTGGTGATCGACATTTGGAAGCGGCCGTGAGAAATAATCTGGCAGACCAGCTGCGAGCTTCAGGAGATGAGGAATCAGCTATGGTTCAGCTGAAGGAAGCTGTCACCATCTTTGCGGAAATTGGCCAGCGAGTGGAAGATTGGGAACCAGAAATCTGGAAATTGGTTGCATGGTGATTTTGGAATGAGAACTCTTATTTTTCCTTGATTGACATGATAATCACAAGCATGCCCTTGATGAATAAATTTCATCCTGCTATCCGGTACGCTTCGTCACAACTCCATTTTTGTTAAGTTTCTATCATATTGTTATGGTTCCTTTGACATTTTTGTCTTGCCAATGTTTGTTGGGAGAAGAAGCAATGAATATCTTTGATTGGCAGAAGAAAGATCGGATTGGATGACATAAATTCATAGTCTTTTTTATTATCACAACCAGGATATTCTAGTGATCGGCCAATAGAAATTCATATGCGCATAGAAATTTCGTCGTTAGCAGTATTTGTATGCCTGAGTAAATTCATCCATTTCTAAAATTAGCGATAACGATAATTGAGCCTAAACCTATTCAATTTGTCGCAATTGCTAGTATAATCTTTTTATACCCTTGAAAACCTGCCTAACCCTTTGGTTTGTTATCCAAAGCATGTGGAAATTCAATAAGGTTCCATCATTCCGGCAGGTTTCTCATTAAAATGCGCGGTCGAAGGTAATTAATCAAGCCGTGTTAATAATATTTGTTGTTCAGTAAAAGGTTTCGCCGTCTTGGGCAACTTGCTTGTTCAAAGACTTACGGTGAAAATCACAATCTCATCACCCCAAAGGAGGTTTGAAATGTTCGAATTCGAAGAGAGTGTTTTTATCCAGCGTAGCCCACAAGAGGTATTCGACGTAATCACTGATCCTGCAAAAAGCGTTCAGTGGCAAAGCTCAACAGAGTCAGGTGAATGGACATCTGATGCTCCCTTCGGTGTTGGCTCAACCTGGAAAACGAAGATCAAATTCATGGGACGCGAAATTGAAGCTGAATTACAAGTTACGAGTTGGGAGTCTCCTAACTTGATTGGTTTTAAAACGCTCAACGGACCTATCCCGATGGAAGCCACAAATGAACTTCAGCCACAGGATAATGGTACGCTGCTTACTGTTAAAGGACAGATTGAGTTTGGCGGTTTTCTCAAGGTGGCCGAAGGTATGGCTGGCAAGCAGGCTGTAAAACAAATGGAAAACGATAATAATACACTGAAGCTGCTAATGGAATCTAATCAGCTGTAAGTGTTTCTGCCTATAGTCAAGCATACTTGCTTGATGGTGAGCCAGCTCCGTGATTAAAGCTGAGACTCTGAGCACCTTATGCATGTGACGAAAATCGAAGACGCCTTGTGCTCATTAATTAGAGAGAATCTCAGGTTTTGTGGAGAAACGCAGAAAACGCGAATGTCAATCTTATTTTATTTCCACGTTGGCTACCAATCAAAGAAAAATGCCTGGTTCCATTCACCAGGCGTTCATTTTAATGAGAAACAGCTCAAGGTAGCCGCAATTAGCTAGCTGAGGCTAATCGGGTCTAAATTTTTAGCTGTTTACTTGATTTAACGAAAATCTTGGTAAAAATTTTTTTAGGAGTCAATCTTTCCAACCCTGCCCACAAAGTATAGAGACAAGCAGCTCGGATGTGCTTCCCCCGGTGCGCCGGTGATTTATCTGAACCATCTCTTTTCTTCTCATGGGTGTAAGACTCCCGATTTGGTGAATTATTTTTTCCCATAGGGAGTAGTTAGATCTATACTGTCCCTTTTTTTCGAATAGGACATTTTTCATTGCAGAAAGGAAATCTACAACCCAGTTCTATCGATCTTATATGATTGCCAGAAACGTATGGGATAATTAATCACGCATCCCAAACCCAATATTTAATAGATCTGAGTTTGAAGGAGGAAGCCTTCCCATGTTTAAAGAATTTCGTGATTTTGCAATGCGGGGAAATGTAATCGATTTAGCCATAGCGGTTGTGATCGGTGCGGCATTCACGGCCATCGTGACCTCACTAGTTGATGACATTATCATGCCCCTGGTGGGCGTGTTGCTTGGTGGAGTAGATTTCACTAGCCTGGCGATCACCGTAGGAAATGCCAGCATCACCTACGGCAATTTTATCCAGGCAATCATCAATTTCTTAATCATTGCCTTTGTCCTGTTTTTGATCGTACGCAGCATCAACCAGTTACAAGAGAGACTGGAAAAAGTAGAAGCGGAGGCACCTGCCGCTCCACCAGAACCATCCGGTGAAGAGCAGCTGTTAACCGAAATCCGCGACTTGTTGAAAGAGAAATAACCATCCCTTCTCCAACATAAACCACCTGTAATTCGAAGAGTAAAACCAGGACTTTTTATACTAGCCAAATCCTGGTGTGCTCGTTCCTGGCAGGAAGGAAATGCAAAATGACTCCGGCAATCCCAATATCCGATGCTGGAGAGAGCCGCAACTCGCAATAACTTTGGGTATCGGGATGGTTAAACGAAAACTTCCGGGTATGGATATCCCGGAAGTTTAGATTCACATAAATGTCAGATAAGGTTCAGTTCATGCGCTCGAGGCGGGGTCTAAACTTATAGCCGTAAACCAGCATGCCGCGCTCGTCGCCGTCGGTGCGCAGGCGGCGGGTGACCATTTCCACCGGGGTGCCGATCTCTACGCTTTCGTCACCGAGATCGGTCAGCTGGGCGGTTACCAGGGGTCCTTCTTCCAGCTTGACCAGCGCTACCGTGTAAGGGGCGTTCTCTTCGAAGCCAGCCGGGGCATCGTAAACGGTGGTGTGCGAGTACACTTCGCCGCGCCCGCTGAAGGTATAGAGTTGCTTCGCTTCGCCGCCGCAATCCGGGCAGATGTCACGCGGGGGGAATAACTTGGCTTCACAGTGGGGGCAAACCTCACCGACTAGTTTGTATCGTTGCTGTTTGAGACGCCAGTGGCGGGGGATATCCATTATTTACTCTCCAATTACCGATTTATCGCAATGTGGAACTGCAATACGTTTAGTTCCAGGCTAAGTTTAGCCACATGAAACTATCAGGAACTATCAAATTGGGGTCCTTTCATCCATGTAAGGTGCTTATTAATCAAAAAATCACATATTGTTGAGGGCAAGGATCAGGAAGGTAAAAAATATTGCCACAAATGCCGCTAAGCTGATCCCGGAAAATAACACCGCCATCTTCAAGCCCCATCTCCTGAGACTGAAGATGAAGATGACAGTGACCGAAAGCAGAGCGACCAGGACGAAAAGGGCAGAAAACGGCACTTAGGCTTCCATTCGTTCGAGGACATGGGTGGCGGCTGAGGAAGCCGGTCCACCCAGACTCTGCACCAGCGCCCTTCGGGCGTCGGCAACCTGGTTATCTCCCGCCTGGTCCCGCAGCTGTAATACCGCTTCCACAACCTGGTAGACTCCCGTCGCGCCGCCAGGATTGCCTCGGGCCTTCAAGCCGCCCAAGGTGGAGATGGGCAGTGAACCATCCAGATTCAGGGCGCCATCCTGGGCCATTTGCCAACCCTTACCTCTTTCAGCAAATCCGGTCGCCTCGAGAGATAGTACTGCGAAGATCGAGAAAGCATCGAACAGCTCAAAAAAGTCAATATCCGTGGGCAGGATGCCAGCCTGACGGCAAGCGCGCTCGGCGGAGAGGCGAGCTGCCTGGAAGGTGAGCGGATCGGGGCGGTCATGCAGCGCTAAGGTATCAGTGACCGCACTCGAACCAGTTATGCGCACCAGGGGGTGGGGGAATGAAGTGGGCAGCAGATCGCTCCGGGTGAGCAGCAAGGCAGCCGAACCATCCGCACCGGGGGCAACATCGAACATGTTCAAAGGCTCACTGACTGTCCCGGCCCGCTGGTAAGATTCAACTTTGATCGCCCGGCGGAACATGGCGTTAGGATTGTTGACCCCGTTGGCATGGGCGACTACCGGGAAACCAGCAAAGCTGTCATGGCTGACTTCGAACTCATGCATATAACGGCGCATCAGCAGGGCTGCTTGGGCGGTGGGGGTTAACCCTTGAACAGCCTCATAGTCGCTGTCCACAGCTGTAGAAATGGCTGCTTCAACCCCGCTGCCAGTTTTATCGGTCAGCTTCTCAACCCCGCAAACCAGGGCTGCATCAGCAGCGCCTGCAGCGACCATCATATAGGCCTGGCGCAGAGCCAGGCCACCGGAAGCGCCTGCACCTTCAACCGTAACCGCTTCAATGGCGGTCAATCCGGCAAAGTCGGCGATCAAGGCGCCCAGGTGCGCCTGTCCTGATATAGTTGGCGCGAGCAGATTGCTGACAAAAAGGGCCTGGGGCTGAAAGCCACCAGAATCCTGGATGGCGGCTTCAATGGCATGCAGGGACAGTTCCCGTAAGGACGTATCCCAGTGTTCTCCAACCGGGGTTTGTCCAATCCCGGCAATAACGACATCGGTCATAGCAACTCTTTTCCTTCCGCTTGGAATTACTTCATCACCAGCTTGCCGCGAAAACGCGAGTAGGTGGCGTAATCGATCTCAGTCCGCCGGGCAATATAATCTTGAGTCTTAGGCGCTCGATCCCGGCGTTCATCGACCGCATCAGTGATCTTAATGTCAAAGGCATCCGATCCGGCACCAGAACCGAACGAAACCAACAGGATGCGGTCACCTGGTTTGGCAATATCGAGAACAGCCGAAAGGCCGATGATGGCCGCGCCGGCGTAGGTGTTGCCGATCAAAGGTACGAGCAGCCCGGGTTCGATCTGTTCTGGGGAAAAACCGAGTATCTTTCCCGCTCGTTGGGGAAACTTGGTGTTCGGTTGGTGGAAGACGGCGTAGGTATATTCATCGGGCGAGGTGCCCATTGCCTCCATCAGCTCTTTGGCTGCCTGGGTGATGTGAGCGAAGTAGGCCGGTTCGCCGGTAAAGCGCTGGCCGTGTTCGGGGTACTTCTGGTAAGCCCGGCGCCAGAAGTCAGGCGTGTCGGTGACATAGGAGTAAGTGGCGTTGATCACGGCCAGGGACTCGTCTGCCGAACCGAGCAGGTAGGCTGCGCCGCCCGCGGCGGCGGTGTATTCCAGGGCATCCCCCGGCTTCCCCTGGGCAATATCCATACCGATGGCCATGGCATAAGGGGCCATGCCCGAGCCGACGAAGCCGATAGCGGCGACCATGGCCTCGGTGCCAGCCTTGCAGGCGAACTGCCAGTCAGCGGCCTGGACGTCAGGCACGGCACCGATGGCTTCAGCCACAATGGTTGAAGTCGGTTTAACGGCGTAAGGGTGCGATTCGGAGCCGACCCATACGGCACGCAGCTGGTCAGGATCGATGGCCGCACGGGCCAGGGCGTTGCGGGCGGCTTCGATAGACATCGTGGCGACATCTTCATCGAGGCCAGCCACGGCTTTCTCTTTGACCGGCAAGCCGCCCATCCCATCGGTCCATATCCGGGAGACTTCCTTTGCAGGAAGGCGGTAGCGGGGGACGTAAGCGCCATAGCCGACGATCCCGACCGGATTACCAGGTTTCAGCAGTTTTTGATCACTCATACAATTGTATATACTCCTTGTACTACTTGGTCCCCTGCCATTGGTTTAAGATCTCTTCGGCGCGATCGACGCGCACGGTATTTTCAGCGACAAGCTGTTCAGCCAGGCGGGGGATCTGTTCTCCTTCGGCGCCGGCAGCAATGGCTACCTGGCGGGCGTGCAGCGACATATGCCCGCGTTGGATACCCTCCGTTGCCAGGGCACGCAGGGCGGCTAGGTTCTGAGCCAGGCCAACGGAAACGATGATCTCCGCCAATTCGGCCGCAGTGTCGACGCCCATCAGCTTCAGGGCTGCCCGGGCAGAGGGGTGGACCCTGGTGGCTCCACCTACAATCCCCACCGCCATGGGCATTTCTAAACTGCCCACCAGGTTGCCCTGATCATCTTCGCCCCAGGTGCTCAGGCTGGTATACTGCCCATTCGTGACAGCATAGGCATGTGCGCCAGCCTCTATCGCCCGCCAGTCGTTACCCGTGGCGATCACCACGGCGTCAACGCCGTTCATGATGCCCTTATTATGAGTAGCTGCCCGGTAAGGGTCAGCAGCGGCGAAAGCCCAGGCGGCGATCACGCCCTGACGCACCTGTTCCCCATCATATTCACCGAAGGTAAGTTCTGAGAGAGGAATGGTGCAGGTCGCTCGCGCCAGGCGACGATCGGCGAGGTTGGACAGGATGCGCAGGTGGACCCGCCCGCCGGTGGTCGATTCTACCAGAGGGGCGAGCCGTTCCGCCGCGGTATTGACAGCATTGGCACCCATCGCGTCGCGCACATCGTAAACCAGGTGCAGGACAAGGAACGGTCCAATGGGTGATTCTTCGATGAGGCGAACTTCTAAATCCCGCGGACCACCACCCAATTTTTGTAAAACCGGATCGACTTGGGCTGCCTCGGCCAATAATTGTTCTTTCTCAGCCAGTAAGGCACTCTGGGCGGATTCGAGATCAGGCACGTCAAGGACCTGCATTTGGCCGATCATCTCCGGCGGAGTGGTGCTGGCAGTAAAGCCTCCCCCCGCGCGGGCGAGTTTGGCCATGAAAGAAGCCCCCGCGACCACGGATGGCTCTTCGATAGCCATCGGCACCAGGACCTGGCGACCGTTGACCACGAAATTCAACGCGATCCCCAGCGGCAAAGCATGGGTACCGACCACATTCTCAATCATGTGGTCAGCCTGATCGGCATCGAGACCGGCTTCCCCGGTCAAAGCGAGCAGCTCTTCCGGTGTCAGCAGTGATTGTTCTTGAAGCGTGGCGCGGCGCGACTCCAGGGAAAGATTATAAAAACCGGGTAAGCGAGAACTTCTCTCTGAGGAGGTCATGCGGGTGGATTCTTTCTTCACGAAGGTAATTTTTATTCGTTTTTTTCTGGCAAAAACTATCAAATTGCCAAAAATTCCTTAATTCGGAGAAACTAGGGTAAAATTAATTCTTAGCAACATTCTCATGGTAGTCCTAACTCGCGAGCAGCTTGAGGAACGCATATTAACCCTGCACCAGGCCAGCCTGGAGCTGGTTGGCGTTCTTTCTTTAGATGAGGTACTGGTGCGCATTGTAGACCTGGCACGTGCACAGGCTGGCGCGCGCTATGCGGCTTTGGGAATGATCGGGGAGGATGGTAAGATCGAGCGCTTCATTCCGGTAGGGATGACTCCTGAGCAGGTCAAACGGATCGGTGAACAACCGGAAGGTAAAGGGATGCTGGGAGCGGTGATGGTCGCAGGCGGTGCTATTCGCATCCCTAAGATCACTGAAGATCCACGCAGCAGGGGTTTTCCACCCCATCACCCTGAGATGCAACCTTTTTTGGGGGTACCGATCATCTCCGGCGAGCGAATGCTCGGATTGATCTATCTAACTGATAAAGAAGAGCATTTTGAATTTACCGAAGCAGATCAGCGGGTGATCGAGATTCTGGCCGCTTATGCTGCGGTGGCGATCAGCAATGCCCAACTATATCAAGATGTCCTCGAACGGGACAAATCCTTGAGAAAACGCAACCAGGACCTGGCCTTGATCAATAATATGGCAGCTGCTGTGACCAGTTCCCTGGAAATTGATAATATCCTGCAACAGGCACTGGATCGAGTTTTAGATTACCTGGATGTTGAAGCAGGAGAGATCTTCCTGGCTGATGAAAGCGGGCAGATCCTGCAGCTGGCGACACACCTTGGGGATATCGTCGATTCTTTCTGGACCCGGGATAGTTTCTCATTTGGTGAGGGCCCAATCGGCCAGGTCGCCGAGAGCGGCAAACCGATGGTCAGCATAGATCCGGAAAGAGAAGTAGGATATTTTCGGAATGAAGTGATCGAATCAGGTTTGTGCTGTGTGGCCTGTATTCCCATGGCAACCCGGGGAAGCGTGGTAGGGGTGATGTGTGTGGCGGCGAAAGAGCCCCAAAATTTTGATGAGCGGGTACTCGACTTGCTGCTCTCTATTGGGACCTGGGCAGCCTTATCGATTGAGAATGTGCGCCTCGGGCGCCAGTCGCGCCGTCTGGCGGTGCTGGAAGAACGGGAACGGATCGGCATGGACCTGCATGATGGCATTATCCAGTCGATTTATGCCATTGGGCTGGCCCTGGATTATGCCCGCAGCACCCTTGACGAAGAGCCCAACGCGGCGCGATCCAAGATCAACCAGGCTATTGAAGGTTTAGATACCACGATCCGCGACATTCGTTCCTACATACTCGACCTGCGCCCGCGCCAATTTCGCGGAGAAGACCTTATGCAGGGATTAGAGCAGCTGGTTGAAGAGTTTAATGCCAACTCGCGCTCGCAGGCGATCCTGATCGGACCCAGAAATGGGCTGGATGGTTTGCCGACTGCAAACGCTACAGCCCTGTTTCACATTTGCCAGGAAGCGCTGGCAAACGCCGCCAAGCACGCCAAGGCAGGCCTGGTGGATGTGCGTTTGCTGACCTCAGATGAGCGAGTGATGATGGAGGTGACCGATGATGGTTTGGGATTCGATATCCGAAAAATGAGCACCACACTCGGTCATGGTCTATCCAACATGCATTTCCGGGCTCATAAAGTGGGTGGGGATGTCGAGATCAATTCTGAGCCCGGCAGCGGGACGTCTGTAATAGCCTGGGTGCCCCGATATATCCAGTGAGGGTTTTAACAAAGAAGGGGGTCGATCATAGGTAATCATCCGATTCCACATGGAAATTATCAGCAGCCGCTCCAATTCTAAAATTAAGTCGGCGCGCGCCCTGCGCCAGCGGAAAGAGCGCGAATCGAGCGGATCCTTCCTGGTGGAAGGCATCCACCACGTGGGTGCAGCAGTTGAAGCCGGGGCGGAAATCAAAGAGATTTTCTATGCTCCGGATCTGCTCAAGAGCCAATATGCGCAAGCGATAGTTGAAGATGCAGCAGGGCGTGGTGTGCCGAATTTCCCAACCACGGTGGAGGTATTCAGCTCCCTGGCCAGTAAAGAGAATCCACAGGGCATCCTGGCTGTAGTACGCCAACGAAGGGAGAATTTGAACGCCCTTAAACCAGAGAAATTTTCCTGGGGGGTGGCCTGCGTGGCGCCCCAAGATCCGGGTAATGTGGGCACAATTCTGCGTACGATCGATGCGGTCGGAGCGAGCGGTTTATTACTCCTTGAGGGTGGCGTTGACCCATATCACCCGACAGCGATCCGGGCCAGCATGGGTGCGATATTCCATCACCCGGTGGTGAGGGTCTCATTTAAAGATTTCAGCCAGTGGGTTGAGGTTCACAACTACCATGTTTACGGCACATCAGCTCACGGGAAGGTTGATTATCTGGAGTTTGAGAGGTATGCTCTGCCTACGATCTTGCTGCTGGGGGATGAGAGGCAGGGTTTAACTCCCGAACAGGTGGAGATTTGCAGAGAAGTGGTGAGTCTGCCCATGAACGGCCAGGTGTCATCACTCAATCTGGCGGTGGCGGCGGGGGTGATGCTGTATGCGATGCGGGAGAAGTTGGGAAGGGAAGAATAAGAAGTGCGATACTATTCGCATGAACGTCGCATTAAATGGATACCATTGCAAAGAAACCGAGTTTCTCAGAGAAACTCGGTTTCTTTGGTTTCTAATTAACGCTTATTTATTTGTCCATTGAACTGGAACTTGAAATCGCCCCGGTCAGGCGAATCGTCGATGTGGATTTTTTCGATTGAGCGCTCACCTGGATTGGGGGGTTTCCCATCACACTGGGTGAAGACCAACGTGGTTTGTGTCCTGATATCCACTGATCCAGTGGCGGTATCGCCACAGGCGACAGTGTTGTGTGAATAGACATCCCTGGGGACGGTGAATCTCTGTTCTTTGCCGGCTTCGACTTCCAGCCAGAAGACAGTCTGCCCATCAGACGAGAGCAGGCTGACCCAAACAACGCCATCCGTCTTGTTCTTGATGGTCAAGCCGACCAGGTCGCTGGCCGCGGAGGCGGAAATCACGCTGATCGCCAGGGCAGCCAGGAGCGTCAGGGCCAGGATAAGGAAGAATTTCTTTTTCATTTGCATCTCCTTTAAATACGGCTTCTATCGGTGGTGAACTTTTTCGTTGGTTTTTTTATTATATGATCTTCTTTACCCACCGTCCAGCGCAGCGGAATGAGTAATTGGTCCTAAGCTGGAGAGTAATCGGTCCTGCTGTAAGGGCGAAGCACCCAAAATCTCCATTGGTTGGTCGCACAATATTCTTTGGGTGCTTCGCCCCTACCAGAGATCGGTTTCTGATTTTGGTGGTATTGGAATGCCGCCCTACTGCTATGATGAGAAGATTATGGGGGATCGAGGCGGCGTCCTCGCCGTCGGGGATTACAAATCCCCTTTGAGCGAAACAGCCTGATCTTGAGGCTTCACCCTTCAGAAAGCGAATTTTGTATTTACAGGAATTATTCGCCGCCAAAGTGGCTGGTTGAGCAAAAGGGTGTTTATTTCCAGGTGACGTCGCCATAGAGATTCCGTGACCAGCCGCGGGCCACAAAGGCCTCGAAAGCCGGACGTTCTTCACCGATTTTTCCGCTGGGACCATGACCGGGATAGAAGCGGGTCTCATCCGGCCATGTGAAAACGATCTCCTGCATGGTATGCATCGTGGTGGCGAACTCGTCACTTGACCAGGTCTTGCCGGGGCCACCGACGAAGATCGTGTCGCCGACCAGGATGTGGCCGTCGCCCAGATCTAAACAAGTCATACCCGGCGTATGACCGGGGGTGTGGATAGTGCGCAGCTGCCCTTCACCAATGGGGATAAACTGGTTATTTTCGAGGGGGTGATCGTAATCCAGCTCGAATTTGGCAGCATCCAGTGGATTGATATAGACCGGGGCATTGGTGGCAGATTTTACCGCAGCCAATGCGCCGACATGATCGGCGTGCCCATGAGTGATCATGATGGCCGCGACCCGGGATTCCTCCACCTGCGAAAGGAGCCGATCTGCATCTGCCCCAGGATCGATTATTGCGCTGGTGTTCGCGGTCTTATCAATGACGATATAGGCGTTCATTGGCCAGGGGCCCA
>JBFFEL010000125.1:0-11917 GCA_041558875.1 Anaerolineales bacterium
GACAACCTCATCCATTTCAGCCATCTTCTCGGCAAACTCTTTTCCTTCGGCAGCCGATATCCAGCGCAGCTGCAATCTATCTGGTTCAATCCCTTTGCGGCTGAATTTTCGTTGCCAATACTTGAAACGTTTCCAGGTCAATTGATTGGCGTTATTGTAGTGGCAATCCGATCCAGTCTCTGTCAAACGGCAGCCAGTGACCAGGACTGCACCCGCCCCCTGGTCAAAGGCATGGGCGATAAAATCCTCTTCGAAGCGTGCGGAGCACATCGTGCGAATAATGCGTGAAGAAGCCGGGTATTGACGTTTTTCGATACCCGCCAGGTCGGCCCCAGCATAAGAACACCAATTGCAGGTAAATACGATGCATTTCTCTGATGGCTTCTCATCCAGGCAGGCATCGATCTGAGCCAGGATCTGTTCCCGGGTGAAATAGGGCATCTCTATGGCTGAGAAATTACATTCTGCCGCACAGGTACCACAGCCCATGCAGGCCGCGGCGATGATTTTCACCGTGCCATCCTTACCAGGTGGGCCGATCTGTTCGATGGCCGCATAGGGACACACTTTAACACACCGCATACAGCCGGCACACAGGTCAGGAACCAGCCGTGCGGTCAATGGTTCTTTCTCAATTTCACCTCGGGCGAGCAGCGCGCCAGCTTTCCCCGCCGCGGCTAATGCCTGGGCGATCGATTCACGCACATCCTTGGCTCCCTGGGACGTGCCAGCCAGGTAAACGCCCTGGACTGCGGTTTGCACGGGGCCTAATTTGGGATGCAGCTCCATGTAAAATCCATCATCGCTACGAGAGAGCTTTAATTGGTCAGCCAGGTTTTCAGCAGCTGGTTCCATCCCTACCACCAGGACAACCAAGTCCGTGGGGATTTGCAGTTTTGCGCCTAGCAAGTGATCGAAAACTTCTAAACAGCCATTATTAGCATTGATCACTGCCTGTGGTGGTTGTTCGGGATCGTAGCGAATGAACTGGACGCCTGAACGACAGGCTTCTTCGTAAAGTTCCTCCGCCTGGCGGCTGTAGGAACGCATTTCCTTGAACAAAATTCGCACCTTCTTGCCCATCTTGCGCAACCTCAGCGCCTGGGCGATCATGGAAGTGCAGCAGTACCGGGAACATCCTATCCCGTTCTGTCGAGAACCCACACAGGCAATGAAAGTAATCTTTTCTTCCTGCGGTGCCCCGGTTCTGAGGATGCTCTCCAAATCCAGGTTGGTGATCACCTGTGGATCATGACCATAATTAAATTCATCCGGCTGGTACGGAACAACGCCCGTGGCTACCACAACCGCCCCCACATCCAACCTTTTTCCATTATCGAGCGTGGCTTGAAAGTTGCCGACCACACCACCGATATTTTCCACTTCAATTCCCAGGTGAATCTGAACACCACTCTTGACCACCTGGCGACTTTTTGCCCGCACGAGTGTCGCAGATTGGATGTTTGCCGGAGCGATCTCATCCAGCTGGTTGAGCAAACCGCCCAGCGAGGTCCTTTTCTCTACCAGGTGAGTCTCAAACCCTTGATCGGCGATGGCCGCCGCAGCTGTCATTCCGCTGATCCCGCCACCGATCACCAATGCGCTTTGGATCAGGGGTAGATGAGAGATCTGCAGTGGAGTCAGTCGCCTGGCTTTTTCTACTGCCATCCACACCATGTCATTTGCTTTCTGGGTGGCAGCGGCTTTATCATACTTATGTACCCACGAATCCATGTTGCGGATGTTGGACATCTCCAGCAGGTATGGATTGAGTCCTGCCCGCAGCATGACACCGCGGAATATTGATTCATGGGTCTTGGGTGAACAGGCGGCAATAACCACTCGGTTGATCTTCTCCTGCTTTATAGCCTCTTCGATTTCAGCCTGGGTGTTCCCGGCGCAGGAAAACATCTGGTGGGCTGCATAAACCACGTCGGGCAAAGACCTGGAGAATTCCACCACCTGCTCCACATCTACCACACCAGCGATATTGCTCCCACAGTGACAAACAAAAACACCAACCCGAGGCGTTTCAATATCTTCCACCGCTTCCACCTGGACCGGATCAGGCCAGAACCGTTCGCTTAGGTGGCTTAACGCCAGAGCTGCCGCGGCGCTACCCTCGGCGACGCTGTCTGGGATATCTTTTGGCCCCGAGACACACCCTGCCAGATAAATACCGGGACGGGTGGTCATCACCAAGCCGCCCTGTGTCTCCTGAACGCGAATAAACCCGTCGCCATCCATCTCAACCCCCAGACGATCCGCCAGCTCTGCTAAACCCTCTTGAGGCGCAACGGCATTGGCCAGGACGACCATGTCGTATTCCGCATCTACCCGTGAGGCAAGGTCGGTATCCTCGTAGAGCACATGGATAGTTCCGTTCCCATTGGGAGATATGCGAGCAGGCCTTCCCCGTAAAAATGAAGCGCCCTCGAGCTCTGTGCGTTTCCAGAACTCGTCAAATCCCTTGCCGAAAGCGCGCAGATCCATGTAGAGCACATCTACGTCTTGGATGCCGTGGTCGATCGCCTGGTAGGCGTGCTTGATCGAGTACATGCAGCAGAACCTGGAACAGTAAGGGAAGAACCGGCGATCGCGAGATCCGACGCACAATACAAAAAGGATGTTATCGGGATGCTCACCATTGGATGGGCGGATGATCTCGCCGCCGGTTGGACCGGCGGAATTGATCAACCGTTCGAATTCTAAGGCGGTCAGGATATCAGCATGCGAACCATAGCCATACTCGGGCATACCCCGGGGGTCGAACATGTCGTAGCCAACCGCAACGATGATCGCGCTGACCTGGATGGTCTCGATCGAATCTCTGGGCATCAAGAAATCGATTGATTTGGGTGGACATACCTGGACACAGCGGTCGCACGGCAGGTAGTTGGGAGGATCATTAAGACAGTTTTCTATATCTACCAGGTAAGTACCCGGTACAGATTGAGGAATGGGTGTATAGATCGCCTTGCGGGCAGCCATCCCGGAATCATATTCATTGGGTAAAACAACGGGACAGGCATCTGTGCAGTCCCCACAGCGGGTGCATTCATCCGTCACCAGGCGTGCTTTCTGCCGCACCTTGACTCGAAAATCACCCACCTGACCTTCGACAGCGATTACTTCTGCAGGAGAGAGAATCTCAATATTGGGATGCAGGTCCACTTCAGACATTTTTGGGGCTTCGATGCAGATCGAACAATCCAAAGTGGGAAAGTTTTTATCGAGCACAGCCATCAGACCGCCGATGGTGGCCTGCTTCTCCACCAGATAGACCTTTGCCCCTGCTTCCGCCAGGTCTAGGGCGGATTGGATCCCAGCGATGCCGCCCCCAATCACCAACACCGATCTGCTCATGCCTTGTTCTCCATTAATGTCGCGCCCACATGATCAAGCGGATACACCAACCCAGTCTGGAATGCGTTCAGGTTTAATTCGAGAGTTTTTGATTTCACAGACGATTCCAGTGCTTTCAACATCGCCTGTGGATCGACGAGTCCAGTAACCGCGGTGAAGAAACCCAACATGACCACATTAGCCACAATCCGGCGCCCAAGGTCTTCAGCCAGACGGGTAGCGGGGATCGTGTGTACTTGATCCCCAACCTCAGGTTTTACCAGATCCTGATCGATCAGGACCATTGCTTCCGGTTTTGCTGTTGGGCGGAATTTCGAATAAGCCTCTTGTGATAAGGCAACCAGGATGTCAGGCTGCTGCACGAAGGGGTAGGCAATCGGTTCTGCGGAGATCACCAGGTCAGCACTCGAAGCGCCCCCTCGGGCTTCAGGACCATGAGACTGGGTCATCACGGCTTCCTGTTCCGAGTAGAGTGCCACTGCCTTTCCCAGGACATAACCGGCCAAAACCACTCCCTGGCCACCAAAACCCGCGATGCGGATCTCGCGTCTCATTTTGCCTCCAATGAAATTGGTTCGTATGGAGGCCGATCCTGGTCTGCAAAACGTCCAATATAGATCGGTTTATCCTCCCGCAAATCGATGTTTAAATCATCCGTCCGGATATCCCCGTCTCGGACCAGGACACATCGTTGCCGGTAGAGCTCCATCTCTTCCAGCCCATCATCGATGCTGTTCGATTTACCAAAACCAACTGGACAGGGGGCTAATACTTCAATAAATGAGAAACCCGGCCTGGTGAATGCATACAGAATATCCTCCCGAATCTGGCGGACATGGATCGTCGTCCAACGGGCTACAAAATTTGCCCCGGAAGCTGCAAGCAAATACGGCAGGTTGAACGGCAGTTCGGGATTACCATACGGGGCGGTCGTCCCTCGCGCACCCCGCGGCGTAGTCGGACCAACCTGTCCCCCGGTCATACCGTAATTGAAATTATTAACGCAAATCACTTTGACATCGACATTACGCCGGGCGGCATGGATCAGGTGATTTCCGCCAATGGCGGTTAAGTCCCCATCGCCGCTGAACACGGTCGTCATCAGCTCAGGTTTGGCCAGTTTCATTCCTAATGCAAATGGAATAGCCCGGCCGTGCGTGGTGTGGTAAGAGTCGATATTCATATAGCCAGCCACACGGCCAGAACACCCGATGCCGGAGATCACCACGTGCTGGTCAACTGGGATTTTGGAATCCAGGATTGCCTGGGCGTAAGAGCGCATGACGATCCCGATCCCGCAACCGGGGCACCAGATATGGGGCATCCGCTCAGCCCGGATGATTTCGTCTAGAGGATGTCTTTCGGCGACCCTTACCTTGGTCATTCCGCGGCCTCCCTGATCGCCTCCAGGATCGGATCTGGTGGGATCATCTCACCACCGGCATGGAATACACCTCTTACCGGGCGCCCCGTGGCACGCTGTATCTCCCTGCTCATCTGTCCGAGATTCATCTCAGCCACGATGATTGCCTCTTTATTCCTGGCAAGCTCCGCGAATAAGGTTTCCGGGAAGGGCCACAGGGAGATTAATCGCAATAGTCCAGCTTTAATTCCACTTTGCCGGGCTTCGCGCACAGCTCGCTGGGCTGACCTGGCTGTGCAGCCATATGCGACGACTAAGATCTGTGCATCTTCTAAGAAATATCCTTCCGTGCGGATCATCTGGTCGGCATTCTTCTGTATCTTGTCGATCAGGCGAGTGACCAGCTGGTGGTGTGTATCAGCGGACATATCCGGATAGCCGTATTCGTCATGAGTCAAACCAGTGAAATGAACCCTGTACCCCTCCCCGGCATGCGCCATAGGCGGCACCAAATCTTCATTATCTGGCCGGAAGGAATCGTGCCTTCCATTAGGGGATTCCTTTGGTCGCTTTCTCGACCAAAGTTCAATTTGATCTTGAGGCGGGATCACAACCCGTTCGATCATGTGACCGACGACTTCATCACACAGGATCAATACCGGCGTCCGATAGCGGTCAGCAATATTGAAAGCCAGGATAGTCAGGTCGAACATCTCCTGGGCAGACCAGGGGCTGTAGGCCGCGATCTCATAATCCCCATGAGAGCCCCAGCGAGCCTGCATCACGTCAGATTGCCCGGGCATGGTCGGCAGTCCTGTGGAAGGAGAACCCCGCTGCACATCAACCACGACGCAGGGAAGCTCCAGCATGACCGCCAGACCGAGATTCTCCATCATCAAACTCAACCCGGGACCCGAGGTGGCTGTCATCGAGCGCGCTCCAGCCGCGGACGCGCCGAGGATAGCAGCCATGCTGCCCAATTCATCCTCCATTTGAATGAAGATGCCCCCTGTTTCCGGCATCCGGCGCGCCAGGTGTTCAGCTATTTCGGTTGAGGGTGTGATTGGATAGCCCCCGAAAAAAGAACAGCCAGCTGCCAGGGCGCCCTCCGCACAGGCCTCATCACCATTCATGAAATGCCGTCCGGTGAGCACCCTGCGGTCATTCATCGAGGTCACCATTCCAAGGTAAGGTATATATAGCGAATTCGGGGCAAACCAGCGTGCAGAATTCACAATTCACGCACTCGGTCTCTTTGCCATTGGCCACCATGGGGATGCGGTAGCCTTTTTCATTGCGATTATCGGAAATGCATAAAACGTCTTGTGGGCAGAACTGCACGCAAACTTCGCAACCCTTACATCTTTCAGGAATTAAATAAACCTGGCCGCGAGGAACATTTACTTGTGAAATATCCAGGGGGGTGCGAGCGAATACTCTCATTGCAAAATCCTATATACCCTACCACCCCCCACACTCGCCTGCTGCGAGCGGGCTTCTAGGACTTGAATTGCTGACTCATCTATCGCCGGATTCATTGTAGGCTGAGTTAATGTAATGAGCCATCCTGCAAAAGGCCAACCATAAAGTGTAGGTTGCAGTCTTTGTGCCGTTAATCACATTATACAGTAAAAACCTGCCAAGTAATATTAGCGATTCAACCAAAAGGATCAGAACCGCCTGGAAAGTTTTCTATTTATCCAGGGAGTAATTGACCTCGCATCGAGCATCGTAATACATCCAAAAAGATGCTACGTTGTGAAGGCAGGGAAGGATGGCATGGTGCGTGTATTGGTTGTTGCCATTGAGGAGCTTACAGCGCTGGCTCGAACTCGGCTTTCACTTGGCTTCACCGAGGAGGAATGCCGGGAATACCTGCACCTGTCTGCATGTGAGGAGGAATAATTTCTGTTCAGCCGGGTAGATTCTCCTGAGTTCCTAAATCACTTAAATCCAAAAAAATCCCACTCCCGGTCTCATTCCGTAACAACAAATTTGATGAATATGGTATAAAATGTAATATAAATAATGGCGTTTTCTATTTCGATGTTGCGCCCGGATAGCAGATCCGATCGAATACGGTTACTATTTCGTCGCGCCGTCCAACACCGGGACCCCTTCCGGTTTCGATTTTAACAACAACGGTTCGGTCGGTTGCCCAGATGACGCCTACGACTTTGGTTTCTGCCCGGGGTAATTTGGCATGGCGGTCTTCTCGCGTTTCCCGATAGACTACGATAACATCCGCGCCTTCCAGCATTTCTTATGGAAGGATGTGCCGGGAACATTGTTGCCCGACGACCCCAACACACCGGCGCCCGCAGACTGGTACTCGCCTGAGGAGCTGGAAGTCTTCCGGCTTTCGCCCAAGAGCCATTGGGATATTCCTGTTGAAATCAACCATAAGGAGGAGGTTCAACATGGGCGAGGATGAGGAAAGCGGCATCATATCTTTTGGCTATTGGGTACAGCAGCGACGGAATACCCTGGATCTGACTCGTCCTGAGCTAGCCCAGCGCGTAAGTTGCTCACCGGTCACTATAAAGAAAATTGAGAGGGATGAGAGGCGACCGTCTCGCCAGATTGCTGCGTTGTTGGCCGATCAACTTGTTATCCCAGACGAAGATCGGGATAAATTTATTCGCATGGCCCGCGGTGAATTCGTCGCCTCATCGATGTCCTCACCCAATCTTGTTTCACTTCCAGGCTTTTTGAGGACACCTGATGAAGCTGAAAAATGGGTCGAGGCTACCTGTGTAGCCCGTGAAGATGAGTTGGCCCGGCTCAATACATATTTGAACGCGGCCTTGGCTGGAAGTGGCGGAGTCGTTTTCATCACCGGAGAAGCAGGAAACGGTAAAACTCTTCTGGCCCAAGAATTCGCCTGGCAAGCCCAAAAAAGACATCCGAACCTCGTCATTGCAAACGGCAATTGCAATGCTCACATCGGGATCGGTGATCCGTATTTGCCCTTCCGCGAGATTTTGGCGTTATTGACCGGGGACATCGAAAGCCGGTGGGTCTCTGGTGAGATGAGTCGCACCTCTGCCCAACGTTTGTGGGGTACTGTGCCTTATACTGTTAAAGCCCTGGTAGAAGTGGGACCCGACCTGGTTGACACCTTTGTCTCTGGATCGCAACTTGTCAATCGCGCCACAGCAGCCGCTCCTGGAAGCAGGAACACACTGGCTCAACTCAAATCGCTGGTGGCTCGTCATCAAACCACCTCATCACCGGCTCACCTACGTCAGAGCGACCTCTTTACCCAGTACACCAGGGTATTACATAGGATAGCTCGCCAGAAACCAATGCTGCTGATTATGGATGATCTGCAATGGGCAGATGCCGGTTCAATTGGTCTGCTGTTTCACCTGAGCCGTATGCTTGAGGGTCAGCGTATTCTGATGGTCGGTCTCTATCGGCCAGCCGATCTTACCCTCGGTCGCCCCTCGACCAGCTCGGGAGAATGGGAACGCCATCCCCTTGAGCCGGTGGTAAGCGAGCTGCAACGCTCTTTTGGAGATTCTCAAGTTGTATTGGGGCAAAATGGGGGCAGATCCTTCATCGAAGCGCTCTTGGATACTGAGCTGAACCGATTGGGTAAGGGATTTCGAGAAGCACTGCACAGGCGGACAGGAGGCCATCCCTTGTTTACCGTCGAAATGCTGCGTGGCATGCAGGCTCGAGGAGATTTGGTTCAGGATGAGCAGGGTTATTGGGTTGAGGGGCCGGTGTTGAACTGGAAGACTTTACCAGCCCGGGTTGAAGCGGTGATTAGTGAACGCATTAGCCGCTTACCACCGCTATTGCAGGAAGTATTAAAGGTTGCCAGTGTTGAAGGTGAGCTTTTCACTGCCGAAGTTGTTGCCCGCGTGCAGGGGAGCGATGATTTGCAGATGGTCAGTTGGTTGAGCAGCGTGCTGGATAGGCAACAACGATTGGTCAAGATTCAGGGGAGCCAGCTATATGGGAAAAAGCAAATAACCCAGTACCGTTTTCGACACATTCTGTTTCAGCAGTATTTGTACGACAGCTTAGACCAGGTTGAGCGGGTGTACTTTCACCGAGCCGTAGGCAATAAACTAGAGCAAATATATGGTGAGCAAGCAGACTCTATTGCCCCTCAACTGGCACGGCACTATGCCATGGGTGGAGACGACCAGGGCGCTTTGAAGTATTTTGCCATGGCTGGGGATATGGCTGCGGCAGTCTACGCCAACACAGAAGCAGAGGCCCACTATCGCCGTGCCCTAGAAATCGCCAAATCATTACAGGCGGGCTTGGATAAACAGGCACGCGACCAACACATTCAGCTCTACCTCCAGCTTGGACGAACATTAGAGTTAAACGCCCAGTACGATCAGGCCTTGGACAACTACGAGGACATGGAAACGCTAGCCCTTGAGCGCGGTGACCCGGCGATGATACTCGCTTCGCTATTGGCGCGGGCAGCTATCCGGACTACAGTGAACTTTGCTCGCGATCCAGTGAAGGGAAAGATCCTGTTGGAAAAAGCCCGTGCCTTGGCCCGCGATCTCGATGATCGATCCACTGAAGCCAAAATCCTTTGGAATTTGCTGATCTTGAACGCTTACACCGGTGGTGATTTGCACCAGAGACTCGAGTATGGAGAGCAGGCACTGGCGCTTGTTCGCGAACTTGATCTAAAGGAACAAATGGCCTTAACCTTACACGATCTTTATTATGCCTATGCGGGTGCTGACCAATGGAGGCTTGCCAGAAATGCCTTAAAGGAGGCGAGCGAACTGTGGCGGGAACTTGGTAATCTGCCCATGCTGTCCGAAACACTGATGAGGATCCATGGAACGTATTTGGCCACCGGGGATTATGAGCAGGCCATTGCCTTTTCCGATGAAGCGTTCCACCTCGGACAGGAAAGTAACAATCTTGACGCTCAAGCACTAAGCCGCTTTCTGATCGGCTCTGTCTTTTTTGAGCAAGGTCAACCAGATCAAGCGTTGACGATCATGACTGAAACCGTGGATGTAGCCGAATCGGTCGCCAGCTTAACCCCATTAGCCAGCACACGGGCTGAATTAGGCTGGGTTTACGGTCAGCTTGGAGCCATAGACCGAGGGCTAGAATTGGCTCACCTGGCTCGATCAACGGCCGAAGAAAAGCTGCCCATCTTGCAATCCTGGCCACGAGCGATCCTGGTAAGTCTGCACCTGCTCAAAGGGGATCTAGCCGCAGCCGAGACCATTATTCGTACTCTAGAGGATTACCACGAGGTAAAATATCGATTCGGCTACATGCCTTTTATGTGGGTACGAGTTGCTTTGGCTAAGGGCGAATTCGCCTTGAGCCAGCAAGATTTCATGCGTGCTGCCGAACTTATGGATGAGCTATACACCGATCTGCGCCAGACGGGCATCCGTTACTTGCTCCCTGATGTCCTTCATCTCAAGGGTCAAGCGCTCTTTGAACAAGGATCGATCAATGCAGAAGAAGCCTATGAGACTCTGATACATGCACGAGCCGAAGCAGAAGCCCTCGGCTCGCGCCGTGCATTGTGGCCTATCCTCTGCACATTGGCCGAAATTGAACAGCAGCGCGGTCACTTAGCCAAAGCCGAGGCTCTGCGAAAACAAGCCCAGGAGATCGTGGATTATATTACCCACCACATAGGGGTGCCTGAGTTTCGGGCTTCATTTCTCAACTTGCCTAATGTCAAAGCTGCGCTCTCGGCCTGACTCGAAGAAGATATTACGAACCCAGCAGCTCGATTGCTGGTATCCCCTAATGGTGCTCTAGAACTCTTCCAGAACAGTCGCTATAATACTTGTTCCACCACATTTTCATCCCGTCATATGCCCCGAAACCATCGGCTACCGCGTTATACCATTCGCCCAAATGCCCGGCAAAGGTACCTTCCCATCCGCCATCCTCATTCTCGATACGGAAGGTACCCCACATCGGTCCGGTACCATCCGCACGCAAGTTTGCATTCAGCACAATAGTGTTTAGTCCAATCAAGCGCGAATCTGTTGCCCATTCATCTGCTAGAAGGATACTGTCTCGTATGTGTGTGTTGCCGTTTGGGAAGGTCACCTCGCCTGGATCGCTGAAACCAAGGACCGTTTCGATGCATGTGAATTCCGTCTTTTCAGCCGCCATCACCGGCACGACCCATAGCAGGAACAAAGCCACAACGACCAGGATCGCACTTAGGCGGAAGTAGTTTTTCTTCATTTTAGGTTCCTCTCTTTCTGTTTAGGCTCGTCGTAAGATTGTTAAAAATTTGATCCGTTATTTCATATACCCATGCATTGACCTCCTTTTTCTAAAATACCCACTTTCTGAATAGGATTTCAAATCGTTCAGTCAAACAAATTCCGTGAAGCAACTGACAGAATCATTAAAGCATAAGAACATCTATGGTTGGTACCCCTTTATGATGGGAGAGGGGTACAAATGGGGGACATGACGAATGAAGTTTCGTATTAGTTGGGGGTTAAGGCACCTCAGTAATAGGAAGAACAAACATGGGCGGCCAGATCCTGTTCGCCCACCAGGTCGGACGCCAGCAGGACGAGCTTAACGGCCCGCGGCTGGAGGCACTTCCGATAAAGTCACTTTCTACGACGCCAGCTACCAGGATCCAATCCTTGTACATGCCGGGGAAGTAGCCGTTGGGCTGAACCCATTCGGTTTGGCTTACGTGCCGTAAGATCTTCTATTCCCAAACAACACATGGCTCGTCCTTAAATCAGCCCGGGACGAGCCATGTCTCTGATCACATATAAGATTAAAAAGATATTTGGTGCTTTTTGCCTGTTGGTGCGCTTTTTATCAAAATCAAGCCTCAAGCATAAGCCAGCAGGCGCTCGATGTCGCCCTGGATCTCAAGGCCGGCATGTCGTCCACAGCCGCTGAACACTTCCTGCCCGTTTTTCTCCCTCAATAACACCTGCACCTCCGCCCCAAGAGTCTCTCCCACCCTCAGGCCCATGTCGACCTGCGTCGGACCGCGCAGCAAGCCGCCGTGCTCCCTCGCTGCGGTCATTTCCAGCATATGCTTCGCATCGCCGATCACCATGTCTGCACGGTCGTCTGCCACTCTGATCATTTCGATCTTAGCGCCTGTGTAGGTCGCGAAGCGGTACAGCTCTCCATCCAGCCACAGGCCGACGATAAAACCCCGAAAAGAGCTGCTCAGCCAGGGGC
>JBFFEL010000126.1:0-11800 GCA_041558875.1 Anaerolineales bacterium
AACCTGCTTCGGATAATTTATATAAAAAGGATGACATTACAATTATAGCAAACAGCCATGCTCCGCTGTTTTTGGAACATGGCTGTTTAGATTAGATTATCGTTTACGGTTCAACCAGCTCGAGGTTGTAAAGACCAGCGATGCCGTAAGCACGAATGAGATTCGTCGGTGGGATGGGCGGGTCGGTACCATCATCGACTTGTGGGAAGTTGGTCCAAACCGATTCGTTCACCGCGTGGAAGAATTCGGGACGGTACATGAGGGTGAAGGAGGGCACATCGGTCAGGTAGATCTCGGTCAGCTCGGTATAGTACTCAACCAGCTTGTCTTGATCTGTCTCCAGCGGGATCAAAGCCAGTAATTCATCGACCCGAGGGTTGACATAGCCAACGCTGCCCATGTTGCCATTCCAGTTGCCTGAAGTACCGGCGAACTCGGAGCTCATCCAGTTGCGGACACGCCCCCAGGGATTGGTTGGGCCAGCGCCGTTGGTCCAAAACATGAAGATTTCATAATCGTTCACTGAGGCATCGGTGACCACGGTTTGATAGACGCCCCATTCGGGGAACTCGGTGGTGATGTCAATGCCAATCTCTTCGCCAGCGGCAGCCACGATCTCCATGGCCGCCTGCCAGTCGGACCAGCCGTTGGGGCACATAGCCCGAAAGGAAAGATTCTCCCCATCGATTTCACGGATGCCATCCCCATCGGTATCGACAATGCCGGCTTCGTCCAGCAGGGCGTTGGCGCCTTCAATGTCGTTGCCAGCCCACTGCAGATCGGCCACGGCTGCCTGGTCGTACAGGGCCTGTTCGCCTGGAGTCGGATTCAATACCGAGCGCGGCACCTGGCTGAAGGTCGGGGATTGGTTGGTCATCGCGTTGGCGATGATCGTGTCATAGTCCACCGCCATGGCGATCGCTTTACGGACTGCAACATTGTCCAGACCGGGGACTCCCAGGTTGAAGTAAGCGGTGGGCATGCTGGCAGTGATGCTGTAGGGGGCTTCCGGCAGATAAGTGGAGATGGGCAGACCTTCTTCAAGCCATAGATCCTGAACGTTGGCATTGAACTGTTGGCTGACATCCACCTCGCCAGCTTGTAAGGCGACCAGACCGGCATTGTTATCAGCAAAGATGGTGTGCGCCAGGAATTTCGGAGGCGGCAGCTTGCCCCACATGGACTCATCCTGGCCCCAGTACTCGTCATCACGGATCAAGACTACTTTGGTATCGTCATTGAAGAATTGGGTGTAAGGACCGGATGAGACTACATCTTCTGCACCATCAGCCTTGAACAAGGCCGGATCTTCACCAGTGCGCGCTTCCAATTTTTCGGTCCAGGCTTTCTGGATGACATATCTTGTGCTGAAGTAATCAACGACTTGGAGTGGGTTGGTAGGTTGGCCCTGGTCATTTAACTTGGCCTTGACCAATACAGTCTGGGGATCAACCGCCTCAATGGTATCAATGAAATCTCGATTGGCGACGCCCGCAACTGTCTCGTACTTGACATGAGAAGCCCAAGTGTAGGCAACGTCCTCAGCGGTCACCGGGGTGCCGTCGCTCCACATGGCAGCTGGTTTGATCTTGAAGGTCAGCTCAGTCTGATCTTCGTTCCACTCATATGGTCCATCCGCCAATAGAGGATACTGCTTGCCATCGAGCGGATTGTACATGTACGGGGTCTCGAACATGGGGACAATGGCATGGGCGTCTTCGGTGATAGCCAAAGGATTATTGCAGCTGGCAGAGTATGGATTCCAGCAGACAACTGGGCTCCACTGAAAACCATTGAAGAACAGGGTTTCGTTGCGGGGCAGGTCGGTCCCAAATACCGGGACTTCGACCTCGACGACCACCTCTTCAGTCACGACCACTTCCTGGGTCTCAATGACGGTCACCTCTTCCGTGACCACCTTCTCGACTTCGACGGTCTCAACGATCGTCTCTGGTGTGGCGGGTGCCGCGCAGCCGGCCAGAACCAGGCTGGCTACTATAAAAATACTTAGGGCGGCGAAAGTTTTTGTACTCATTTCTATCTCCTATTTGATTTTTTTAGATTCGCACTTGAACATCGATTTCGAGCGATCTTCCATCTACACCTCCATTAGTTTGGCAGTACTAATCTTTCTTCTCATCCGTAATTTTTTTGAACCCGGGAAGCTATTTCCTCCGGGTGGCACCACAAGAGTCGCGAATAACCAGTTCAGTATCCATCATGATCCGCCGTGGGGGGTCGACACCGTTCTCGATCAGGTCGATCAAGACCTCCACCGCGTTTTTCCCAAATTGAACGATTGGCTGGCGAATAGTGGTCAACTTGGGATTTGCATACGTGGCAATAGGGACGTCATCGAAGCCCACGAAAGCGATATCCTGGGGAATTTCCAGCCCGGCTTCTCTTACGCCACGCATAGCGCCAATGGCTGTCAAATCCGAGGCCGCGAAGACCGCATCCGGTTTGGCTGGCAGTAGCTGCTGCATGGCATAATGACCACCGGCTTCTGTGAAATCACCCTCAACGATCAGTCCTGGATCGATGGTTCGACCGCGTTCGATTAAAGCTTTTTTGTAACCTTCCAGACGGTCCGAGGCAGCGGCACCCCCTGCTAGACCGGTGATCGTGCCGATGCGCTGATAGCCCAGGCGGATCAAGTGGCTGACCGCGTTGTATGCGCCGCTGACGTTGTCGACATCAATATAACTGACATTTTTAGAATGAAGGGGACTGCCGACGACCACAACCGGCAAATTTGAATTTGCCAGCCGACCGACTAGCTGGTCACCAATCTGTCCTGATTGAATTATGACGCCATCCAACATGCTTTTGCTCGATACCCGCGGGAAGATCTTCTGTTCATCTTCCTCTGTTCCGACCAGGAATAATGCCAGGGTATAGTTGAACTGGTTGCACCCTTGGGCGATGCCTTGTGTCAGGCGCGGGAAATATGGATCTGTAAAGAATGTACTGACTTCACGCGGTATGACCAGGCCGATCATCCAGGTTCTTTTAGAAACCAGTGTTTGGGCAGCTATGTTGGGCTGGAAGCCAGTCTCCTCGATCACCGTCATGACCCTTTTACGGACGTCTTCACTGACGTTGGGTTGCTGGTTGATCACCCTGGAAACGGTGGAGCGGGAGACTCCACTGAGACGGGCGATTTCTTCCAGGGTCAGGTTTGGTTCAGCGAGAGAACTCATTTAAAAGTCTCGAACTGAGAGCGCTCTCAGCGTTGTCAGGCGAAATCGGATGCTTTTTGTGGGCATTAATCACTAATTTGGACATTAATTGGGTGATTTAGGCGGTTTTTTTACTTGAAATTGGGAGCGCTCCCAATACCAGCGTGATTCTAATACAAATTTACATGCGAGTCAACTGATTTTAATCATCTCTAATAAATGAAGAATGACACCGCATGACGAATCACCCCCAGCTGAACATACCCTGGGAAGGAAAACAGTTTGGGAAAACATTTATCCTCCGCCAAAGCAACACTACAACCTGGTGAAAGGCTCTGAGCATGGGCTGTGTCACAACCTGTCCCAGCTGGCATATTTCCACCCGGACAACCGCCACCGCGATTTTCACAACCTGTATTTTGTCGGCACCAGCACGCGTCCCGGTACGGGCATGCCCACGGTGATCGTCTCGGGTCGCCAGGCAGCTCAGCGGATTATGGATGATTTCTCTCGAGAACAGAGATGACCCCAGTCGCCGTCATTATGGTCAGACGTTAGTGGGGGTTCTAGATCTTCACTACACCACACCAAAAAAGCCCCGGATATTTTCCAACGCCGGGGCTTCTTTCTCAATTGTTTTCTGATCAGATTCTAGTTCTTTATCACCAGCGGAAGGATTGTTAACTCCACTTCCTCGATGTAAGTGCTCGTATCTGGATCTACGGGATAGCTTTCGACATTGCCTACATTATCACGCGCTCTCGATCGGAAGTAATAAGTTTCGCCTCTGACTGTGCTCACCGGGCTGGTAGGACCAAACATGGCCGAGGTGGAAGTCGTCCCCAGGAGCCAATCGGTCCAGGCTCCACCAGTGCCGACCCTGTACTGCACGTCATAAGAGGCAACCCCAGACCGGTCATCAGTCCCTGGCCAGCTTACCCCAAATGCAGTCGTGATCGATGAAGCAGGTGAAACTGCATTGGAGGTCGGGGCATCGATATCGATCTTGAAGGGACCTGCGTGCACAGCGCTGACGTTCCAGTTGCCGACGTTATCTAAAGTGCGGATGTGGAAGTACCAGTCGCCGCCGGCCAAACTTGGGCTGGTGGTATTGGTACCGGTCGTATCCAAAACAGCATCTGGTATCGTCGTCGGGGAATTAGACCACTCAATCGAAAAGCCATCCACCCCACTTCCGCTGCCGTCTGAATGCCCAGACCAGCTGACCTCCACAGTATTATCGTTTGTCCAGACGCTGGGTGGTGGATTGCTGTTGATCAATGTCGGGTTGGTGGGTGCCGTGCCGTCCACCAGAACCTGGTATGCGGTCTTGTAGGCAGTATTGTTCCCCTCATCAAATTCGCTGACTGCGCCGGTGCTGTCGATAATCCATCCCACCCAATACAATCCATCCGGCACGCCTGGGGGGAAGACTCCAACCCGGTCAGAATTTGCCCAGGTGAATGGCGCAATGGTGGGCATCGCATCATCACCGATCAGATAGTCTCCGGTTGAGATGGTCGTATTGGCTGAGGCATAATACGTGACATAGAATGGCCCGGAGGCAGCTGTGCCCGCATTGCGCACATCGGACCAGTTGTGAATGCTGGTGAAACCGGGTTTCACAGCGGTGGGGCTGAAGCCTGAGTAGGTCTGCCCGTCATCGAGCAGATCGGCTTTATCTGTTGGTGGTGGATCGGCACTCTGCGCGGTATTTAAATCGTTGAATTTGATTTCGGTGAAACGAGTGCCGTGGTTGCTGTCTGAGCCGTCGTTCCCGGAGGTGTGCACGGTGAGGATGTAGCGGTCTCCAGTGCCGCCTTCTAACCGCCACACCGGAGAGCCGCTTTGCCCCGGCATCGTGTCCATGTAATACCAATGGTTAAAATCACTAGATGTACGACCAGAATCAGCATCAAACCACATACTGTTGGCCGGAGTTTTTGGGTAAGCGCAGCCCCCCCCACTGAAATTGCAAGGATACCCTGCGGTATTGACTGTGCCGGTATAAATTGAATGTCCTGTTGGGGCATACTGGCGACCCATCCAGCCGGTGAAACTGCCCACATTGCGGTCCAGGGTGACTATCCCCCAATCATGTTCGGTCATCGCTGAGCTGGTCCAACCTGCGTAGCTGCGCAATAAAGTTGACTTGGCCAAGTTGTAGGGCATGGAACCTGCATCCATCCCGGGCACAATCATGACGGAACTTGCCCAGCCGCCGTTGCCGTGGGAGTACACGCAGTGCCCTGCCGTCAGGACATGGAATTCACCAACGATCGCTCCGGAACAGCTGCCGGTGGCGGCGTTTGGGAATGTCATGAACAGCTGCGCGACTGTCCGCCAGGGGAAGCTCGTTGTGGGGGTTATCCTGGACCGACCGTCAGGAGGGAAGACTGATTCGATATTCGATTCTAGATCAAAACCTGGGGGAAGTAATCCCTCGAACAGTTCGACCTGCTGAATGCCTGCTGCCGATTCCTCCAATGAGGTAGCATCGCTTGGCAGAACAGTGATTTCACCGGTGGCTACATTGTATATTTCGACCGCGGTCGGATCCTCGCTCTCAACGAACGCGCCAGGTTCAGGTGGCTCCATGGCCGGCCAGTTGACCATCTCCTCAGGCAGCTGTAAATATGGGCTTTCCGATACCCGGTAATCTACATTCGCTTCATTCTGGGGGTAGTCGATCTCGCCTTCTTGCACCTGGTCTGCAGCCAGGCTCCCTGCCCAAGGTGCCAGGGCGAACATAAAAACGATCAATGTGACGATTACTGATTTAGGAATGTACTTCTTCATGATAGCCTCCCGAATCTATACAATCAGCTGCGCTGTTTATCCACTGTTTGAATCCCCCAGGTTTTTATACAAAACTATCAAGAATTTCAGGGGATGATCTCATACTCGTTGATATACAAAATTCCATCGTACTGGATATCGGCTCGAAATCTGGTTCCTGCTCCCAATCCCGGGAGATTGTTTTGCACCTCCTCTTCTACTCCACCAACCTGAGATGTAAATATATATGTTCCGCCATCCTTGGGCAGCTGCTTGTACGCGATCTCTCTGGGTTGGGCTGGTTGCTCAATGGTGTCTTCCGCACCTCCTTCAAGGTTGCCTGCTGGATCAGCAAAGTCTGTCTCACCACCAGGCACATGCCTGATGATCACCGGCCTGGCAGTCAGCACAAACTGTGCAGTCACCTCCTGGCCTTCAGCAAGCATTGATAAAACTTGCTCTTTGGGAATGATATCCTGACCTTGCGAACCTGATGTGGACGCCCCTTCCCCAGCCTTGCCTTCAGCAGGTTGTTCGATGATCGGTTCGATTTCCCCGCTACTGGTTGATGAATAGGAAAGCACCCGATCCAAGCGCACGATCCCCCAGTCATTGGGGTATGGTTCGATTGGACACACTTCCTCCTGGTAGGGGCACACTTCTCCCGGGGTTATCGAGACGACCGTTCCTTCAATAACCCCAAAATCCGCCATTGCTGGTCTGGCGTTAATCGCTTCCAGGTAGCCCAGGTAGATCAGGTATTCCTCCGGGAAGATATTGATGATGATATCTTCCCCACCGGATCCACCTCCTGCTGGAGGGGTGATGATGATGTCATTACCTGCCGGTTGTTGGCCTGCTGGAGGGGTGATGATGATGTCCAGATCCGCGCTGGTAGGCAGTTCAGCACCACCAGGTGGTTGCTCACTGGGAGTAAGAATAAGTTCCGTGCCGCATGCTGAAAGGGTAAGAGACAACACCAATAGAAGGACTACAATCCATGGATTGCGATTTACTTTCATCCCACACCACCCCATCAAGCTCCGCTTATTCCATTTTGAGCTTGGAAACATTATTTCCCTGGGACTTAGAACCAACAAAACAGGCTATTAACTGTTAGTTTTCAGTAAGTGAAAAAAACACCCTTATCCGTTCTTACTTTAGCATAATCATGATCCAGAGTCAAATCTTATAAGGGAGAAATAACTATAAGAGAAGAGTCCTCAATAAGGCATATGAACAAAGACAAATCTTTCGCCCTGATTTGATTCATTCCATTCATTAAAAAACCAAGGGCTGGAGGGTCGGCAACTTGAAATTTAACCATCCAGCCCTAATATCTGAGAATCGTTGTCAGTAGTTACGCAGTTTCGAGCATTGGCTCTTTTATTTCATAGCCGAGCTGCCAGTACAGACTCAGTCCATCCTCAACGGACCACCATTCAGTCATCTTCTCATTCTCAAAGCGGACGATTCCGCTTTCCGCCCACAGTGCGGGCTGGTTGAATTCCGCATTCGTCCCTTCGATCATCATGTAGTATGCCAGGTATTCACCATCTTCAATGAGCAGCTTGATTTCTGCTTTTTGATCTGGCCAGTTTTTTTGCGTGTATCGTTTCCATACACCCAGGGTCTCGCTGAGCACTGTGTCGAAACCTTCGATCCGGCCGCGTGAGAAGGTGAAATCGAAGGTCTCATCACCGCGGCGAACGGTGACGGTGATCGGTGTGGCGATCTTTCCCTGACCCCAGGTTCCCTGGCTGATTTGCTCAAAAGTCTCTCGAATTCCAGCTTCGTCGCTCACCCGGATCACCTCGTCACCCTTCTGCAGGTGTTCGGCAGCTGGCCCGTGAGGGGTGACCTCCTGGATCATGACCTTATCGCCAATGGTGTCGTCGACTTGAATTCCCAACCCAACATATGGGGGCGTATGGAAAATGCATTCTTCGCTGAAATAATCATAGACCAAGTCGAAGTTCTGGGGGTTGAAGACGCGCTCGATGTACTCGCGAAAGATTTGTTTGTTTGACATTTTGACCTCCTGCAAAATCTTTAGACCTGAAAGCAAAAAACCACTGGCGGCGGTCCAGTGGCAGTCACGTAATATATCAAGGCTCTGGGCTCATGTGAGCATTTTCCGCCTCTTATACTTGTATTGATATCATACAGGAAACTGGCTTCAGAATCAAGTTCTAATTCTATGCAACAATTGATCATACTGTAAAGAGGCTGTGCCAAGGTTCTTAGACAGCCTCTTCGTATTACTGGTTTTGACTAGTTGCCGAACACCTAATCATCGATCATGCGAATGTTATCACTCCCTTCAATTGGAATTCCATCAAAAGTTTCTCCGGTGAGCGTACCTTGCGTGCTTGATGGTCAGGATTGTATCACCCAGGCGGAAGGGGATTTTTAGATCCATATCACCGAAACGCTTTGGGGGTTTCTGGAAGAAGATCTGGATCATCCGCTGAACAGAAAACGCCCAACTCACCCCGGGTGTCTTGTATTTATTGGGCAAATCCAATCACAGCGTGATTTTGGTGTAATTGATCTGAGTATAGGATTCTATCCAGGGATTCAGACTTTCATAAACACCCATCCCGGCTCTACCTGCAAGAACCAGATAGCGGTTTGCTGCTGGTGTGAGATTCTCCCCTATCTCCGCTGCAATCAGGTCGTGCATCACACAATCTATTGCCACCGGGTCTGTAGCAAAAAACAAGCTGTTTGGCACTCTGCCCCCAAAGGTTTGCCAAGGTTCTGGCGGATCATTGAAATCCTTGGCTGCGAAAAGAGCATCACCAATAGTCAAAACTGTTTTCCCACCGATGTGAGGGTTGCTGAAGAAATCCACCATTGGATTGTAATCTCTGTTATAGGCAGGAGGCTTATGCACTGCATCCACATAATCATGCAGCGCACTACAATTATGAATCGTGCCAAAGTGATTCTTGAAACCCAAAGTCACCCCTGCCAATGGGTGACCGCCTTTCATTATTGGCATATTAATCAGATATTTGGCATTAAGCAGCACGTCTGTGATCTTTTCAGCCGGCATATCTACGCCGGGTGGAGGATTGAACGTGATATAAGCGTCCGGCGAGTCGCTAAATCCGGCATTGCTCCCACAATACTTATCAAAGTAGCTTATTCCAGGAAGTCCTGCTTTCACAAATCTATTGGGCAGCGCTCTTACGGCATCATATACCCACACATCCGCACTTGTCACGCCAATTTGTTGCAACCCGTTTACGACGGCATTCACCGGTTGGATCAGGGCGTCGATAACACCACTGTTGCTGCTGCAATTCCAACAATTGTTGAAATTGACTTTGATAGCAATCTTCATCCCTGGTATGTATCCAGGCAGCAGTTTTCGCCACGCGTCGGCTGAATTCGAAGCTCCGGTAAGCTCCACCACGCCTCGTTTAACCATCTCGTTAACCACACCCTGGTCAACATACTCCCAATACCTGCTTTGCCCGCTCCAGGTTGTTGCCTTTTGTGATTGCACATGCACTACCTTACTCTTTGAACTAGTGCTTTCATTGGAAATCAGGGGAATGAAAACTTCATTAGCCAGATTTGAACCATTGCCTTTTGCTTCGGTAGTAATTAATTCGCGATCCACACGATTCATTGCGATCCCACTGGCTAGGACTGCCATTACCTTCAATACATCTCTTCGGGTAACTTTCTTTGATATGTTCTTCTTCATCGAAGAATTCAACTCCTGTTACATTGACCTGATCTTGATGCTCTTGATTATTATTACATTAATCGAGCAAAGATTATATAGAAATCAAAAGATTCCGATTAAGATCCCCAATTATTCTTTTGATTGAAAATCAGCCGGTGTGGGTTCGAGTTCTACCAGGATCACACCTTGAGTAGGTCATAGTAATTTCGACCATGCATGAGAAATCTTAATTAAGGAAAAATGTCGCCTTTCCTTATCTATGCGTGATCCAATCCCGATGCAACCGGGACACCAATATTGATCAACCTTGCAGGAGAATAATAAACTTAAGTTGCTACCAACCGGACATCACGTCATTCTGAGCGAGTTACGAGCGAAGAATCTCTCCATAGTTCAGCTGATTCTTCACCCAGGACTGAGATTCTTCGTCGCGTAGTTTATCCTGAAGTACAGAAGGGCTCCTCAGAAAGACATCCGCAGGGGAGATGGCAACTTGAGGTAATAAGTACGGGAGAAGGGTTTATCAGGAATTAGCAGTTTGGTGATCTACCTCATCCTTCAAAAGCTGGATACGGACTGTCTTAATGCGGAAACGCTCCATCGTTTCGACCGTGAAGCTGTATCCCTGATAAGAAATCCGATCGCCTTCCTGGGGGATAGCGCCCATTTCTGCCAAGATGAATCCAGCCAGGGTAGCATAAACCCCGCCGGTATCGAAGGTGATATCCAATAAATCGCCAACTTCGGAAATTAGTAAGCCTCCAGAAAGGCACCATTCGCCTTGTTTTCCCCGCTCTGGAATTTCAGCAACCGGACCATATTCATCTTCGATCTCGCCGACAATCACCTCCATGATATCTTCCAGGGTGACCAGCCCATCTGAGCCGCTGAATTCATCCAACACGATACCCATATAGCGCCTGGCGCGCGTGAGCAGCGTTGAAGCCTGCGGCAGGGAAGCGGCTTCGGGAATAAAAACCATTTCACGTGTGATTTGATCGAGACGGGTTCCCGGAGGAGCCCAGAATATATCTTTGACATGCACATACCCGAGTATTCGATCCAGGTTTTCACGGTAAACCGGGAAGCGCGAATAACCTGAATCTTTGGCGACCTGCAAAGCCTCCTGCAGTGAGGTATCTGCCTCCAGGGCAACGATCTTCGTGCGGGGGGTCATCACATCCCGGGTGGAGCGCCTGGCATAATCGAAAACGCGGGCGATCATGCGTTCCTGAATGGGTAGAAAGATGCCCTGGGCAGTACCACGGTGCACCAGAAACTCAATTTCTTCCGGGCTGGTGCTGTCTTCATCGGCAGGATCATCGCCCAATAAACGCATGACCAGATCCGCAGAAAATAACAGAAAGCGAACCGGCCAGGTCGCTATACGAGAAAGAACTTCGAAAATACCCGCAACAGAGATCGCCCATCGTTCAGGCTGGCGGATAGCCAGACGCTTGGGTACTAATTCCCCCAATAATAGAGAAGCGTAGGAAATAGCAAGCACAACCACCACCAGCGCAATTTGGGAAGCGTACGGTTCCAATACTGGAATTTGGGCAAGCAGCGGAGCCAGCCAGCGAGCCGCTTCGACACCACCCACTGCGGAAGCTAGTGTAGCTACCAGGGTGATTCCAACCTGCACCGTGGCTAAAAACTCCCCTGGTTTTCGCTGCAAGTTGAGCGCTTTGGCGGCGCGCGTATCTCCGCTATCCGCCTGCGTTTGCAGACGGGCTTCCCTGGCAGAAATTACCGCGATCTCTGCCGCAGCAAAGAATCCGTTAAGCAAAATCAAAACAAAGATCAACATGAAATCTGAGAGCATTACTTCACCACTTTCTCTTGCTGTGTATAAGCCAATCGGCTATTACCTTCGCCAGACAAATCCCTGTCCGCTAAATCTGTTTTGCGTTTCACCAGGACAGAGTCAATCGATTGGATGTCGAACAGTTTTCAGATTTAGAGAGTAGAACTGTGATCAGAAATTATAAAACAATCCCCAGATATATAACTCAATGAAACTTTGACCCAAGATGTACAGGGTGGACACGTCCGGTTTTGCCGCTTAATCAGTAAGTAAGTTGGCTGCAATTAGTAGAATAGGAATAAATCGACTTTATATACTCATTTGCAAGAA
>JBFFEL010000127.1:0-11794 GCA_041558875.1 Anaerolineales bacterium
CGAGCATCCCCATTGAGGACAATCCCAAAAACTGGTTCATCATCTTCCAGGTAGGTGGCCTGGCTGACAGCGATCATTTCAGGATTGCTCAGAGCGGGAATACCATCGACTTGGACGCCGCCCCATTGAATTTCTTCCACTCGCAGGTGAGATGGATGTTCGTCTTTTAAGAATTCAGCAAATTGCGGATCGATGCGTGATAATAGGCGACCCTTCCAGGTGGTGAATCCTGGAGGGGGCTGCAAATCCGTTCCACCATACCATTCCACCCAGGTAGGCCAATCATCTCCAAAGTTTTGACCGGACAAGTCTTCCAAGGCTTCAACAAGCGCCGGGTAATTCACCCCGCGGATTAATCCTATTTGAGCAGCGCGCATCAATTCAATTAATACGCTGACATAGCGTTGGTCACCATGCTCCACAATGGATACGAGGGCTGTATTCATACCTTCTTCGCCCCCATTGATGAGCATCTCCAACAATTCTCCTTCACCAAAAGTGGGTGAATCCACCTCTTGTTCAGGAGATTCCGGCTCGGTTGCCATTGGGGAGGGTTCAGGTATTTGGGGGGCAGTCTGAACTGCTTCCAGCTCTGGCTCGGAGCTGCATGCCGCGAGCAAAATACCAAGGATGAGCAATAAAATAGAAAATCTTAAATACATGTTCGCACAGCCAGTTATCACGCGCATAATACACTTCACTTAACAGCCATTTTAGCAAACACATCTTACGGAAGCATTACAGTTTATATTCGAATTTTCAATAATAATTCGTTATGTCTGTTATGATTCGAGGTCAGATCACTTAGCCAGATAAGAGGTATAGCAGGTTTGTTAATGAAGACACGTTATTTCTCACCTGAGAATATTAGCCAGGAAGCTCATGAGATGATCCAGAAGGTGCCTGGGAATAATCTCAGGCGAGCACCTGCATACAAGCCAGAATCATCGGCTCTGCTTGTGCTGGACATGCAATCCTATTTTCTTGAGCCAGCTTCGCACGCCTTCATCCCCAGTGCGCCTGCCATCGTCCCAGGGCTTAAGGCGCTGGCCGAGTCATATTTTGCCAACAACCTGCCGGTCATTTTCACCCAACATTTAAACTCGGATCAGGATGCAGGATCGATGGGCACCTGGTGGAGGGATTTAATCACTATTGAAAATCCTCTCAGCGCGATCATCCCAGAATTCGATTACTCACATAGGATGCTCTTGCGAAAGAACCAGTATGATGCCTTCCATGAAACCTCTTTGGAAGAAATTTTGCTAAGGAAGAATGTATCCCAGGTGGTTATTTCGGGGGTTATGACCCATCTTTGTTGTGAAACCACCGCCCGTTCAGCTTTCATGCGGGGTTTTGAAGTATTTTTCCTGGTGGACGGGACAGCGACATATAATCAGGACCACCATCTGGCAACCCTGCTGAATTTGTCTCATGGTTTTGCCAAACCAGTGTTAACGACCGAAATTCAAGCTGCCTTGCAAGCACAACCGGAGAATTGATTCCTGTGGAAATTGAAGATGTGATCATAATCGGAGCTGGACCGGGAGGGATGGCAACTGCCTTGCAGATGAAACGTTATGGGATCGATCCGCTGGTCTTCGAGCACAATCAGATTGGTGGCTTGCTTAACAACGCGAATCTGGTTGAAAATTATCCCGGATTCCCTGGCGGCATTCCAGGTCCGAAATTAGTGAAATTATTTGAGGAACAAATACAATTTTACTCAATCAGAATCACAGCAGACAGTATCGGGCAGATTGACCATCAAGATAACATTTTCATAGTCTCTTCCCAAGATCAGGTTTACAGGTCCAGGTTCTTGGTGATCGCCAGCGGGACAAAACCACGCCAGTTTTCCGATATTAACATCCCGGTTGAACTTCAAGACCGGGTCTTTTACGAGGTTTTCCCCCTGCTTGATCACAAAGAACAACTCATCGCTATTGTTGGGGCAGGAGATGCGGCTTTCGATTACGCTTTGAATCTTGGTACGGAGAACGATATCTTGGTCCTTAATCGCTCAGACCAAATCAGCTGCTTGCCACTCTTGTGGAAGCGAGCGAAAAAAGAATCCCGGATTGAATACCTTCAGAACACAAAAATAAGAGAGATATCCAGATCTTCAGCGGGGAAGGTTGAATTGCACTGCAGCACCCCAAACGGTTCCAGCTTGTATGAAATCGATTATCTGATTGGGGCGATCGGTCGAGACCCACAACTTGATTTTATCTCTGGTCAATTTGCTGAAAAGGCCATACAATTGGAAAGTTTGGGCGAGCTGTACTACGTCGGCGATGTGGTAAATGGAATATACCGGCAAACCGCCATCGCCGTTGGTAATGGTATATTAACCGCCATGAAAATTTATGAGCGATTAAAGGAGATAGTTTAGTGAAAGTTCTTGCTTCCACTGGTAGAGATGATGTCGCCATGGTGTACGTTGTCGACATGGGAGATGATAGATTAATTGAATGCGTTGAATCCGTTCAACCACCTATTCCCAGGGAAGACAAATGGGTGCTGCTGATATCCACGATGTTCGGCTGCCCGATAGGCTGCTCGATGTGCGACGCCGGTGGTCACTACCAAGGTAAGCCAAGTAAAGATCAAATCCTGGCTCAAATCGATTTTCTGGTAAATAAACGTTATCCGGACAAGGTAATCCCTGCCAAACAGTTTAAAATTCAATTCGCGCGCATGGGCGAACCAACGTTAAACCCCAACGTTCTTGATGTCCTGGACGAACTGCCCGGGCGCTATACCGCCCCAGGACTGATGCCCTCGTTGTCTACTGTAGCGCCGAAAGGTTGTGAGGAATTTTTAGAGCGGCTGCTGCAGATTAAACATGCCAATTATTCTGGTGGTCACTTTCAATTCCAATTCTCGATCCACACAACCGATAAGAGTTTGCGCGACCAGATGATTCCGGTCAAGAAATGGAGCTTCGCAGAGATGGAAGCTTATGGCGAGAGATTTTACGCCCCTGGCGATCGCAAGATCACATTGAATTTTGCCCTGGCAAATAACATGCCTGTTGAGACATCTGTCCTGCTGCGCTATTTCAACCCCGACAAATTCTTGATTAAGATCACTCCCCTCAATCCAACCTACCGGGCTGTGGAGAATAATCTCTCCTCTTACATCGATCCTCAGGTTGAGCAAAACGGTTATGAAATTGTTGAAGCTCTCAAACAAGCCGGCTACCAGGTGATCGTGAGCATCGGGGAGGTTGAAGAGAACTTAATTGGCAGCAACTGCGGCCAGTACATCAAGCGCCATTTAGCGGCTACACAGCCAATTTCCGATGGCTATACTTATACAATTCAGGATCATTCTTGATTGTATTAAACCTTTCAATACAATTAATTCGTGAGTAAGTCTGGTTACAACGTTGGAGTGTTGTAACCAGGTTGTTTATCACCATCTGCTGGTTCGCTTGGAATTTTCAAATAACAAGGAAATCGCTCTATCGAGAATAAGATTATAATATTTTCAAGGTAAAGGAGGCACGAATGTTTGAGAACATATTACTGGCTGTAGACGGTTCGGATCATTCAATGAAAGCCGCAAAACTCGCTGGAGATCTCGCTCGATTGTCCGGCGGAAAACTCCGGGTACTAACCGCATATGAAGAAGTACCGAGCTACCTTGGAGAACCAAACTTATCACAGGTAATTGCGAAGCGGACAGAGAAAGCTGAAGAGATATTGGATGAAGCTTTTGAGCAGATTGGTGACGTCCCCGGAGGTTGTGAACAAGAAATTCTTAGCGGCGACCCTGCTGGATCAATTTTGAGAGTAGTTGATACATTCAATATAGACCTCATCGTTATGGGCACCCGCGGCCAGGGAGATATCAAGAGCCTGCTGCTTGGTAGCCAAAGCCACAAGGTGGTTTCAGCTGCACCCTGTCCTGTTATGTTAGTGCGTTAGGAACTTCCAATACTCGATTAGTTTGTTGGATTTTGGATAATGGATTTTCCATTGGGGGATTATCCAGCATTCCCCTAAAGGCTAAAATCTTGAGCAAATTGCTCAGCTCGCTGAAGATCAGTCTCTGTGTTCACGTTCCAGAATGCAACCTGCCTGGGATCGTATTTAAGTAAAACGTCTTCGCCGATGGGGAATACATCTACTGCGGAAAACCAAGAAATTAGCCGCCTCTCTCCAGAATCTAGCGCTGATTGAACCGCAGGTAAACAAGCTTCTCGTCGATACGCAGCGTGAAATGGTTCATAACCCTTCTTTGATTGCGGAATCACCACATCTACTTTGAGCGACTGCAGGTGATCTAGCGCCAATGCCAACAAATCAGGATTGACAAAGGGCATATCACAGGCAACAACGATTAGGAACGGGTTTTGGGCAGAACTCAACGCAGTCAATAATCCCCCCAATGCGCCCTTTCCAGGTTGGACATCCCGGTATAAAGGTATCCCAAATTCATGGTAATTGCTGGGATTATTGGTCGTGATGAAGATTTCATCTCCCAGGCCCGAAACACGCTGTAATACCCGATCCAGGAGCGTCCTTCCCAAAAAAGGCATCAGGGCTTTGTCATGTCCCATGCGGCGCGATTCCCCTCCCGCCTGGATTGCGATACTGATCATAGAGAGATTATAATTGAGAGAGACCTCAGATTACCATCTAGGAGATTTAGTCAGTAAGCAGTATCGGTGGCAAGATTTTTTGGAGTGAAGGCAATGGCTAATTTAGCACAGACACTCGATCAACTTACAATTGAAGGCGAGCTATACGAAGCGATGGGCGACGGGGCTGTGACTTGCACCGCATGCGGTCACCGGTGTTTGATCAGGGAGGGTAAACGAGGGATCTGCAAAGTTCGGTTCAACCAAAATGGAAAACTTCAAGTGCCCTGGGGTTACGTGGCTGCTTTGCAGGTTGACCCGATCGAGAAGAAACCATTCTTCCATATGCTGCCTGGCTCGGATGCACTCACTTTTGGTATGTTGGGCTGTGATTTTCATTGTTCATACTGCCAGAATTGGCTTACATCACAAACGATGCGCGATTCTGCTGCAGATGTATCCGTCAACTATATCCAGCGAATATCTCCCGAGCAGCTGGTCTCTTATGCAGTGCGATCAGGTGCTGGTGTGGTGGCGTCTTCCTACAATGAGCCGCTGATCACCTCAGAATGGGCCGTGGGCATTTTCCGTCTGGCACAGCAGGAAGGACTGAAGTGCGTATATATCTCGAATGGCAATGCGACCCCAGAGGTGCTGGAATATCTTCGGCCCTACCTGGTTGGCTACAAGATCGACTTAAAAACCATGCAGGATCGCCAATATCGCAAATTGGGCGGCGTCTTGGACAACGTGCTCGATTCTATCCGCCTGGCAAATGAGCTTGGGTTATTCGTTGAGGTGGTCACCCTGGTAGTTCCCGGTTTTAATGACTCCACGGATGAATTGATGGATGCAGGTCATTTTATCGCTTCTATTTCGCGGGATATCCCCTGGCATGTAACCGCCTTCCATCCGGATTATAAGATGACCGAGCCCCCTTCCACCTCGATAGACACCCTGGTCCGCGCGGCCGAAATAGGTCAGGAAGCGGGGCTCAATTATGTTTATGCCGGCAATATCCCAGGGCGAACAAAGGAATATGAGCACACGATCTGCCCAAATTGCGGTACGCACTTAATTGAACGCTACAGCTATGTGATTCAGAGCTATCGCCTGACAGGTGAGGGAACCTGTTTCAAATGTGGGACCAAAATACCAGGAGTTTGGACAGATAGTCCTGAAAATGTGCGGATTGGCGGGATGGGAATTCCTAGACCCGTAAGGTGGTGAAATTGCATCACCGGACAAAACCAATTTCACCAAATCCAACGGCATACGTCTTGCACGCCACTATCTCCATGACCCTGTCCATGATTATTAATTAACGGTTACAATGACGGCGGATTAATATGGGCGATTCGATCGACCTTCTCATTCTACCCTTGGTGCGGACTGGCGGGAAAGAACTGCCCAGTGTTCCAGGACTGCATGTCGCCTCACCACCCAGGAAAGTCGCCCGCTTTCGAAAGCGCGATCGGCTAGTTTTGCATCTCCACCTGGATGGAAATGCACCCCTGCCTCCAGAACAAGTTGAACAGCTGCTCACCCACCTGGCAAACTCTTATTACCAGACAGCCGGGACTGTAACCACTGCCCTGCGCGCCTCTGCTGAATCGCTAAACCAATATTTACTGGATCGAAATATCAAAAACGCCAGTACCGGAAGGCAGGCAGTTGGTCACCTAAGCCAGATCGTGCTGCGGGACAAGCGTCTCTCGATCGCACAATCTGGCCTAACACATGCCTACCTGCTAACCACCGGAAATATTGAACATATCCATGACCTTCAAATAGCCGGGAATGGATTAGGGTTGAGCCGCACCACAAACTTGCGATATTCGCAATTAGATCTGCAGGCAAACGATGCTTCGGTTATCTCCATCACGGCTCCCATCAATTGGTCAACTGACTCGCTTTCCCAACTCATCGGTCAAGGCCCAGAAAGCCTGCGTCGCAAACTGCTTTCGAGCGCAGGCTCGGAACTCAATGCATTTTTGCTGCATGCACAAAGCGGATCGGGAGAATTCAGATTGCTGCGACCAGCGAAGAAGCCTCGTCCCGCTCCAATCCCTATCACCCCCATCCCTGAGACGAGCGAGGTGGTTGGAGAATCAGAAGTAGTCACCCCATTAGTAACCGGAGAGGCTTCAATTACTGATGAAAAAACAGTTGTGGAACCCGCACAGTCTGAAGAACAATCCGGGATTGTAGTCGCCGAGGAATCAGAAACCCAGGTCCCAGCTGCAGTTGCCGTCGCTGCTTCAGCAGGAGCTCAATCCACCCCACAGCCTACAGCCACTCCCAAAAAAGAGTCTTCACTCAGCGGAAGGAAAGCAACAGGCTACCTGGTGAAAATATATGCCGGGCTGGTTGCCTTCCTGAAGGGAATCCTTCCTGACTCAAGTATCTTTACCTTGCCGCCGTCCACAATGGCTTTCACGGCAATTGCAGTGCCATTGGTGATTGTGGCGGTTGCTGCAGTCGTCTACTTCCAGCGGGGCAGGGAAGAACAATACAATATCCACATCACTTCAGCTCTCCAGGCGGCCCAGCTGGCTGAAACGAAGACTGAGCCCAATGAGCAAAGATTGGCCTGGGAAACCACACTGCTGCACCTGGACAATGCGGAAGTTTACCTGACTACTGAGGAATCGGAGGAGCTGCGTCAGCGAGCTCAAGGTACCGTGGATGATTTGAACAGCATCGAGAGGCTAGATTTTAGACCGGCCATCGTCGACCAGCTCGATGAATCAGCGCAAATAATCCGGATCGTATCCAGAGATGACGATCTCTACATGCTTAATGCTACGGATGGCGTGGTCGAACGAGCAATTCTGACTGATGAAGGTTATACGCTGGATACCACCTTCCAGTGTGGACCTGGTCCTTCTGGGGGATATATCGTCGGGGCTCTGGTTGATATCGTCCCAATGCCGTTTGGCAATGATTTGCAGGCCGCGATTGTCGGAATCGATGCCAATGGAAATTTGTTTTACTGCATCCCTGGCGCCACTCCCCTGGCTTCCCCCATGGAACCACCTGACATCAACTGGGGAACCCCGCAGGGTATCACTATCGATGGAAATGACCTCTATGTCCTCGATCCTCAAATAAATGCGGTCTGGATCTACCGGGGGATGGATGTTTCTCAAGCTCCAAGGCTGTTCTTTGATCAACAAATTCCCCCCATGCAGGATGTGATTGATATCGCAGTGAATCAGAACGATCTTTACTTGCTGCACGAAGATGGTCACTTTACGACCTGCGTTTACAGCGCCCTGGCGACCTCACCAACCCGCTGCAAAATCCCTGAGATTTTCACAGACCCTCGTCCCGGACGGCAAAGCGGTCCATTTATAGAGGATGCCTTCTTCTCCGAACTTCAATTTTCCCCCCCACCGGAACCTACCATTTACCTGCTTGATCCAAGTTCCAACGCCATTTACCGCTTCAGCGTCCGGCTGACTCTTGACCGACAGTTCCGATCTCAAGAGAGTCTGCCAGAAGGATCGACGTCCGCGTTTACCGTTGATCGCAACAGCCGTACAATTTTCCTGGCTATCGGAAACCAGGTATATTACGCCCCCCTCCCATAAAATTGTGAATGTATCCTATAGCCCCTCACCAAGGAGGGGATCATGTTTACTATTGGCTAACAATAATCAAGAGATATTTTTGTTTACGGCGCAGTCGTAGAGGTGGGCCAGGGAGTATAAGTAGCGGGGATGCTGGTTTCAGCAGGGGGACTCAACGAAGGTTCGGGCGAAGTAGTAGCTACTCCCGCAACTTGGGAAGCCGTTTGGGTCGCTGTCGGCGGCATGGCAGTCAATGTCGGCACGGGTGAGCTTAACACAGCGGTCCCACCCTGCTCAATCGTGGCTGTCGGGGCTTCCTCCCCCCAGATAATGGATTGAAAGTACCACCCAGCATAAAGAACCACAGCTAAGACTGCAATGAGAAGGAGCATGAGCCAAAGGCGAGATCGAGACTTTGGTGCGCTTACTACCAGTTCTTCTTCTGGAAATTGAATTCCAATGACAGTGATATTATCATGCCCCCCCTCCGCATTTGCCTTGTCGATCAAACCTTCCAGAATTTCAGGCAATGGCTGGTCTCCAAGTGCGGCATTAATTTCATCATCCGAGACCAGATCTGTCAGCCCATCACTGCATAACAAGATAAAATCACCTGGTTCCAGCTTCATACCCTGGTTTGCGACAGCCTGTTTATCACTTTCTCCTGGGTTCAACCTAATCCGGAAATCGGAAATAACCGGCTGTTTGGAACCAAGATAACGGCGGATCAGATGGGCGTTGGGATGCGACTGTGCTTGTTCCGGGGATAGTATTCCGGATTCCATCGCCTCTTGCACCCAGGTATGGTCGGTAGTCAGCTGGATCAACCGATCCCCCCGTTTGAGATAAACACGAGAATCTCCAACCGAAGCCAGGTAGAGCCGGTCACCAATCACCCAGGCACAGGCCGCAGTCGTGCTCATACCAGCATTCGAGGGACTGATTGTCGCTTGGGAATATATCGCTTCGTTCGCCTGGAAGAATCCCTCTTCCAAGGCGGCCAGCGGTTGGCTGGCGTCACTCTCGGCGATGATATGACTGATCATTTCAACGGCCAGGGAAGAGGCGACTTCCCCTGCCTGGTGACCACCAACCCCATCCGCTATAATGGCAACAATTGAGCGTGTTGGATCTGACTCACCAACCTGGTATGCAGAAACTGCGAAGTTGTCTTCATTGTTCTTTCCCACCCTGCCTGGATCTGTGGCAGCGAATACCGGAAAATGAGCACTTTCTATCGGGATCATGATTTATCACCATCCAGCTTACGCACAGGTTTGCGCACCCGGCGTGGATTACGCATGATAAAACGAAATCCTACCCGTCCGATATGAACCAAATCCCCTTGTTCAAGGATAATTCCTTCAGTGTTTATCGGGGCATAATTGACCCACGTTCCAGCTACCGATCCTTCATCTGACAGCCGGAATACACCTCGCGACTCGCGTGTCAATCGAGCATGGAGTTCTTCAACTGAACCGTCCTCGACGAGGTGGTCGACCTGCCCAAAATTACTCCCAAAAGTAGCTTTCTCACTTGAGATCACGAGCGGGGGAATGGTCTCTTCCTGGCTCGCATCCGTTAATGGGACGAATTGGGCGTAGTGTGTTGATGAGATGCGGCCTCTCGGCCAACGAAAACGATTAATCCAGGTGGCGCGTTGTGGAGCCGGTTGTTCCTGGATAAACTGAACTGGTTGCGTCACAGGATCGGAAACCTTGCTGCGACGTCGATACTCTCTCAAGAATCCCGGTCGCAGCCGCCCACCGAGAACTAAGACGAATAACAAGATCGCTCCAGAGACTGCGACCACAATCCCGGCAATAATTGCCCGGTTCTGGGAGATAATTCTCAGTGGGTTCGGTGAAGAAGAGCCCACGGTAACCAGAACCGATGTTTCGAGACTCCTGGCGGACATTCCCATTACATCTTCGACTTCCGTCTCTAGAATGTATTCCGCACTCGAGGAATATTCCTGCAAATCCCAGGTAAATTGATTGAAGGGTTCAGTGAAATTAGATTCGTATTCCTGCCCATTGATATAGAGGGTTGTTCTGCTCAATTGACGGACATGACCATCAGGGAACTCTACCAGCACTTCCAGGTTTTGAGATTCCGGAGTTAGGAGATCGGGATCACCTTCCTGCTCTGTATTCACCCGTTCGATCTCCATTGGGGGGGAGACAAAGGTGATACTGGGTGGCAATACTTCCAGATCAAATTCTTGCACCGGGGAGGTAATTTTTTGTCCCGCAAAATTTACTTCAGCACTAACCTGGTGAGGGCCGCTGGTGATAATCTGCGAATCGTAGGCCAGGAAGTAAGCGTTGCGCATCCCTTCGAGGAAATCCTCAGGGGAAGGGATCGGCTCCTGTCCAGAATATGCAAACAACCTGCCACCGGATTGGTCGGCAAGCTGCGCCAGCTGCTGTGCTTCTTGAGATGAGAACAGCTCTGATGAAGCAACCATCCAGATGAAAATCTTTACCCCTTGCTGGTTGGCTCGAGCAGCAAGGCTCTGCAACCCTAGAGAGACGTCCTGACTGGGAAGTGGTGTGATGAAGAGGACGGCCCGTCCCATACCAGGATTCGTGGTTGGATCTGCGGCGACATCCAAAGACTGAGCAAGCAAGTCAAAATCGGGACCGGTTTCAGACCCATCAGGCGAGTATGAATTTAGCAAGGTAGACCAACGATCGATCTCGGTCAGGTGGGTCGATTCTGGGCCATCTGCAATAATGATGCTCAAATCATCAACCGAAGATCCTTCGCGCGAATTTGCCCATCCGACAAGCGCTTCCGCTAGGTATTCATACCTGCTCACACCTTGAACGTCGCGGATATCGAATGCCGGGCCTGGGCTTACGGCGAGCACAAATTGGACACCTGTGCGTAAAGGCTCCAATTCATTGACCGGCAGCTGGCTGCCATCTTCAATGATGCGCACGTTTTGTCTTTCCAAACCAAAAATAAATTCCCCCTCAGGTGTACGAACATCCAAGAAACTGGTAATCCTGGGAAAATCTTCCGTATTTATTGGTGCCAGTCGTACTTGGCTCCCCTCTTGAGCATTCGACGGATTGTTGGCAGCACCCAATATCAGGATGAGAATCCAAATCAGGGTCAAGACAACCCTGCGTGGAGGGAGGGACATAGCCGAATTTTAGCACATGATCATGAGAACAAAATGGACGAGAGGTTATTCCCACTCGATTGTGGCTGGTGGCTTGCTGGTGATATCGTAGACTACCCGGTTCACTCCCTGGACCTCATTGACGATCCTGTTGGCAATCCGAGCCAACAATTCGTGGGGGAGACGCGCCCAATCAGCAGTCATGAAATCTTCAGTCGTGACGGCCCGTAAGGCGATGGCTTCCTGGTATGTCCGTTGATCGCCCATAACCCCGACCGAACGCACTGGAAGCAGTACGGCAAAGGCTTGAGCGGTCCCTTTGATCCCGTCTTCTTGTGATTCCATGATCAATAAACCTGCGTCTGCCAATTCAGTGCGCAGGATTTCATCAGCCGCGCGCAAGCGTGCCAGCCTATCCTTTGTAACCTCCCCCAGACAACGCACAGCCAAACCAGGTCCCGGGAAGGGTTGCCGCCAGACCATCTCCCTAGGGAA
>JBFFEL010000128.1:0-11620 GCA_041558875.1 Anaerolineales bacterium
ATAATAACTTCACTGGCCTGCAACTTCCCGTTCGTTTCATCGCCGACGCCGATCGTGTTTCCCACCCCAGATCTGACTATGACCGCGGTATTCAATCCCACGGTAACTCAAGGTGCAGTCATTTTTCCAACACAGACATCATTACCTCCTTGGAACAGTCCCACTCCCACCCAAATGGGACAGCTGCCATCCCTAACTCCAACAAACACACTGTTACCACCAACCGCGACTCCTTTGCCCACTGCCACGCCGACCAAATCATATGCCGGGCCAGACAAACGACCGAAATTCAGTATGAATGCATTTTCTTTTACAAATCCACCCCAGATCGATGGTCGCTTGGGGGAATGGAAACAAGACCGCTACCTGGTTGAGAATGTTGTTTTCGGAAAGAGCAACCATTCCGGCGTAGACGACCTGTCTGGCCGGGCGATGATCGGTTGGGATGATAAGAACCTTTATTTAGGCATCAGGGTGATCGATGAAAGATATGTCCAGAATGCGAAAGGAGCTGATCTGTTCAAAGGGGACAGCTTGGATATTCTCTTGGACACAAATGTCCCCACAGATTATTACCTTGGCACCTTAAACGGAGATGATTTCCAACTTGGAATATCACCCGGATCACCAAATCCGAATGAGAATGTGGAGGCTTATCTTTGGTTTCCAAAATCTTCTGAAGGGAAGCGTGGAGAAGTAATTACAGCTGCTCGAGCCCGCGACGATGGTTACGTTGTGGAAGTAGCGATCCCCTGGTCCATATTCTCCGTGAGCCCATCACATGGGCAGCATTTCGGGTTTGCATTGTCCATTTCTGATAACGATGATAAAAACCAAAACGTCCAACAGAGTATGGTTTCTTACGTCCCGATCCGCACCCTTAGCGATCCAACCACATGGGGTGACCTGACTTTGATCAAAGACTGACTGTTATTCCAAACCAGTCCATCTTTACTTCAATTTAGATTCTTTTCCTGCAAAACATGGCCTATTCCAAGCTGTTTGATTTGCTGCGAGTGGCTAAAGTTTTTACCAGTTTGTAGGGTAAAATTCATTGATTAACATTGATGTGAAGGGATTGTGAATGACCGATACGAACCATAGTGCTGAGCCCAGTTTTTCGACCGGGGTAACGCTCAGCCGGAATTTAAATTTATTCACCATCACCATGATCGGAATCGGGGGCATGATTGGGGCTGGTATTTTTGTCCTGACGGGGATTGCCGCAGGGGTCGCTGGACCGGCATTGATCCTCGCCTTCGCATTGAACGGCATCACGACTTCCTTTACTGCCATGTCTTATGCGGAGCTAGGATCAGCATATCCTGAAGCCGGCGGGAGCTATCTCTGGGTTAAAGAAGGGCTAGGAGGGGCGCAGGGATTCTTGGCGGGCTGGATGAGCTGGTCTGCCGCGGCTTCAGCTGGCGCCCTCTATGCCCTTGGTTTTGGCAGATTTTCAAGCGAGATATGGGTCATCTCGGGGTTACCGACCTTTGGTTTATCGATTGAGCAAATGACCCTGATTTTCATGACCTTGATCATCGCCATTTTTACTTTCATTAATTATTTGGGGGCCTCCGAAACTGGCACGATCGGTAATGTAGTAACGTTGGCAAAAATCTTTATCCTGGGATTATTCGTTTTATTTGGTCTGATTGTCATGCTGCAAACGGATGGGTGGCAGCAGATTTCCGGTGATTTCTTGCCGAATGGTCTTATTGCTGTCTTTGCTGCAATGGGAGTGACTTTTGTGGCCTTTGAGGGGTATGAGATCATCGTTCAATCTGGCGAGGAGGTGATCAACCCCAAGCGAAATATCCCGCGGGCGATTTTCCTGGCCATTGGTGTGGCGGTGACCATTTACTTGCTGGTCTCGATCGTCGCCTTGGGGGCAACAGTGCCGCCGGAGGGGATGAAGGTATATGAGTACCTTGGTCTGCAAAAGGAGGTTGCTGTCGTGGAGACAGCCAGGCAAACGTTCCCCCTAGGAATCGGGGCCATGGTGCTGCTGATCAGCGGCCTGGTCTCAACCATGTCTGCATTAAATGCCACCACATATTCCTCTTCCCGGGTCTCATTTGCCATGGGCCGTGATCACAACCTCCCGCATTTGTTGTCCCAGGTCCACCCCAGGCGGCTGACTCCGCACTGGGCGGTGATCATCTCCGGTGGGTTTATGTTGCTGATATCCTGGCTGCTGCCGATTGAGGATGTGGCTGCCGCGGCCGGTATTTTGTTCCTGTTGTTATTTCTGCAGGTCAATGTGGTTGTGATGCGCCTGCGGCTAAAATTGCCTGATTTGGACCGCGGATTTCGGGTGCCGTTTTTCCCAATCATTCCAATCTTAGGGATTGTGATTAATGCTTTGCTGGCGATTTATTTGTTCACTTTCAGCCAGATTGCCTGGTATGTCGCGATTGGCTGGATCGTGGTCGGGTTGCTGGCCTATTACACCTACTTCTCCAGGATCGAAGAGATCGAAAAACCGAAAGAGATTCTACTCGAAGAAGTTCTCGTCAGCCGCCAGTACTCTGTCCTCATCCCGGTTGCCACCCAGGAGCAGGCCCGCATATTGGGCAGGATCGGCAGCATTTTAGCCAGGGCGAATGAAGGTGAAATCTTGGCACTTCATGTGGTCAGGGTCCCTTACCAGCTCACGCTTGGTGATGGGCGCACTCAGCTCAAACATGGCAGACCCTATCTTGAGACAGTAATTGAACAGGCCAAGGAATGGGATGTCCCAGTGCACACCATGATTCGGCTAGGTCGTAAGGTCGATGATGCGGTGCGGAAGACAGCCGTGGAGAATGCTTCCGATCTGATCATATTGGGTTGGCCGGGTTATACGAATACTGCTGGTAGGCTGTACGGTTCGGTGATCGATCCCATTGTGGATGACCCTCCTTGCGACATCGCCCTTGTTCGTTACCGCGAACAGCGCCCCATCCGCTCCATCTTTGTGCCAGTGTCTGGTGGCCCTAACAGCCGGCGAGTGGTTCGTGCTGCGGTTCAAATGGCGAGAATGGGCGAGGAAGGACCCGCCAAGGTGATTCTGATGCATATCGTCCCCACTGGTTCAGGCACTAGAGAAAGAATCCGCACAGATCAGATTTTTGATTATGCAACGGAGGGGATTGATTATCCAAATATTGAGCGCAATATCATCGAAGGGACCAGCGTGTTAGATACCATCCTGGAAAGCGCTGAAAACTGCGAGTGCGATCTGATAGTTATTGGAGCTGCGGACGAACCTCTCTTCAGGAATTTGCTGGTGGGAAATATCGCCGATCAGGTCGCCAATCGCGCCAAGGTGACGGTGATCGTGGTTAAAAGACGCCAGAGTGCTTTCCATTCCTTCTTGCGTCAGACAGTTCTGGAGCCTACCACCAATCCAAATAAAGAAGTCACCTCTTAGTACAGCACCCATAAAGCGATACTACTATAATAAGATTCTGATACCCAGCTTTAGTATTTTTGCTACTTGGTAGTTTCTTGTTTAATCCAGACCTGTAGCGATAGGTCGGCTGGGATCAGTGATCCACTCACTCCAGGAGCCAGCATAAAGCCTTGCATCACCCAATCCAGCATATGCCACGGCCAATACGTTTTGAGCCGCAGTCACCCCGGAACCACAGTAGAAAACTGCTTGCCGAGCTGACTTATCACTAAGTAAAACTTGGAAATGTCGGCGTAATTCATCTTTCGGTTGAAAATTTCCGTCGGGGGTAAGGACCTTAAGGTGGGGTGATAGTTTGGCACCAGGAATGTGCCCAGCGACAGGATCGATCGGCTCTTCTTCACCAGTAAACCTTTCTTTTGCTCTCGAATCGATAATGAGCAGGTCTGGATCATCCAGTTTTGTCATGATTTCATCAGCATCGACCACTCGACGCTGGCGAATCCTGGGGATGAACAATCTGGAAGCACGCTTCTCTGGACCACTCCGGACTTCGCCCCCGGATTTCAACCATGCCTGCCAGCCCCCATCTAATACGGCAACCGAGTAATGTCCAAACCACTGCAGCAGCCACCACAACCGAGAGGCAGCTAAGCCTCCCCCGACATCATCATAAGCCACAACTTGTACCGATGAACTGATACCCCAGTCGCTCAGTTTATCGGTGAACGACTCAATTGATGGTAAAGGATGCCGGCCTGTTATTCCCTCAATCACTGTTGAGCTTAAGTCTTCGTCCAGGTGAGCATATACAGCTCCCGGGATATGAGCTTCCAGGTAAGCTTGTCGCCCATAATCTGTTTCTGTGAGTGAGAATCGGCAATCGATGATCGCCAGATCTGGATCGTCAAGCACTGAGAATAATTCTGGAACAGTGATCAATGTTGAATATATCATGAGTAGCTCTCCCGAGAATTAATTATGACAATTATCGTGTTTGGATAGTTCATCGAACCAGCAATACGGCGCAATCGGCCTTATCAAGCATTTCGACCAGGGTTTTTGGGTCGAATTGTTCACTCTGGGCAGGCATTACTACAACATCACAATTTGAAATCATGGCCAACTGGGAGATTCGATCACCATGAACATCCGCAACCCAACGAAAATTTATGCTTAAATCATCACTTTCAAGGGTTTTTCGTACATCTTTCTCCATCTTTTGCGCAGCCTCTCTTCCCTCTGCATTGATCAGAACGGTCAAAGTGCTCTCCGGGTGAATAATCCTGCGAGCGGCAATCAATGCGTTTCTGCTGCCATCTGATCCATCGTAAAGAACCATAACCGGGGTTCCGGGTCGTACTTTGTGCATCAGAATAAGCGATTGGATAGGAGATTCGACTGCCACTTCCCGGGCAGTCGAACCGATCTGGTTGCGACCTGACCAACCAGTTTTACCCAAGATGATTAGATCCGAATCCGATGCCGCGGCCATCAACTCGCTGGGGACCAGACCACGGGAGCTGCGAAAAGACCAGCGCAGATTCGCTTTCCTGGCGATAGATGACAAAAGCTGTTCAACTCTGCGCGCATGAGCCTTTAGTTCCCGTTCGATGTGGGAGCTGTCTATTTGGCGAGAAGTGGCAGAATATGTGCCTACTTCTTCTGTGAAGGGAATGTCAGCAGATCTCAGCAAATTAATATCTTCTACAAAGACACCAATCAACTCTGCCTGGTAGCGTATCGCCAGCTCAGCGGCCAGGTCTAATGCGGCCTGACTTGCTGGAGAAGCATCAAGGGCGATCAATATCCTGCGAATTTCGTTCAACCTGTCTGCGGAACTCATCAGTTCTTCTCCGCTTCATCTTCATTGCTCGAATCCTTTATTTTGGATAATTTTTCTATGCGCCGCTGAACTTTTCCACTGATCGTTTCTGGAGGATAAACCCCTTCTGAGTCAGGTTTGCCCATTGGAATGCCCGTGAGCAGCTCAATGCCCTCATCTATATTCGTGATGGCGTAGATATTGAATTTTCCTTCCGCCACGGCATTCCTGACCTTCCTGTTAAGCATCAGGTGTTTTACATTCGCAGCTGGAACCAGCACCCCCTGATCGCCGGTCAGGCCACGTTCATTACAAATATCGAAGAATCCCTCAATCTTTTCATTTACCCCGCCTATAGCCTGCACCTGACCATGTTGGTTAACTGAACCGGTTACCGCCAGGGATTGGTTGATCGGAACACCTGCAATTGCTGATAACAAGGCATAAAGCTCTGCTGAGGAGGCGCTATCCCCTTCGACACCACTATATGATTGCTCGAAGACCAGACTAGCTGACAACGATAGTGGTTTATCTGAAGCGTATCGCTGGCCCAGGAATCCGGCCAGGATCAAAACACCTTTTGAGTGAATTGGCCCACTAAGCTCAACTTCACGCTCAATATTGATCACATCACCTTTCCCTTGTCGAACGCTAGCGGTGATCCGACTGGGGAATCCGAAAGGGAAATCTCCCAGCTGGATCACGGAAAGACCATTGATTTGACCCACCTTGGTGCCTTCGGTGGAAATCATGATCGTTTCCCGCAGAATATTCTCCTGATAGCGTTCCCTGACCCGGTCAGCTCGATAGATGCGCGAATCAATTGCTTTTTGGATATCCTCAGCGTGAATGTGATTGTTCCCGTTATCACTGGCAAAATAATCTGCCTCAATCAGCAGGTCAGCGATATGGTTGACTTGAATGGTCAAACGCTGGGAATCACCAACGACCCGGGCGCAGTGCTCGATCACTCTAGCCACCGCTTCCCGGTCCAAGGGTCGCATTTCATTTTGGCGGGCCAGTGTCGCAATCATGCGGGCGTAAAGCGCTTGATTTTCAGGTGTGCGAGGGACCTCTTCGGCAAAATCCGCCTGTACTTTAAACAGCTCACTGAATACCGGATCAGATTGAGATAAGAGATAATAAAGCATTCGGTCCCCAAGCAAGGCGACCTTCACGTTCAAAGGGATTGGCTCTGGTTCTAATGACACCGTGCTCAGCATACCCAACATTTCTCCAGGCGATTCGATCCGGACTTGCTGAGTCTCCAAAGTGCGCTTTAATGCCTCCCATGCGTAAGGTTGGAGCAAGACCTTGCGTGCATCCAGAACAAGATAACCGCCATTTGCCTGGTGCAAGGAACCTGGTTTGATCAAGGTGAAATTGGTTAATAGTGCCCCCATGCGGGCCATTTGCTCCACACGCCCGATCAGGTTTTGATAGGTGGGATTTTCCTCGATGATGACGGGAGCACCCTGCAAATTCTGGTTGTCCACTAACAAATTGACTTCATACCTCCGCATTAGCGAAGTACTGGTTGCTCCTCGCTGGGTTGCGGGGGAGACTTGAGAACCGTCTGCTTGTTTCTCGCTCTCTTCATCGGCTGCTAAGAAGCGGTTAGCATTATCTACGATATCTTTCTGGACTGCCTCCAGGTATTCGAGTACTTGAGGAAAATCGTTATAATCGGTCTTCAATTCATCGAGGATGCTGGTAACGGCAACTTCGGTGATCTCATGATTTAATTCGCGGAGATTGCTGCGCAGCTCTCGCTGCCAGACGGGTAATTGTTGCAGCAAGACCTGAAGCTCTTTCTGGAGAGATTGAACTTTTTCCTCCATCTCATTGCGGATCTCATCTGGAATCTGTTTAAAATCGTCTGGTGGAATAACTTCACCATCTTTCACAGGGGCAAAGACCAGTCCAGCGGGTGTGCGCAAAAGGGCAAAGTTGCTCTGACTCGCTTTGGCTTGCAGTTCTTCAAAGGCTGCCTCCTGGCGTTCCTCAATCTCGCTTTCAACCATCCTACGGCGGGTGCGGTACTCATCACTCTCAAAAGCAGCTGAGAGGGAGTTGCGCAATTCTTCTCCAAATTGATCCATATCTGCTTGAAATTTTGAGCCCTTTCCAGGCGGAAGCTGAATCGCCTTCGGTTTATGATCCTGAGCGAAATTGTGCACGTAAATCCAATCAGGGGGGGTCTTTTCATCCTGCGCAGCATCCTGAAATTGATTCGTCACTAACGTCCTTTTTCCGGTTCCTGATGGACCCAGGGCGAATATGTTATACCCACTGCTTCGCATCCCTGTAGCAAAACGAACAGCTTCAACCGCGCGAGGCTGGCCAATAATTTCGGTGAGCTCATCAACCTCGGTAGTCGTTTCAAACTTAAATTGGTCTGGGTCAGTGATCTGGTAAAGCTGGTCAAGGGGAATAGGCAGTACACTCATCTAGAAGAACCCTCCTGGATTCAAATCTTGGCTTATTCATTAGACAGAAATATACCAATTATTCATACTTAATATACCACTTCAAGCGGTTCAATTTTTTCGGGCGAATAATAAAGATATAATAGGGCGGAATTGAAATGATTGGGTTAATGATCTTAGATCGCTACCGGATTGATTCCGAATTGGGGAAGGGAGGCATGGGGATAGTCTACCGGGCCTTCGATACCTTATTGGAGCGCGAGGTAGCCATAAAAGTCTTATCAGACGAAGGGTTGAGTGCAGATAGCCAAATACGCCTCCTGGAGGAAGCTCGGGCTGCGGCGGGATTGAGTCATCCAAATATTGTTACAGTTTATGATGTCGTCGAATTCGATGAATCGATGTTTATCATCATGGAGCTCCTTCAAGGTATTTCTTTGCGGGAGCAATCCGACAGAGATCTTGATCATATCCTGGAATATTTTGAACAGCTGTGTGGAGCGCTGTCCCATGCTCACCAGCATGGCGTGATCCACCGTGACTTGAAGCCAGAGAATGTAATCCTGGTGGAGGATCAGATCAAGTTGATGGATTTTGGGCTGGCGCGTTCAATGTCCTCGCGCTTGTCAGCAGAAGGCGCGCTGGCCGGTACTGCATCTTACCTGGCCCCGGAACAGGCTCTGGGGATGGATGTTGATGCGCGAACAGACCTATATTCGTTGGGGGTGATGCTTTATGAAATGGCAGCAGGACGATTACCATTTACTGAAGGCGATGCACTGGCAGTGATCTCACAGCATTTGCATGCTCCGGTGGTCCCGCCGCGTACATACAACAAAGCGATCAGCCCTGAGTTGAACGAACTGGTATTAAGATTAATGAGCAAGAACCTGGAGGACCGTCCATCTTCGGCTGAACAGGTTTTATCCATGCTATCAGATTTATCAAAATCTGACGGGGATTTGGTAGCAGCTGGTGAAATTACATTACTTCAGCAGATCATTCAGGGAAAGATTGTTGGTCGACAAGCAGAACTGAAATCACTGCGCCAATTATGGCGTCAAGCTCAGCAAGGAAATGCCCAGCTGGTTTTGATCTCAGGTGAGCCCGGAGTCGGTAAAACTAGGCTGGCAAATGAGTTGGTCTCTTATGCCCAATTGCATGGTGGTAAGGTGCTTCGAGGTGGATGCTATGAAAACGAGGCAAGGGTTCCGTATTTACCAATCGCGGAAGCATTGCGAGATTGGATTCGAGGTCAAACACCAGATCAGCTGCAGAATCAAATGGGGGAAATTGCACCTGAGCTGGCAAAGCTGGCACCTGAGATAGTGAATAAGTTAGGTCCAATAGAGCCAAATCCAGCTCTATCCTCAGAGCAGGAACGGATCCGTATGTTCGACCATTTTGCACGCTTTTTGAGCGATTTAGCAGTTGACAGGGGGCTGATAATTTTCCTGGACGACTTGCATTGGGCTGATAAGGGAACATTATCACTGATCCATTATCTCTTGCGCAGATTGCGGGATGAGGGAGTTTTATTGATGGGTGGATACCGCGAGATTGAACTCGATCGTACTCACCCGCTTTCAACTGCTTTAGTGGATTGGAATCGAGAAAGGATAGTAACTCGCATCCAGTTGGGGCGTTTGACAAAAGAAGATTGCGGGCAGCTCCTGGCAAGCATGTTCGAGCAAGACGAGGTTTCGCCAGAATTTACCGAAGCGATTTATCAGGAAACTGAGGGGAATCCCTTTTTTATTGAGGAGGTTGTTAAAGCGTTAATTGACTCTGGCCAAATCTACCGTGAAAACCTAGAGTGGCAGCGGGGCAATATCGAAGATTTGGCAATTCCGCAAAGCATAAAAGAAGCCATTGGTCGACGTCTGAATCGACTGAGTATGGAAAGCATTGCTGTTCTCCAACAAGCTGCAGTTTTGGGAAAAGTTTTTGACTTCCAAGAGTTGTTGATGATCAATTCGGAAAATGGTGGTAGGGATTATTTTCGAGAAGACCTTCTGCTTGAGGCCTTGGACGAGGGTTTGGATGCCCAGCTCATCCGAAGTTTAGAAGGTGAAGCATTCAGTTTCACCCACGATAAAATCCGTGAAACATTGTATGGAGAGATGAATTCGATCCGACAGCGCCGATTTCACAAAAAGATTGCACAGGGGATAGAAAAAAATATTTCTGAAAATAAGATTAATAGCTATCTACCTGATTTAGCATACCATTTCCTTCAAGGTGGTGATCTCGATAAAGGTATGGAATATGCAATTCGCGCTGGAGAACAGGCTCAATCTTTATATGCCAATGAGGAAGCATTGAGCTATTACCTTCAAGCTGCTGAAGCCGCGATGGAACTGGATCAACTGGAGGAGTTGAGTGAAATTTATCTGACAATTGGTGATCTGTATTTGGCACAGGGTTTATCAAATGAAGCAATTGAGAATTTCAATCATGCGATGTCAATTGTGAAACACGGGGAAGAAAAAGCAAAGATTAAGATGAAAATCGGTGAATCTTATGCGAGCGTTGGCGATGCACGCGGTCTCGATTTCTTACAATCGGCGAAAGAAGGTTTGAATCCAGAGATCCATAGCGATGAATATGCAGAAACACTGACCTGGATCGGTCGCTACTACCATTATCAGGCTCAACACCGTCAGGCAATCAACGCATTTGAGACCGCGCTGGAGCTACTCACCTCATCTGACAAATACCAAATTAAATGCCAGATATTTTCGTTTCTTGCTGGATCCTACCAGCACATTTTGGAATTTAAGCGGAGTGATTATTGGGCGAATGAATGCCTAACTTTAGGTGAAAAGAATGATGATCCATCATGGATCGCAGTGGGAAACGAGTTTCTGGCAGAAAATGCTGTTACCAAGGGTAGATGGAACGATGGACTCGAGTATTCTAACAACGATAGAGAGATCGGAAAGAAAATTGGTGCTCTAGATCGTGTTGCCTGGGGAAAATTCACCCAGGCCGAGATCCTATACGGACTTGGCCAGTTGAACGAAGCATTGTCTGTTGGTCAATCTGCTCTCAACCTGGTTGAACAGATTGGGGAAAATCGACTAGCGATATTAATTCGGTCCAATCTAAGTAAGGTTCAGGTTGCTATGGACTTAATGGAAGAAGCTGAAGAAAATGCTCGGATTGCTGTCTCCCAAGCTGATGAATTGGACCAGGATTTCATGCAATGCTGGAGCAGATATGCGTATGCCAGTTTGTTGGTGAATCAAAAAGAATGGGATAAAGCTCTCCAGGTATGCGAGGAGGGTAAATTGATTTATGAAGGTGGCGAGAACCTTGCTGCCAAGGGCCACATTTTCAATATCTTGCCTTTGGCATTATTGGGAGCCGGGAGAGTAGCTGAGGCAAGATCTGTAGTTGATGAGCATTTGCGGGTTGTCAGTGAAAGTGAAATGGACCATTCCCATGGAATTGCTCTGCGAATGAAGGGTCAAATTACTGCAATAGTCAAAGACTATGGGGATTCTCATTTGGCATACAATGCATCAATCAAAATGCTTGAAAGCATTGGGAGCCGTTTGGAACTTGGCAGGACATACTATCATCGAGGCATATTATTGGAAAACATTGGAAAGCGTGAAGATGCAGATATGGATCTTCAAATCGCATTAAATATTTTCAAGGAATGCGGGGCAATATATGATCTGAAACTTGTTCAGCAATTATCAGCCTCAATTTCTTAGTTCATTGGGGGAAAATCTGGGAAGAAAAGAAGTAAATAATTCAGGCAAGCTGTTCCCAATATAAACATCGATAGTATCCAAGCGCATGGGATCAACCTGGGTACGATATAATGATGCAGAACTTATCCTTGATATCCAGATCATTCTCACCATCAAAGGCATTACCAAGCATGGAATTTCATATATCTTGCCGGGCGCGTGACCAATACGAATTCGATCAATCCTTGTTCTCTCTAAGCGGCAA